>NZ_JBTWMV010000003.1:0-371221 GCF_054850255.1 Streptomyces sp. 7R007 | reverse complement strand
TGTCGGTGGCGCCCAGCGGTCCCTCGGCACCGAAGGTCACCCCGGAGCCGGCGCTCGCGTCGGGCGTGCCGCTGGCGCCGGCCGCCTTGGTGGCGCCCTTGGCGTCACCGAGGGTCCAGGCGGCGACCGGGGCGCGGCCGTCGCTGACCAGGAAGATGTGCACGGTCGGCGTCTTCTGCGCGTTGCCGGCCCCGTCGACCGCGGTCACGTGCAGCGCGTAGGTGCCCTCGCTCGGCGGCATCCAGCGGATGGTCGCCGGGCCGCCGGTGGACTCGGCGGGCACCGTCTTCTTGCCGTTGTCGGCCTGCGGGCCGGTGAAGTAGTACGTGTACTTCGTCACGTCGGCCGACGGCGAGTCCATGGTGAAGTCGCCGTAGTCGCCGACGCCCGTGTGCCAGGCCTCGTCGTCCGGGTACCGGGTGGAGGTGATGGTGGCCGACTTGGGCTTGCTGGTGTCGTAGATGAACTCGCAGCGGGTCTGGTCGCCGTCGGTGGACCAGGCGCCGTACGACTGCTGGTCGTAGCCGCGCACGGCCCAGGCGACGGTGGTGTTCGGCGGGATGCTGAAGCCCGCCTCGCCGTCACCGGAGACGTCGGAGCCGACGACGTAGTAGAACGTGGCCACGCCCGTCTGGTCGCTCCAACTGGAGTCCACCGTGGTCTTCTTGGGCGTCATCGCGTAGTGGGTGACCGTGTTGCCGCTGGAGTCGGTCCACCAGACCTTGAACTGGGCCTGCAGCGTCTCGGTGTTGGAGCCGGTGTCGCCGTGGTCGTAGTCGCGGATCACGGCGGTGACGCGCGGGGCCTCGGTGACGTAGTGCTCGGTGGCGCTGCCGTACTCGCAGGTGCCGCCCGGCTTCATCTGGAGGTCGTCCTGGTCGGGCTCCAGGGGCGGCCGGTTGTACTTCACCGACAGGTAGGCGTTGCCGCAGAACCGCTTCCAGTACGAGGTGTCCGACTCGCTGCCCGCCTTCAGCCGGAAGGTGGTGGTGCCCCAGCCCTTGTCGGCCGCGCTCTGCACGGTGCTCGTCGCGTCGAAGCGGACGTTCTGGTTGGTCGACGTGCACGAACCGGCGTTGGCCGTCGGCGACTTGGTGTCCACGGTGGCCTTCGAGGAGGGCTGGTTGGACCAGGTCGTGGAGGAGTTGATGGCGCTCGCGCCGGTGCTGTTCACCCGGGCCAGCTGCACCTCGCGGGCGGACGAGCTGTAGGTGAAGACCAGCGTGACGGCGAACTCGGCGTCGACGATGTCCTTGCCCTCGAACGCCCCCGTGGGCAGCGCGAAGAACTGCCGCTTGACGTCACTGGCGCTGGCGCAGCGCACCGACACGTCGGAGGGGCACAGGCCCACGCCCTCGTCGTCGTCGAACTTCCAGTAGGAGTTGGACGCCCAGTGCGAGGAGACCATGGTCCAGCCGGTGCGGCTGGCGGTCTTGACCACGGGGTCGATGTAGACGGGGTAGACGGTGTCCTTGTCCGCGAGCAGTCCCTGGTCGGGCGTCAGGGTCACCGTCTTGGCGGAGACGTCGAGGCCGACGTCGGCGACCTGGGCACCGTCGGGAGGGGTCACGGTCTCGGTGTCCGCCGCGGCGTCGGCGGCGTGCGCCGAGTCCCACATCAGCGGCCGGGGCGCCTCGAAGACGGCGCCGCCGGCGGCCGGGTCGGTCGCGGTGAGGCCGCCGTCGGGGTTCTCGGTGAGCTTGACGGAGTCGGTGTCGACGGGCAGCCGCAGCCTGGCCAGCTCCGGGTCGGCCGCCGCCTCGGCGTTCTTGACGACCAGCACGTGCGAGAAGCCCTCGGCGCTGGCGGTGACCTTGAGGTCGACGCCGTCCAGGACGTTCGCGTACGTGGCGGTGGAGCCGTCGATCCTCGGCTTGGGCAGCTTGCCCGGCCAGTCGAGGGAGAGCGCGTGGCCGTCCTTGTCGATGGTGGCGAAGGTCGTGTCACCGCCGCCGGAGAACGACATCGGCGTCAGCGCGGCCTTCGGCGCGAGGGTGCCGTTCTTCTGCCTCACGAGGGTGGTGTCGATGTTCGTCCACTTGCCGTCGACGCGGGTGCGCACGGGCTGGACGTACTGCTTCGTGGTGAAGGTGCCGTCGGGGTTGGCGACGGTGGTGCTGCGCTCGTCGCGCAGGCTCTGGATCTCGACGGGCTTGCCGGTCTTCTTCGCCCTGGTCCGGGCGTCGTTGGGGGACAGCGAGGTGCCGCTGCCGGAGGAGGCGGCCTTGTCCGCCGTCGTCCGCTCGGCGGCCGGTGCGGGGACGACGCTGAGGCCGGTCGTCAGGAGCGCCGCGGCGGCGACGACCGCGGCGAGGGGGCGACGGGAGGATCTCCTACGCTTCTGCATGGCGCTGTTTCTCGTTCTCCTCGGCCCGCCGGTCATCCGATCACCCCGAACGTCGAGCCCGCGTCGGGCAGGCCGTTCGCGCCGGGCTGGTACGTGGTGGTACCGGTGCTGGTGGTGCCGTCGACGTCCGTCCACGGCAGGACGTACAGGACGCCCTTGGAGGTGGCCGACTCCTTGCTGTAGGGCACGCCGACGTAGAGGTTGACGCTGCCGGCGACCAGCGCCATGCCGGTGTAGTCGCGGGCGGTCGCGGTGCCGGGCAGGCCCGAACCCCGGGTGAGCACCTTGTCGTTGGTGCCGACGGAGGCGTCGAGCGGACGGAAGACGTGCACGGCGCCGGCGTCCTTGACGGTGGCGGTGTCCTTGCCGGGCTCGCCGACGGCGAGGCGGATGTTCGCGGTGGTCGTCACGACGCTGGTGTCGGTGTTGGCGATCACCACGCGCTGGCCCATGGCGTCACCGGCGACGGCGTCGCCCTCGACGTCCGTGACGCTGTTGTCGAACGCCGTGACCTGCGTGTACGCGCCGGACGGCTGGATGCGGACGACCGCGACGCCGCCCGCGTCGGGGGTGGTCCCGATGTCCTCGCCGGGGATGCCGACGGCGAGCAGCACATCGGAGTTGTACGTCTGGTCGCTGGGCCGGTAGCCGGTCATGGAGACGGAGAAGCCGAAGCGGTCGCCGGCCTCCGCGGTGCCGCCGATGCCGGTGCTGTCCTGGTCCAGCCCCACCAGCGGGGTGGGCATGCCGCCCGACAGGGTGTGGCTGAAGACCGCCACGCCGCCGGCGAACTCCTGGTCGCCGATGCCCTCGCCGGGACTGCCCACGGCGAAGTAGCGGTTGGTGCCGGTGAGCGAGTAGCCGAAGCGGTCGTTCACCTCGGGGTCGCCGGGCACGCCGTCGGAGTATTCGCTCAGGGAGACCTTGGTGCTGCCCTGCACGTACTCGATGCAGCCGGCGTCGGCGTACGTCGTGCCGCCGTAGGTGACGCCCTCGCCGGGCACGCCGATGACCAGGTACGGCGATCCGCTCGCGGTCGTGCCCGCCTTCAGGGCGTAGCCGAACCAGTCGTAGGCCTCGGTCGTGGTGCCGGAGTCGAACCCGGCCTGGCTGTAGCTCTCGATGGCCGAGCCCGTGCCGATGCCGGTGGGCGTGCCGTGGATGACGTAGATCGCCCCGGCGTCGACGAGGTTGGTGCCGTCCTTGACGACGTCCTCGTACGGCGCGCCGACCACGAGGTCGCTGCAGCCGTCGCCGTCGGCGTCGTAGGCGGCGTAGGAGACGCCGAAGCCGTCGCCGGCCTCGGGGGTCGCGTTCATGCCGGTGGTGGCCTGGGAGATCTCGGAGACGCCCTTCCCGCCGCCGAGCACCACCCGCACCAGCCCGGCCTTCTTGGCCCCGTTCACCGTGGCGCCCGGGTCCGCGATCACCGTGTCCTGCACACCGTCGCCGTTGAAGTCGCTCGCCGTGCCCGCCGTGCAGGTGGCGGCGACCGCCTGCGGCGACGACAGCGTCACGCCCCCCGTCGCGGCGAGGAGCAGACCGGCCAACGCGGCCAGTTTCCCCGCCAGATGTGTACGCGTACGCACACTCCACCCCTTGAAGTCTTTTCGGGCAGGCCGGAGTAAGGCCACCCTATGAATGACGTAAGAGGAGACTAAATACGAGCTAAATAAAGGCCGTCAAGACACTTAGGAAATCCGGGTGCACGCGGCAATCACGCAGACCGTGACCCTAGATGTCTAACTCGGGCAAAAGGACCGCGTCTTCACTCGATCTTCACATGACTGGCATGGGAAGGTCGTGGTACGTTCATAGACGCCATAGCTCTCACCAGCGGGAACGCGGCTATTGCACTTTTACCTTTTCTTGGTGAGAGCGCTACGAGAGCGGCCTTATAGCGGCCACCGGGAATACTCACGGAATGCTTCGGGTCCGGCTCTCAGTTCCCCTATTCCGGCTCCGGCTATTCTCGCCCTCGGCCCCTTCGATGCGCCTCAGGACGACTGAGCTCTGCGCCAGAGCCACTTCTGGGTCAGCAGGGTGAGGGTGCCGGCGAGGATGATGCCCAGCAGGTTCAGGAGGAGTTGTTCCGTGGAGCGGCCCGCCTGGGTGGTGTCGCTGTAGACGAGGGCCACGGCCGCGTTCGCGGCGGCCGGGACCGTCGTGACCGAGATGGCCACGCCCACCAGCGCGCCGGACTTGGCTGAGGTCAGGGACAGCGTGCCGGCGGCTCCGGCCAGGACGGCCACCACGAACGAGAACCAGTCCGGGGCGTAGATGAACCCGGTGTTGGGGCGGTCCGCCTCCAACTGGGCCTTGGTGAACAGCCCGACGGCGTCCATGAAGAGGCTGAAGCCCGCCGTCAGCGCCATCGCCGCCGCGAAACCGACCAGCAGCGCGGTGAGGGAGCGCAGCGCCAGCCGCGGGGCGCGCTGCACGATCGCCGTGCAGATGCCCGCCAGCGGCCCGAACTCCGGCCCGACCGCCATCGCGCCCACGATCAGGATCGCGTTGTCCAGCACCACACCGCAGGCCGCGATCATCGTCGCGAGGGTGATGAAGGCGACGTAGGTGAAGGAGAGCGTCGACTCCTCGTGCGTCGCGTCCGTCAGGTGCTCCCACAGCACCGCGCCCGCACCCTCGCCGGGTGCCTCCGCCTCGGCCTTGTCGGCGCGCTTGGACAGGCTCAGGTCGATGTTCTCGACGGCGATGGAACCGGTGCGGTCCAGGCCCAACTGCTGGAGCCCGGAGAGCAGTTCGTCACCCGCCTCGCGTGCCACGTCGCACATCACGACGTCCCCCGCCGGGTTGCGGGCGGCGCCGGGGACGACGACGAGGTGGGTGGTACCGACCGTCTTCTCGATGAGGCGGACCACGTCGTCCGTGGTGGCGGACGGTGTGATCAGGCGCAGGTGCAGCATGCGCGCAGACTAACGGTCACAGCTTGCGCAGGCGCAGCCGCTGGACCTTGTGATCCGGCCCCTTGCGGACGACCAGGGTGGCCCGGCCGCGCGTGGGGGCGATGTTCTCCACCAGGTTCGGCTTGTTGATGGTGCGCCACAGCATGCGGGCGTAGTCGAGGGCCTCCTCCTCGGTGACCTGCGTGTACTTCCGGAAGTACGAGTTGGGGTTCTGGAAGGCGGTCTGGCGCAGTTTCCGGAAGCGGTTGAGGTACCAGCGCTCGATGTCGTCGGCGGCGGCGTCGACGTACACGCTGAAGTCGAAGTAGTCGGCGAGACCGACGCGGGTGCGGCCGTCCTTGCCGGGCAGGGCGGGCTGCAGGACGTTGAGGCCCTCGACGATGAGGATGTCGGGGCGGCGGACGGTGAGCCGCTGGTCCGGGACGATGTCGTAGATGAGGTGGGAGTAGACGGGCGCGGTGACCTCGTCCTTGCCCGCCTTGATGTCGGCGACGAAACGGGTCAGCGCCCGGCGGTCGTACGACTCGGGGAAACCCTTGCGCGACATCAGGCCGCGCGCCTCCAGCTCCCTGGTCGGCAGCAGGAAGCCGTCCGTGGTGACCAGCTCGACGCGCGGGTGCTCGGGCCAGCGGGACAGGAGGGCCTGGAGGAGGCGGGCGACGGTCGACTTGCCTACGGCGACCGAGCCGGCGACCCCTATGACGAACGGGGTGCCCGACTGGGAGCCCTGCTCGCCGAGGAACGTGTTGAGCGCGCCGCGCAGACCGTCGGTGGCGCCGACGTAGAGGTTGAGGAGCCGGGAGAGCGGCAGGTAGATGTCGCGCACCTCGTCGAGGTCGATGACGTCGCCGAGGCCGCGCAGCTTCTCGACCTCCTCGGCGGTGAGGGGGAGCGGCGTCTTGTCGCGCAGCGCGCTCCACTCCGTGCGGGTGAGGTCGACGTAGGGAGTCGCCTCCGGCCGCTGCCGGTGGGCGCTCCGGGGCATCGAGGAGACCGGAGAGATCACAGTCCATTGTTAACGGAGTTTGAACGGGATGGCGGGTGGGGTCCGTCACGCCCGGGGGCGAAGGGGGCGCACGGCCCGTGTCCGGGGGTGCGCGGCGCGGATACGGGGTTCGTATGACCGTGGGAATTTCCGATTTCGGGCACGCGGCGGCTCTTTTCGGCGCTCGTCGGGCCGTAGGCTGCCGCGCATGTGCGGAATCGTGGGATACGTGGGGTCGCAGTCGGCTCTGGATGTCGTGATGGCCGGGCTGAAGCGGCTGGAGTACCGGGGTTACGACTCGGCGGGCGTCGCCGTGCTCGCGGACGGCGGGCTGGCGGCGGCCAAGAAGGCCGGGAAGCTGGTGAACCTGGAGAAGGAGCTGGTGGACCGGCCGCTGCCGACCGGGTCCACCGGCATCGGGCACACCCGGTGGGCCACGCACGGCGGCCCGACCGACGCCAACGCCCACCCCCACCTCGACAACGCGGGGCGGGTCTCGGTCGTCCACAACGGGATCATCGAGAACTTCGCCGTGCTGCGGGGCGAGCTGGAGGAGCGGGGACACGAGCTCGCCTCCGAGACGGACACCGAGGTGGTCGCGCACCTGCTGGCCGAGGAGTTCTCCGCGACCGCCGACCTCGCGGAGGCGATGCGGCTGGTGTGCCGGCGGCTGGAAGGGGCGTTCACGCTGGTCGCGGTGCACGCCGACGAGCCGGACGTGGTCGTGGGGGCGCGGCGGAACTCCCCGCTGGTGGTGGGCGTTGGAGAGGGTGAGGCGTTCCTGGCCTCCGACGTCGCCGCGTTCATCGCCCACACGCGCTCCGCGATCGAGCTGGGCCAGGACCAGGTGGTGGAGCTGCGCCGCGACGCGGTCACGGTGACGGGCTTCGACGGCACGCCGGCGGACGTGCGGTCGTATCACGTCGACTGGGACGCGTCCGCGGCCGAGAAGGGGGGCTATGACTACTTCATGCTCAAGGAGATCGCCGAGCAGCCCAAGGCGGTCGCCGATACGTTGCTGGGGCGCATCGACGCCTCCGGTTCGCTGACGCTGGACGAGGTGCGGATCTCCGCCGGTGAGCTGCGGGAGGTCGACAAGGTCGTCATCGTCGCCTGCGGTACGGCCTTCCACGCCGGCCTGATCGCCAAGTACGCCATCGAGCACTGGACGCGCATCCCGTGCGAGGTGGAGCTGGCCAGCGAGTTCCGCTACCGGGACCCGATCCTGGACGGCCGGTCCCTGGTGATCGCCATCTCCCAGTCCGGCGAGACCATGGACACCCTGATGGCGCTGCGGCACGCCCGCGAGCAGGGCTCCAAGGTCCTGGCGATCTGCAACACCAACGGCTCGACGATCCCCCGGGAGTCGGACGCGGTGCTGTACACGCACGCCGGACCGGAGGTCGCCGTCGCCTCCACGAAGGCGTTCCTGACCCAGCTGGTCGCCTGCTACCTGGTGGCGCTGTACCTGGGCCAGGTGCGGGGCACCAAGTGGGGCGACGAGATCTCCGCCGTCATCCGGGACCTGTCGCGGATCTCCGTCGAGGTCGAGCGGGTCCTGGAGACGATGGAGCCGGTACGGGCGCTGGCGCGCACGCTCGCCCACAAGAACACGGTGCTGTTCCTGGGGCGGCACGTCGGCTACCCCGTCGCCCTGGAGGGCGCGCTGAAGCTGAAGGAGCTCGCCTACATGCACGCCGAGGGCTTCGCGGCGGGCGAGCTGAAGCACGGGCCGATCGCGCTGATCGAGGACGACCTGCCGGTGGTGGTCGTGGTGCCCTCGCCGCGCGGGCGCTCGGTCCTCCACGACAAGATCGTCTCCAACATCCAGGAGATCCGGGCCAGGGGCGCACGGACGATCGTCATCGCGGAGGAGGGCGACGAGACGGTGGTGCCGTACGCCGACCACCTGATCCGCATCCCGGCCACGCCGACGCTGCTCCAGCCGCTGGTGGCGACGGTGCCGTTGCAGGTGTTCGCGTGCGAGCTGGCGACGGCCCGGGGCAACGAGGTGGACCAGCCGCGGAACCTGGCGAAGTCGGTGACGGTGGAGTAGCCGGCGCCCCCGCCCCGGGCTCAGCCGTCGCCGTCCTCCCGGCCTCCCTTGTAGAGGCGGCGGGCGGTGCGGATCAGCCAGTACTCCAGCAGGAAGCCGCCGATCCCGGGGAAGCCGGACGACTCGTCGAACGCGTGCACGAGGAGGGCGACGAGCAGCACGGGCCACAGCACGGCGAGGACGACGGCGACGACGAACCGGGTCGACACGCGCCCGGTGGGCCGGCGCCTCTTCTTCTCCCGGCCCCGCGCCGCGGGAGCCTTCCGCTCGCGCGGCCGGGGTGTCTCGTCCTCGGGCCGGGCCGGCAGCGGGACGACCACGTCGGCGGGGACGGCCGCGTCCAGCACCGCGATCCGCTCGGCCGTGACGTCCCGGAAGAGGGTCGGCTCCACCGCCACCCGGAAGCCGTCGAGGCCGGTCAGGTGGCGGGCGCCGTCGGGGCGGGCGGTCATCGCGGCGCAGGCGTCGTAGCGCACGGTGACCAGGCCGCCCGGCAGCGACAGGGTCACGCCCTTGTCGCCGATGACGAGCGTGACGTCGTCGTCCTCCAGCGACGGGTGCAGCGAGCCGGAGACCCCGGACGCGGAGTACTGCGGGGCGGCGGCCAGGCCCGCCCAGTCGGCGCCCCGCGTCGGCACCTGGAGCAGCCCGTCGGCCCACGCCTCGCGGGCGACCTCGCCCAGGTCGGCCACGGTGACGGCCGCCAGCTCGGCCCGGTGCTGCTCGGGCGTGAGGATGCGGTGGCCGAGCAGCAGGCTGAGCGCGTACGACGGCAGCATCGTCGCGCCGAGGTCGGGGGTGTCGTAGAGCTTGAGCAACTTGCCGCGTACGGAGTCCAGTTCGGCCTGCTCGATGCGGCCCGCGCGCAGCCGGGCGAAGGTGTCGACGAAGGCGCCGACCACCGCGTCCTGTTTCTGCGGCAGCGCGTCGGCGTAGGCGGTGAGGGTGGCGAAGTCGGCGTCGCGCGGGGTGTAGTCGGCCTCCGCGGAGTACGAGTAGCCGCCCTTCTGGCGCAGGTCCTGGAAGAGGGCGCGGCCGAGGACGTCGGCGAAGACGGCGGCCGCGGTGGAGCGGCGCAGCACGGCGGTGAAGGCGAGGTGGCCGTCGGCGCCGCGGAGGTAGGCGGGCGTGACAGGCAGGGCGCTGGTCGGGGCCGGGGCGGGGACGCGGCGCCCGGCGGGCAGGGCCGGGTCCAGGCCGTCCGGCACGCGGTCGGCGGTGATCCACAGCATCGCGTTGTCACGGGTGAAGCGGGTCTCGGCCCAGTGCCGGACCTGTTCGGCGGTCAGGCTCCAGGTGCCGAGCTCGTCGTAGCTGGACAGGCCGTAGCCCTGGGCGCCGTAGCGCCACAGCGGCAGTTGGGCCAGCGGCCCGTTCGACCGGCTGCCGGCCTCGGTGCGCAGGATCTCCTTCTCCGTCTCCAGCCGGTCCATCGGCAGGTCGCGCAGGGCGGCGCAGACGCTGTTGAGGTAGGTGACGACCTCGTCCTCGTCGCCGGTGACGTGGAAGAGGGTGTACGTGTTCGCGGTGGCGCCGTTGTAGTGCAGGTCGGACAGGCCCAGGCGGTGCAGGGCGAGATGCTCGACGAGGTGGGTGACGCCGGCCGTGGGCAGGGTCTCGTCGGCGCGGCCCACGCGGAAGAGGAGACCGGCGGTGACGGGTCCGGGGCGCGGGGCGAACAGGGTGGGGACGCCCTGGACGGTGGTGTGCCCTACGAGGCCGTCGAGCAGGGCGGGGCCGGTGGCCGCCGGGTCGGGGACGGTGGCCGTCGTGTCCTGCGTCGTCATGTGTCGTCTCCCCCTCGGAGCGTCGCCAGCGCGGCCGTACGGTGGTGCGCGAACCGGCTCCTCCACTGCGGCAGGTACTGCCAGAAGGACTCCGAGGCCGTGTCGCCGAGGGCGGCGAAGTGCGGTGCCGCGTCCTGGAGTTGGCCGCCGAGGGAGAAGGCCAGGGCGAAGGCGCTGTGCGCGCCGGTCGACTGCCAGCCCGGGCGGTGCGCGGGGTGCAGCACGGAGGACTGGGCGGCGCGGCGCAGCTCGTCGCGGACCGCGACGTCCCGCATGTACTCGGTGGCCGCGGCGCCGTCCAGCTCCAGCCAGTGCTCGATGTGCGCCTCGGCGACCAGGGCTCCGGCACACGAGCCGTCCGGCGCCTTGGCCGCGCACTCCCCGGCGAAGCCGTGCGCGGCCTCCCAGGTGCCGCCCCACTTGGGGCACAGCTGCTGCACCAGCAGGGACTGGGCGCGGAGGTGGTGCGGATGGTGTTCCGCCAGCCGTTCGTAGCGCCGCCGGGCCTCGGACTGCCCGAGCTCCAGACCGCGGGCGGTCAGCAGCCGGGCGGTCCACGCGGGGGCGTACTCCGGCTGCCGCGCGCACACCTCGATGAGGAGCTGTTCGGCCTTGCGCAGCCAGGAGTGGAACTGCTCGAACTGGTCCCGGCTGACGTACTGGGCCCGGGCGCCGCTGCGGATGCCCCAGCCGACGCGGACGTACCGCTCGGCGAGCAGGGTGTGCGGCAACGGGTCGTCGGGCAGGGCCTTGACGGCCGCCTCCAGGTACGTCTCCGTCCGGTCGACGTTGGCAAGCGCGCCCGCGGCGAAGGAGACGTCGTCGGCGGAGCCGATCCCCGCGAAGAAAGCCTGCGTGGCCGCCCAGTCGCCGTCCCACGCGGCGGTGCGCAGCGGGGCGAGCCCGGGCAGCGCGTCGAACGGATCGCTCACCGGTCCGGACGAACCGACGGGTCTGCCGCCGCCCTTGTCGGTGCTTTTGCCCATACGTCAGCCCCCATGGCGTAGTAGACACGCGTGCGCGCAGACTGGCCCCCCAGGCGCGCGAGAGTTCCCGCAGGTTAGCAGGGAGATGTGACGGAGGGAGACTGAGTTACGGGGGTGAGGGCGTCCCCTCAGCGGGCGTCGCGCTTCAGTGCGCGCACGAACGCGGCGAAGGCCTCCGGCGGGAAGGTGAGGGTGGCGCGGGCCGGGGTTTTGGAGTCGCGGATGGATATGCGGGTGGGGGAGTCGGCGATCTCGACGCAGGAGTCGCCGTCGCCGGGGCCCGAGTAGGACGACTTCCGCCAGTTCCCGGGGGTGTTCATGGGTCGCCTCACAGCTCTTTCGCCAGCTTGTGGATGAAGTCGCGCGAGCGCTCGGGGGTGAGCGACACGGCCTCCACTTTACGGAAGAGCGTTCGAAAGGCGGCGAGCTGGGCTTCGGAGTCGATGAAGGCCGCGCCGTGGGGTCCGTCCCGGACGACGGTGTCCAGCCTGGGCACGGGGCCTTCCGCGTACGTCATGGCGCTCGTGGCGCCTGCGAAACCCTCCAGCTCGAAAGGGATGACGCGCAGGGTGATGTGGTCCGCTTCAGAGAGCTGAAGGATGCGGGAGAGCTGGACTCGTGACGCGGAGCGGTCGCCGACCATGATGCGCAGCGCCGCCTCGTGGATGACCGCTTCGTACGGCTTGGGGGCGGGGCCTTCGAGGAACACTTTGCGCCGCATTCGGTGCTGGACCCGCAACTCCAGCTCCTCGGACGGCAGTTCGGGGACGCGGTAGGCGTAGACGGCGCGGGCGTAGTCCTCCGTCTGGAGCGGGCCGGGGATGTACAGGAACTGGGCTTCCCGCAGGGCTGTGGCGTGGTGCTCCAGCTCCGCGAGGTCGAGGAACGGTGTGGGAAGGGCTCCTCGGTACTCCTCCCACCAACCACGGGTGCGGTCGGTCGCCATGGCCGCCAGGGCATCGATCAGTTCGGCGTCGGAGCAGGAGTAGTTGGCGGCGAGACGGCGCAGACGGGTCTCGCTCACCCCCGAGGCGCCCGCCTCGATCTGGCTGATCTGGACGGAGCTCACGCCGAGCAGTGCTGCCGCCTCGCGACCCGTGAGGCCCGCCGCCTCGCGCAGCCTGCGCAATTCCATGCCCAGGCGCAGCTGGCGCGCTGTCGGTTCGCGTCTCAACCCCGCCATGCACCGCTCCTCGCCTCAACGCGCCTGCGAGCGCGACCCGTTCGGGGGCAGATTACGCGATCGGCTTGCTTGCCCTTAAATCTAAGGTCTACCGTCGGTGACGCAACGGACACGAAGTGCAAGCGCACGCAAGGGAGTCACCCCATGCCCGACAACCGACCCGAGCCCGAGTCCGAGCCCGAATCCTGGGAGTACTCGCTCTCCATCCCCAACGACCCCCGAGCCGTCACCGTCTGCCGCCGCACGCTCCGTCTGATCCTCACCCTGCACGGCCTGATCCGCCTCGTCGACGTCGCCGAACTGCTCGCGGCCGAGCTCGTCTCCAACGCCGTACGCCACACGAAGGGACCCGCGGCCCTCCGCGTGCGCTGGTCGGCGGGTGTGCTGCGGATCGGGGCGTGGGACGCGAATCCGGAACCTCCACAGCCACCGGGGACGTGGGAACTGCTCGCGGAGGCGGGGCGGGGGCTGGCGCTGGTGCGGGCCTGCTCCGACCTGTGGGGCTGGCAGCCGCTGTCCCGGCACGGCAACCGGGGCAAGTACGTGTGGTGCGAGCTGGCCGCGGCGTGACCAGCGGGCCGGAGGTGTCCGGCGGATCGTAAAGTGCCCGTATGAGCATCATTGGCGTCGGTATCGACGTCGCCGAGATCGAGCGTTTCGCCGCATCCCTTGAGCGGACGCCCGGGATGGCGCAACGGCTGTTCCTGCACGACGAGTTGCATCTGCCCAGCGGTGAGCGCAGGGGGATCGCCTCGCTCGCCGCGCGGTTCGCCGCCAAGGAGGCCCTCGCCAAGGCGCTCGGCGCGCCCGCCGGGCTGCTGTGGACCGACGCCGAGGTGTACGTCGAGGACAGCGGGCAGCCCCGGGTACGGGTGAAGGGATCGGTGGCCGCACGGGCCGCGGAGTTGGGCGTGCGGTCCTGGCACGTCTCGCTCAGCCACGACGCGGGAGTGGCGTCGGCGGTGGTGATCGCCGAGGGCTGAGGGCAGACTCGGTCGCATGCGTACTGCGTACAGCGTGGAGACGGTCAGGGCAGCCGAGCGGGACCTCATGGCGCGGCTGCCGGAGGGCGCGTTGATGCAGCGGGCCGCGGCGGGGCTCGCCGCCGCGTGTGCCGAGCTGCTGGGGCGGGTGTACGGCAGCAGGGTCGTCGTGCTCGTCGGGAGCGGGGACAACGGCGGTGACGCCCTGTACGCCGGCGCCCGGTTGGCGCGGCGGGGCGCGGGCGTCCACGCCGTGCTGCTCGCCCCCGAGCGGGCCCACGCCGGCGGGCTCGCCGCGTTGCGCCGGGCCGGCGGACGGGTCGTACGGCCAGACGGGGGCGAGGAGTTGATCGCGCGCGCCGACCTCGTGCTCGACGGCATCGTCGGGATCGGCGGCAAGGGCGGCCTGCGGGCCGAGGCGGTGCCGCTCGCCGGGGCCGCCGCGCGGGCCCGGGCCGCCGTCGTCGCCGTGGACCTGCCGAGCGGCGTCGACGCCGACACCGGCGAGGTGCGGGGCGCCGCCGTGCGGGCCGACCTCACCGTCACCTTCGGCACGCACAAGCCGGGGCTGCTCATCGACCCGGCGCGGGAGTACGCCGGTTCCGTGCGGCTCGTCGACATCGGGCTCGGGGCCGTCCTGCCCGCCGAGCCCGCGCTGGAGGCGTTGCAGCACGCCGACGTGGCCGCGCTGCTGCCCGCCCCGGACGCCGAGAGCGACAAGTACCGGCGGGGCGTGGTCGGGATCGCCGCCGGGTCCGCCCGCTATCCCGGGGCCGCCGTGCTCGCCGTGTCGGGGGCGCTGAGGGGCGGGGCGGGGGCCGTGCGGTATGTCGGGCCCGCCGGGGACGCCGTCATCGCCCGCTTCCCCGAGACGCTCGTCTCCGACCAGGGGCCCGCGAAGGCCGGCCGCGTGCAGGCGTGGGTCGTCGGACCGGGCGCCGGGGACGACGCGGCGACCGTCGCCGAGGTGCTGGAGGCCGACGTACCGGTGCTGATCGACGCGGACGGGCTGCGGCTGGCGGAGCGGGACGCCGTACGGGCCCGTACCGCGCCCACCCTGATGACCCCGCACGCCGGCGAGGCCGCCGCGCTGCTCGGCGTCGCGCGCGAGGAGGTCGAGGGGGCGCGGCTGGCCGCCGTGCGGGAGCTGGCCGGGCGGTACGGGGCGACCGTGCTGCTCAAGGGCTCGACCACGCTCGTCGCCGACGCGGCGGGCGGCGCCGTACGGGTGAACCCGACCGGCACGCCCTGGCTGGCCACCGCCGGCAGCGGCGACGTCCTGTCGGGCCTGACCGGCTCCCTCCTCGCGGCGGGCCTCAGCGCCCTGGACGCCGGCAGCGTCGGCGCCTACCTGCACGGTCTCGCCGGCCGTATCGCGGCCAACGGCGCCCCGATCGGCGCCCACGACATCGCCGACACCCTCCCCAGGGTCTGGCGGGGCATCGGGGGCACGGCCGCCCACGACTGACGTCCCCCACGGACGGCACCGCCCGCCCGCGGCTACGTACGAGTGACCTGCCCGCGCGGCTCCCCCCATCCCCCCGCGCCCCGCGTTTCTCTGATCGCATGATCAGCAGACGTATCGCTTGTATGGCTTCCCGGGGCGCCGCCGTCCTCCTCGCCGCCGCCACCGCCCTCCCCGCCGCCGACGCCTGGGCGGCCCAGCCCGCGCCCCCCGCGCCCGGGCCCGAGGCCGAGCTGGTTCCCGGGGTCGCGCCCGGGCCCGCCCAGCCGTGGCAGATCGACACGCCCGACCAGGTGCTCGCGCCGAAGGTGTACACGCCCAGCGCGGCGGAGGACGCCGTCGAGCCGCGGGCCGCGGCGGCGGGGACGTACGACCTCGTCGAGTACGTCCCCCTCGGCGACGCGGTCGCGAAGGTGACGTGCAGCAAGCAGACCGGGCCCTACCAGCGGCAGGTCGAGCGGTGGCTGAAGCTGAAGGTGGACGGCCGGCAGTCCGCCGCCGACTGCCGGGCCATCCGGACGTTCCAGGCCGACCACAAGATCAAGCCCGCGATCGGGTTCGCCGGACCCGTCACCTGGGCCACCATGCAGCTCATCGGGGCGAGGAAGAACCCGAACGCGGCAGGGAAGTGCCCGGTGCGCACCTACCGGGTCGCCTGTGTGGACCTCAACCGCGAGCTGACCTGGGTGCAGAAGGGGAAGAAGGTCGTCTTCGGACCCGTGCCCATGCGGAGCGGGCGCGCCGGGCACCGGACCCGGGCCGGCTGGCACACGATCTACTGGCGGCACAAGAACCACTGGTCCACCCTCTACAACTCGCCCATGCCCTACGCCCAGTTCTTCGACGGCGGCCAGGCCTTCCACGCCGTCTACGGCAGCATCTACACCACCGTCGGCTCCTGGGGCTGCGTCAACCTGCGGCTCGGCGACGCCCGCACCCTGTGGGGCGTCCTGAAGAAGGGCGACCACGTGTACGTGTGGGGGCGGCGGCCCGGCGCGTGACCGCCGGGGGCCCTGTCGGACCCCTCTGAGACACTGGGGGCGCCATGACTGACACAGCCACCGCCCCGACCGCGCCCCTGCGAGCCCGCGCCGAGATCGACCTGGCGGCCCTGCGGGCCAACGTGCGGGCCCTGCGCGCGCACGCGCCGGGGGCCGCCCTCATGGCCGTCGTGAAGTCCGACGCGTACGGCCACGGAGCCGTGCCGTGCGCCCGCGCGGCCGTCGCGGCGGGCGCCGACTGGCTGGGCACCGCCACGCCCGAGGAGGCCCTCGCCCTGCGCGCGGCCGGGCTGTCCGGGCGCATGCTGTGCTGGCTGTGGACCCCGGGCGGGCCCTGGCGGGAGGCGATCGAGGCCGGCATCGACGTGTCGGTGAGCGGGATGTGGGCCCTGGAGGAGGTCGTCGGGGCCGCCCGCGCGGCCGGCGTGCCCGCGCGCGTGCAGCTCAAGGCCGACACCGGGCTCGGGCGCAACGGCTGCCAGCCCGGTGACGACTGGGCCGGCCTGGTCGCCGCGGCCCTGCGAGCGGAGTCCGAGGGGCTGCTGCGGGTCACCGGCCTGTGGTCCCACTTCGCGTGCGCCGACGAACCCGGCCACCCCTCCATCCAGGCCCAGCTCACCCGCTTCCGGGAGATGCTCGCGTACGCCGAGGGACAGGGCGTGCGCCCCGAGGTCCGGCACATCGCCAACTCGCCGGCCACGCTCACCCTCCCCGAGTCCCACTTCGACCTCGTCCGCACGGGCATCGCCCTCTACGGCGTCTCGCCGAGCCCCGAGATCGGCACCCCGGCCGACTTCGGGCTGCGCCCGGTGATGACGCTGTCGGCGTCCGTCGCGCTGGTGAAGCACGTTCCGGGGGGTCACGGCGTCAGTTACGGGCATCACTACGTCACCCCGGGCGAGACCACCCTCGGCCTCGTGCCCGTCGGGTACGCCGACGGCATCCCGCGGCACGCCTCCGGCACCGGCCCGGTCCTGGTCGGCGGCAAGTGGCGGACCGTGGCGGGCCGGGTCGCGATGGACCAGTTCGTCGTCGACCTCGGGGGCGACGAACCCGAGGCCGGCGCCGAGGCGGTGCTCTTCGGCCCCGGCGACCGCGGCGAGCCGACCGCCGAGGACTGGGCGCAGGCGGCCGGCACCATCGCGTACGAGATCGTCACACGCATCGGAACGCGCGTCCCCCGCGTCTATGTGAACGGGGAACAAGACGAACAGGTCGGGGCGGAAGCGGGGTAACCGCACGGGATGCGTCCCGCACAGGCCCGTTACACCAGCAGTCCTTCCGGCAACACCTGCATCACCCGACCCAGCGAAGATCAGTCCGGCGAAGAGGAGCGGTACGTGAGCGAGAGCAGTGCGGAGGCCGCCCTGGCCGTCGCCTCCGCCACGGGGGCGGCCGGGAGCTGGCGCCGGGCGACCGGTATCGCCGGCGCCGCGATAGGCGTGGTCGCCGCCGGGGCCGCGGCCGGCGTGGCCATCGAGCGGCTCACCGTGGGCCGGGGGATGCGGAGGAAGGCGCGGCTCGCGCTCGACTCGGCGGGACCGTACGGCGCGCTGCGCGGCACGCCCGGCAAGGCGTACGCCGACGACGGCACCGAGCTGTACTACGAAGTCGACGACGTCGACCCGGACGCGGTGCCCGCGCTCGGCCCGCGCCGGCGGCGCCTGTTCGGCCGCAAGGCGCCCGCTCCCGTCACCGTCGTCTTCAGCCACGGCTACTGCCTCAGCCAGGACTCCTGGCACTTCCAGCGCGCGGCCCTGCGGGGCGTGGTGCGCACGGTGCACTGGGACCAGCGCAGCCACGGGCGCTCCGGGCGGGGCGTGCGGCAGGTGCAGGACGGGGTGCCGGTCGACATCGAGCAGCTGGGGCGGGACCTGAAGGCCGTCATCGACGCGGCCGTGCCCAGCGGGCCGATCGTGCTGGTCGGGCACTCCATGGGCGGGATGACCGTGATGGCGCTCGCCGACCAGTTCCCCGAGCTGATCCGGGACCGGGTGGTGGCGGTAGCGCTGGTGGGCACGTCGTCCGGGCGGCTCGGCGAGGTCAACTTCGGGCTGCCGGTGGCCGGTGTCAACGCGGTGCGGCGGGTGCTGCCGGGGGTGCTGAAGGCGCTGGGGCAGCGGGCCGAGCTGGTGGAGAAGGGGCGCCGGGCGACCGCGGACCTGTTCGCCGGGATCATCAAGCGGTACTCGTTCGCCTCCCGGGACGTCGACCCGGCGATCGTGCGGTTCGCCGAGCGGATGATCGAGGGCACGCCGATCGACGTGGTCGCCGAGTACTACCCGGCGTTCGACGACCACGACAAGACCGAGGCGCTCGCCCACTTCGCCGACAAGCCGGTCCTGGTGCTGGCCGGCGTGCAGGACATGGTCACCCCCAGTGAGCACAGCGAGGCCATCGCCGACCTGCTGCCGGAGGCCGAACTGGTGCTCGTGCCGGACGCCGGGCACCTGGTCATGCTGGAGCACCCGGAAGTGGTCACCGACCGGCTCGCCGACCTGCTCACCCGGGCGGGTGCCGTACCCGCAGGGGCTACCGTGGGTGGCTATGGAAGCACCAGCAGCACCGCGCAACCCGGCTGAGACCGAGCTGACCGTCACCTCCCCCGAGCAGATGCGGGAGCTGGGCCGCAGGCTGGCCAAGCTGCTGCGCGCCGGTGACCTGGTGATGCTGACCGGCGAGCTGGGCGCGGGCAAGACGACGCTGACGCGCGGGCTCGGCGAGGGGCTGGGCGTGCGCGGGGCGGTCACCTCGCCGACGTTCGTGATCGCCCGCGTGCACCCGTCGCTCGGCGACGGGCCGCCGCTGGTGCACGTCGACGCCTACCGGCTGGGCGGCGGGCTCGACGAGATGGAGGACCTCGACCTCGACGTGTCGCTGCCGGACTCGGTGGTCGTCGTGGAGTGGGGCGAGGGCAAGGTCGAGGAGCTGACCGAGGACCGGCTGCACCTGCTGATCCACCGCGCGGTGGGGGACACCGCGGACGAGGTGCGGCACGTGACGGTCACCGGGGTGGGCGGGCGCTGGACGAGCGCCGACCTCGGCGCGCTGACGGCGTGAACGTGCCGACATCGCGTCGGCAAGACGTTGCGTTCGGGGCCTTGTCCGTGGTCACATGGTATCCAGTCAGTGGTTAGGTCTACCTAACCACGTCCGCCCCCGGCTTTCAGGAGGCGTCCATGTCGGCCACGGAACGACCGGCCACGGAACGGGACGAGGCGTCGCCGCGCGTGGTGTCCGCGGTGCCCATGCGCGAGCTGCTGGCGTCCTGCGCCGCCGCCAACGCCATCTCCACGCCCCCGCGCGTACCGGATCCCGGACTCACCGAGCGCCCCGAGGCCGCCTGAGCGGACCGGGGTCCGCAGCTAGCGGATCACCACGACCTTCTGGCCGATCGTCGCGAACTCCCACATCGCGTCCGCGTCCTCGCGGGACTCGCGGATGCCGCCCGTGCGGGCGGTCGGGTCCGGCGTCGCCTTCGGGCCGCCCACCGCCGTACTGAAGCCGACCGCGACGCCGTCCACGCTGGTGAAGCGGACGACGTGCGCGATGGGGGTGCCGTCGGAGCCGGTGACGGCGTTCGAGCGGGAGGTGACCGCGTAGGCGCCCGGTGCCGGGTCCAGCGAGCCCGGGCTGACCTCGAAGGTGCGGCGCACCCGGTTGCCGGCGTCGACCAGCCACACGCGGTCGTCGTCCACCGAGTACACGACGCGTTCACCCGTTCCGGAGCCGCCGGGCAGCGCGGTGGGGTTCCGCGTGTCGCGGGGCGCCTTGACGGCGGCGGCCGCGGGGGAGGCGCTCGCGTGCGCCGTGCCGAGGCCGGCCGGGACGCTCGCGGAGGCCTGGTAGGCGAGGAAGCCGACCGCCGCGAGGGCCGCCGTGGTGAGCCCGCACACGAACCCGGAGCTGCCGTTCGCCACCGTCGTCCACCTGACCCATCACGTCGTACGACCCACGTCCCGGCGACCGTAGCAGCCCCCAGGCACCCGCCCCGACCGACCGAGCGCGCGCCACGGTTCGTGTCGGACGCCCCCACCCGCTCCCGGCTTGTCCGAAGGCGTGGGAGCCCCGGCCGCGTCGCCGAGCCGCCCACCTGGTTCCACCCCACGCCCGACCGTGCGCGCACCGCAGCTCGTGTCGGATGCCCCCCGGCCCGCTCCCCACTGCCCACAGGCGTGGGGGCTCCGGCCGCGTTGCCGAGCCGTCCACCTGGTTTCTCCTCACGCTCGACCGTGTGCGCGCCGCAGCTCATGTCGGACGTCCCCCGGCCTGCTCCGGCCGCGTTGCCGAGCCGTCCACCTGGTTTCTCCTCACGCTCGACCGTGTGCGCGCCGCGGCTTGTGTCGGATGCCCCCCGGCCTGCTCCGGCCGCGTTGCCGAGCCGTCCACCTGGTTTCTCCTCGCGCTCGACCGTGTGCGCGCCGCGGCTTGTGTTGGATGCCCCGTCCGCTCCCGGCTGTCCGAAGGCGTGGGAGCCCTGCCGCGTCGTCGAGCCGTCCGCGTGGTTTCGCCCGTGCTCGGACGCGCTCGTGCGGCGTCCCCGGTGAGGGTGCTTCGGCACCTCGCGATCGTCCGGCACGGTCCCCCGCGCCGTAGGCTGTTCGCGTGCTCTTGCTCGCTCTGGATACCGCCACCCCCGCCGTGACCGTCGCCCTGCACGACGGGACGGACGTCGTCGCCTCGTCGAGTCAGGTGGACGCGCGCCGGCACGGGGAGCTGCTGCTGCCGGCCGTCGACCGTGTGCTCGCCGAGGCGGGGCTCGGCCTCGACGCCGTCACCGGCATCGCCGTCGGCGTCGGCCCCGGCCCCTACACCGGCCTGCGCGTCGGCCTGATGACCGCCGACACCTTCGGGCTCGCCCTCGGCGTCCCCGTGTACGGCGTGTGCACGCTCGACGCCCTCGCCTACGCGGCCGACATCGACCGGGGCCCGTTCGTCGTGGCCACCGACGCCCGGCGCAAGGAGGTCTACTGGGCGACGTACGCCGACTCCCGCACCCGGCTGACCGACCCCGCGGTCGACCGCCCCGCCGACATCGCCGAGCGCGTCCAGGGGCTGCCGGCCGTCGGCGCGGGCGCGCTGCTGTACCCCGCCACCTTCCCGGCCGCGCACGAGCCGGAGCACGTGTCGGCGGCGGCGCTGGCGAGCCTGGCCGCCGAGCGGCTCGCGGCGGGCGAGGAGCTGCCCGCGCCCCGGCCGCTGTACCTGCGCCGCCCGGACGCCCAGGTCCCCAGGAACTACAAGGTGGTCACCCCCAAGTGACGGCGCCGCTGACCCCTCGACTGCGCGAGATGCGCTGGTGGGACATCGATCCCGTACTGGAGCTGGAGAAGGACCTCTTCCCCGAGGACGCCTGGTCCCGGGGCATGTTCTGGTCCGAGCTGGCCCACGCGCGGGGGCCCGAGGCGACCCGGCGCTACGTCGTCGCCGAGACCGCCGCGGACCCGGCGCGGATCGTCGGATACGCCGGCCTCGCCTCCTCCGGCGACCTCGCCGACATCCAGACCATCGCCGTCGCCCGCGACCACCAGGGCACCGGCCTCGGCGCCCGCCTGCTGACCGAGCTCCTGCGCGCGGCCACCGCCTTCGAGTGCGCCGAGGTGATGCTGGAGTGCCGCATCGACAACATCCGCGCCCAGAAGCTGTACGAGCGCTTCGGCTTCGAGGCCATCGGGTTCCGGCGCGGCTACTACCAGCCGGGCAACGTGGACGCCCTGGTGATGCGCCTGACCGACCCCTCCACTTCCGTACAAGGAACCGAGATCCATGGCTGACGAACCCCTCGTCCTCGGCATCGAGACCTCCTGCGACGAGACCGGCGTCGGCATCGTGCGCGGCACCACCCTGCTGGCCGACGCCGTGGCCTCCAGCGTCGACGAGCACGCCCGCTTCGGCGGGGTCGTCCCGGAGGTGGCGAGCCGCGCCCACCTGGAGGCGATGGTCCCGACCATCGAGCGCGCGCTGAAGGAGGCCGGGGTGAGCGCCCGCGACCTCGACGGCATCGCGGTGACGGCCGGGCCCGGCCTCGCCGGCGCCCTGCTGGTCGGCGTCTCGGCGGCCAAGGCGTACGCCTACGCGCTCGGCAAGCCCCTCTACGGCGTCAACCACCTCGCCTCGCACATCTGCGTCGACCAGCTGGAGCACGGCGCCCTGCCCGAGCCCACGATGGCGCTGCTGGTCTCCGGCGGGCACTCCTCCCTGCTGCTGTCGACGGACATCACCTCCGACGTACGGCCCCTCGGCGCGACCATCGACGACGCGGCCGGCGAGGCCTTCGACAAGATCGCCCGCGTGCTGAACCTCGGCTTCCCGGGCGGCCCGGTCATCGACCGGTACGCGCGCGAGGGCGACCCCGAGGCGATCGCCTTCCCGCGCGGCCTGACCGGCCCGCGCGACCCGGCGTACGACTTCTCCTTCTCCGGGCTGAAGACGGCCGTGGCGCGCTGGATCGAGGCCAGGCGGGCGGCCGGCGAGGAGGTCCCGGTCCGCGACGTGGCGGCCTCCTTCCAGGAGGCGGTCGTGGACGTGCTCACCCGCAAGGCCGTACGGGCCTGCAAGGACGAGGGCGTCGGCCACCTGATGATCGGCGGCGGGGTCGCCGCCAACTCCCGGCTGCGCGCGCTGGCCCAGAGCCGCTGCGAGGCGGCCGGCATCCGGCTGCGGGTGCCCCGGCCCAAGCTGTGCACCGACAACGGCGCGATGGTGGCGGCGCTCGGCGCGGAGATGGTGGCCCGCAACCGCGCGCCCTCCGGCTGGGACCTGTCCGCGGACTCCTCCCTGCCGGTGACCGACCCGCACGTGCCCGGCCACGACCACGTGCACGAGGTGAGCAAGGAGAACCTGTACTCGTGACCGTCGCCCTGATGTGGGAGGCGCGGGCGGCCGAGGACCGCGGCGCGGACCTGCTCGCCTGGGCCCGCAAGCAGGCGCTTCCCGTACGGCCGTTGCGCCGCGAGACCTTCCGCGCCCCGCAGGACCGCGTCCTCGTCGTCACCTGGTGGGACGCGCCCTACGACGCCGAGCTGCCCGAACTGCCGGAGCCTCCGGGGGAGTTGGTCATGCGGGCGGTGCACCGATGGCGGTTCGAGTCGGTGGGCCCGGACTGAGGGCGGAGTACCACAGCCGCGACGGGTGCCCGCCGCGCGGGTCGCGCCACAGCCGCCGGCCCCGGCGGCGTTCCCAGCGCGCGGCCAGCGCCGCCTTGCCGAGCCAGTCCAGGGCCAGGACCAGGGGGACCATGACGGCGCCGGTGTCGTCGAGGAAGTACGCGAGCAGGCCCGTGAACAGCAGCAGGGGCACGAGGCGCGGGCCGGGCCGGCTGCGGCGCGGCGGCGGGTGGCCGTCACCCAGGTGCCTGGCCGCCTCGAACTCCCGCGCCACGCCGACCCCTCGGATCCGGGAGGCCCGCACCAGCACGGTCAGCGCGAGGAACGCGAGCAGGAAGACGGCCGCCCCCGCGACCGTCCCGGCCCGGATCGCCGAGGCCTCGCCCGTGCCCGCCCCGGCCACGGCCCCGGCGGCGGCACCGGCCAGCACCGCCGCCACGGCCCACAGTTCGTGATGCACGTACCTGACCATCGCGCCCCCGCTCCGCGCGGCGCGGGTCACTCCGCGCCCGACACCTCCGTCTCGCAGCGCAGCCGCCGGTCGGTGCCGAGCACCCGCACCGGCCCGGTGAGGTGCAGCCGGGCCGTGTGCCGTACGTCCGCGCTGGACGCGGCCAACCGTAGTTCCAGCGCGCCCGGCTCCACCACCCGGGCCCCCGAACGGTCGGTGAAGGCCGAGAGGTCGGCGTGGAAGCGGAAGGTGACCCGCGCGGACTCGCCCGGCTCCAGCTCCAGGCGCCGGTAGCCGATCAGCCGGACGTCCGGGCGGGTGACGCTGGCCACCGGGTCGTGCAGATACAGCTGGACGACCTCCGCGCCCGCCCGGTCGCCGGTGTTGCGGACGGTCACCGGCAGGTCGTAGGAGCCGTCGGTGCCGATCTGCGCGCCGGTGGCGTCCGAGGTCCAGGTGAACGTCGTGTACGAGCGGCCGTGCCCGAAGGCGTACAGCGGGGTCGGGTCGAGGTTGCTGACGTCGCCCGCGAGGCCGAGCGGCGGCTGGAGGTAGGTCCAGGGCTGGCCGCCCGGCACGCGCGGGACGCTCACCGGCAGCCGGCCCGAGGGGTTCACGCGGCCCGACAGCACTCCCGCCACCGCCGGACCGCCCTCCTCCCCGGGGAAGAACGCCTGCACGACCGCGCCCAGCCGGCCGTGCCAGCGGCCCAGCGCGTACGGGCGGCCGGTGAGCAGGACCAGCACCACGGGCACGCCGGTGTTGACCAGCGCGTCCAGCAGATCGCCCTGCACGCCCGGCAATTGGAGGTCGGTGACGTCGCAGCCCTCGCCGGAGGTGCCCCGCCCGAACAGGCCCGCCCGGTCGCCCAGCACGGCCACGCACACGTCCGCCTCCGCGGCGCGGGCCACCGCCTCCTCGAAGCCGGCGGTGTCCGGGTCGGAGACCCCGCAGCCCTCGGCGAACGTGACCTTGGCGTCGGGCAGTTCGGTGCGCAACGCCTCCAGCACGGTCGGGATGTCGATGCCCATCGGCACCTCGGGGTGGCGGGGCAGCACGTGCGAGGGGAAGGAGTAGCAGCCCAGCATGGCGAGGGCGTCGGCGGCGCGCGGGCCGACGACCGCGATCCGGGTGTCGGGGGCGAGCGGGAGCAGACCGTCCGGGTTGTCCAGCAGGACCACCGACTCCTCGGCGAGCCGGCGGGCGACGGCCCGGTTGGCGGGGGAGTCGAGGTCGAGCCGCTCGGCGGGCTCCGGGCTCCAGCCCTCGTCCAGCAGGCCCAGTTCGCACTTCTGCAGCAGCACCCGGCGGGCCGCCCGGTCGACCAGCGACTCGGACACCTCGCCCGCCCGGACCGCGTCCAGCAGCGGCTTGCCGTAGCAGTTCAGCGTCGGCAGCTCCACGTCGATGCCGGCCTGGAGGGCCGCGTGCGCCGCCTCGGCGCGGGAGCCCGCGACTCGGTGCAGGTTCTCCAGGAAGGCGATGCCGAAGTAGTCGGCGACCACCGTGCCGGTGAACCCCCACTGGCCGCGCAGGAGTTCGGTCAGCAGGCCGGGGTCGGCGGAGGCCGGGATGCCGTCGGTGTCGGTGTAGGCGGCCATCACCGAGCGGGCGCCGCCCTCGCGCAGCGCCATCTCGAAGGGCGGCAGGGTGATGTCCGCGAACTCCCGCACGCCCGCCCGCACGGGCGCGAGGTTGCGGGCGCCGGCCGAGGAGGCGTACCCGGCGAAGTGCTTGAGGGTGGCGACCACCCCGGCCGACTCCAGGCCCCGCACGTACGCGGTGCCGATCGTGCCGACCAGGTACGGGTCCTCGCCGATGGTCTCCTCGACCCGGCCCCAGCGCGGATCGCGGACGACGTCCAGGACCGGGGCGAGTCCCTGGTGGACGCCGGCCGCGTGCAGGTCGCGGCCGATGGCCCGGGCCATCTCCTCGACCAGCGGCGGGTCGAAGCTCGCCCCCCAGGCCAGGGGGACCGGATAGGCGGTGGCGCCCCAGGCCGTGAAGCCGGCCAGGCACTCCTCGTGGGCGACGGCCGGGATGCCGAACCGGCCGGCCTCGGTGATACGGCGCTGGGCGCGCGCCAGTGCCTGCGCGCCCAGCGCCGGGTCCACCGGGGCGGTGCCGTAGGAGCGGGTGAGCTGGCCGAGGCCGTGCGGGATCAGCTCGTCCCAGTCGTGGCCGGCGGTCATCTCGGACTGCAGGGGGGCGACTCCGTCGCCGTCCGTGGCGGCGCCCACCCACACGCCGTAGAGCTGGGCGGTCTTCTCTTCCAGGGTCATCCGGGAGAGGAGGTCGTCGACGCGGGCGGCGGCGGGCAGGGCGGGGTCACGCCAGGGAGCGGTGGTCATGAAACTCCTGCTCTTGTCGAGTCGGGACGAGCCCTCTCACGGTATGGATCGCGAATGTTTCGTTGTTTACCTCGAATGTTCCGGGAACCTAAGCCGGAGAGAGGGGTTCGTCAAGAGGGGGTGCAGGGATACGATCGCCGCCATGACACCCCCGGAGCCCGTGGAAACCCGGGCGACAGCCACGACGACAGGCCGGTCCGCCCAGACCGCGACCCTCGCCGAGATCGCCCGTGAGGCCGGCGTGTCCGCGCCGACTGTTTCGAAGGTCCTCAACGGCCGCGCGGACGTGGCCCCCGCCACCCGCAGCCGCGTGGAGGAGCTGCTGCGCGCGCACGGCTACCGGCGCCGCCGGGCCGAGGCAAGCCGCTCGCCGCTGATCGACCTGGTCTTCCACGAACTGGAGAGCGCCTGGGCGATGGAGGTCATCCGGGGCGTGGAGGACGTCGCCCGGGACGCCGGCCTCAGCGTCGTGCTCAGCGAGAGCGCCGGACGGCTGACCCCGGGGCGGACCTGGGCCGACCAGGTCGCCGCCCGCCGCCCGCACGGCGTCATCCTCGTCCTGTCCGGCCTCGACGAGTCCCAGCGCGCCCTGCTGACCAGCCGCTCCATCCCGTTCGTGGTGATGGACCCGGCGGGCGACCCGGGCGTCGACGTGCCCTCCATCGGCGCCACCAACTGGCAGGGCGGGCTCGCCGCCACCCGGCACCTCGTCGAGCTCGGCCACACCCGCATCGGCGCCATCACCGGGCCCTCGCGGATGATGTGCAGCCGGGCCCGCGTCGACGGCTACCGGGCCGCCCTGGAGACCGCCGGGCTGCCCGTCGACCCGGACCTGATCGTCACCGGCGACTTCCACCACGAGGCCGGCTACCGGCAGGGCCTGCACCTGCTGCGCCGCCCGGACCGGCCCACCGCCGTCTTCGCCCTCAACGACCTTCAGGCGCTCGGCCTGTACGAGGCGGCGCGCGAGCTCGGGCTGCGCATCCCGGAGGACCTCAGCGTGGTCGGCTTCGACGATCTGCCGGTCGCCCGCTGGGTGGGGCCGCCGCTGACGACCGTACGGCAGCCGCTGATGGAGATGGCCGAGGCCGCCGCCAAGCTGGTGCTGGAGCTCGGGCGCGCCGAGGAGGGGCCCACGGCGACCAGGGTCGAGCTGGCGACGAGTCTGGTGGTGCGGGCCAGTACCGGGGCGCCTGTGGCCGGAAGGTGACGTATTGACGGGTGAGGGGGCCGCCCCCACACTCCTCCGAAGCCAATCGGTTGCACAACCGAAACTTTCGGAGGCACCCGCAATGAGATCTCTGAGAACCGGCTTGTCCCTGGCCTCGCTCCTGACCGGCCTCGCGCTGCTGCTGTCGGCGCCGGCCGCGCACGCCGTCGACACGCCCCTGCGCGATCTCGCCGCCGCGAAGGGCAAGGTCATCGGCACGGCGGTCACCGGCTCCAAGCTCACCGGCACCTACGGCGACATCGCCGGGGCGCAGTTCGACTCGCTCACCCCCGGCAACGCCATGAAGTGGGGCACGGTCGAGCCGACCCGGGGCGGCTTCGACTGGAGCGAGGCCGACCAGATCGTGGCCTTCGCGCAGGCCCACGACCAGCAGGTGCGCGGCCACACCCTGGTCTGGCACAACCAGCTGCCGAACTGGCTGACGAGCGGCACCTGGACCGCGGCCCAGCTCAGCAGCCTCCTGCAGAACCACATCACCACCGAGGTCGGCCGCTACAAGGGCGAGATCACCGCCTGGGACGTCGTCAACGAGCCCTTCAACGAGGACGGCACCTACCGCTCCGACCTCTGGTACGACAACCTTGGCGCCGACTACATCGCCAACGCCCTGACCTGGGCGCACGCCGCCGACCCGGCCGCCAAGCTGTACATCAACGACTACAACGTGGAGGGCGTCAACGCCAAGAGCACCGCCCTGTACAACCTGGTCAAGGACCTCAGGAGCCGGGGCGTGCCGATCGACGGGGTCGGCCTCCAGGCCCACCTCGTCCTCGGCCAGGTCCCGTCCACCCTCCAGCAGAACATCCAGCGCTTCGCCGACCTCGGCGTCGACGTGGCGATCACCGAGCTGGACGTGCGCATGGCGCTCCCGTCGGACAGCACCAAGCTCGCCCAGCAGGCCGCCGACTACAAGGCGGTCGTCTCCGCCTGCGTGGCCGTCACCCGCTGCGCCGGCGTCACCGTGTGGGGCTTCGCCGACTCCGACTCCTGGGTGCCGAGCACGTTCCCGGGGTACGGGGCGGCGACGCCGTACGACGAGAACTACGCGCCGAAACCGGCCTACTACGCCATCGCGCAGGCGTTCGGCGGCACCCAGTCGACGCAGGGCTGCACGGCGACGTACAGCGTGGCGAACCAGTGGAACACCGGGTTCACGGGCAACGTGACCATCGCCTGCTCGGGGACCGCGCTGTCGTCGTGGAAGGCGAGCTGGACGTTCGGCGCGGGCCAGCAGATCAGCCAGGCCTGGAACGCCACGTGCAGTCAGTCCGGTACGGCGGTGACGTGCACGAACGCCTCGTACAACGGGACGGTGCCGGCCGGCGGTTCGGTGAGCTTCGGGTTCAACGGGACGTGGAGCGGCAGCAATCCGGTGCCGACGGTGACGCTGAGCTGACGGCGTCCGCCGGGGGTCGCCCCGTCGTGAGAAGCGTGAGATTTTCCGAAGAAAACCGCCTCACGGCTCTCCTCCTAACAATCCCCTAATAATTCACACTTACGTTCCTGTCCGTGACGGGACACGAGGAGAAGGACGACGCGGGCAGACCCAGGGGCCGGCGGCGCTCGCGCGCGCTGAAGGTCGTCGGCCTCACCCTGGCGGGCACGCTCGTCCTGGGCGTCGCGGCGGCGGGCTGGGCGTACTGGCACCTGAACAACAACATCAAGAGCGTCGACATCGACGCGGCGCTCGGCGACGACCGCCCGGCCAAGACGGTCTCCACACCGAGCCCGACGGCCTCCGCGTCCGCCTCCGCCGACCCGCTGCCCACCAGTGCGATGAACATCCTGGTCCTCGGCTCGGACTCGCGCAGCGGCAAGGAGAACAAGGCGCTCGGCGGGGGCAGCAGTTCGGGTGCCCGCTCCGACACGGCGATGGTCGTGCACGTCGACGCGGGCCGCCGGCACGCCACCGTGGTCAGCATCCCGCGCGACACCCTCGTCACCCGCCCGTCCTGCCCGCTGTCGTCCGGGGGTTCCACGGCGGTGGCGTACAACTCGATGTTCAACAGCGCCTATTCCATCGGCGGTCCGGTGTGCGCGGTGAAGACGGTCGAGTCCCTCACCGGCATCCGCATGGACCACTACATCGAGATCGACTTCTCCGGATTCGCGAAGCTGGTCGACGCGCTCGGCGGGGTCACCGTCACCACCGACCAGGACATCGACGACGACGACAGCCACCTGCACCTGGCGGCCGGCACCCACCACCTCGACGGCAAGCAGGCCCTCGCCCTGGCCCGCACCCGGCACGGCATAGGCGACGGCAGCGACCTGGGCCGCATCGGTCTGCAGCAGAAGCTGGTCAAGGCCCTGCTCACCCAGATCTCCCACACCGACCTGCTCACCGACCCCGCCCGGCTCTACACGGTCGCGAACGCGGTCACCAACAGCCTCACCACCGACACGGGCCTCGACTCCCTGGCGAAGCTCGTGCGGCTGGGCCGCAGCCTGGAGGGCCTGACGGCCGACAACGTGAAAACGGTCATGATGCCGGTCGTCCCGGCCCCGTCCGACCCGAACCGGGTGGTGACGAAGGAACCGGCGGCGAGCGAACTGTGGGAGTCGCTGGGCTGAGCACCCGTGCGCGCCGCGGCCCGCTCAGAACCCACCCAGTCCCGGAGCCGACGGCCCCTTGATGCCGGGGTGCTCGCGCGAAGGGGGCTCGGGCGGCGGCAGGAGGTTCGCGGGCGGCTCGGCCAGAGGGGCGAAGAGCGGGCGGCGCCCCTTCAGCGGCGAGACGCTCTTCTGCGCGTCGGGGTGCTCGACGGTACTGACCTTCTCGATCGCTTCCGAGACCCGCGTCACGCAGCGCTGCAGCCGCTGCTCGTTGATGCCCCTGACGGCCTCTCCGACGACGCTGGTGACGTCGTTCGCCAGCGTGAGGGGTGACGGGCCCATCAGATACTGGCCCACCTTGACGGCGGCCTCGAACTCCGAGCCGCGCGCGGCCTCCGAGAGCCCCTTGCGTGCCCACGCCTCGGCGTCGGCGCCTCGCAGGGAGACGTACGAGGCGATCTCGAACCCCAGAGTGACGGCCTTCTCGACGGGAGAGACCTCGCCTTCGTCCGGTCCGGGTACTCCGCACAGGGCCCTCTGGAGCGCGTCGTCACGGAAGTGGTGCGCCCGCAACTCCTTCATCAGCTGCTCGGCCGCGTCGAGCAGGTCGCCACGGGCGTTGCGATACGCGATCCGGTCCGCCTCGGTGGGAGGCGGCCGGTCGGTCGATTGCTTGTCGAACCGCAAGGCGTAGGCCATGCGGTTCTCCTGGAACGCCTCGTTCCTGGCCACCAAGGTGAGGTCGACGAGAGCCGCGACGACTGCGGCGACCTTGGACGGCATGACCTCGGCCGTGTTCCGCGCGCTGCGGGCCGCTTCGAGGGAACGCCTCAGCCGGTCGTTCCGCTCGTTCAGCCTGGACTGCAGGTCCATCGGCTCCGTGATGCGACGCTCCAGGTGCCGGTCCTTTGTCTCCCCGTGGCCGGGGTGATCCCGCTCGGCGTCGGACCCGCCCGGCTTGTCGATGCTCATCGCCACGCTCCCTTCGTGCGATGACAGGTCCTGTGAACGTACTGAAGAGGAAGTGTGGCCGCACAGGGCGCGTGCGGGGTGGTGGACGTGCGCCGCCGCGGCCGGCGCGCCCCCTGGTGAGCCTGGAGTGGCGGCACGTGAGAAAAAATCCTCGGGGAAATCCGATGAGGTTGTCGATTCGGTGGGGTCTCGATCGACGCACAGGTGAGAGGCCGGAAGAGCCGGCCCGAACGAACCGATCGAGGAGTCACCATGCCCCGCTATCTCTCCCTCGTCCGTCTCGACGAGAACAACACCCCCGCCGGCGGCCCCAGCCCCGAGCTGATGCAGCGCATGGGCGAGCTGATCGAGGAGATCACCAAGGCCGGCGTCATGCTGGACACCGCCGGGCTCACCCCGTCCGCGCAGGGGACCCGGGTGCACTGGGACGGCCGGCAGGTCACGGTCACCGACGGGCCGTTCACCGAGGCCAAGGAGGTCGTCGGCGGCTACGCGATCATGCAGTGCAAGGACAAGGCGGAGGCCCTGGAGTGGGCCTCCCGGTTCCTGAAGGTGCACGGCGAGGAGTGGCAGGTCACCTGCGAGGTGCGGGAGATCGAGGAGGGCTGAGCCCCCCCTTTCCCGAGCCGCCACCGCTTGGCCGCGGGCCCCTGACGGTGTCGAATGGAGGGCTGTGAGCACACAGCCCTCCATCGAGGCCGATTCCCGCCACGCCGTCGACACCGTCTTCCGCATCGAGTCGCCCCGCATCATCGCCGCCGTCACCCGCATCGTCCGCGACGTCGGCATCGCCGAGGAGCTCGCGCAGGACGCGCTGGTCGCCGCCCTGGAGCAGTGGCCCCGCGACGGCGTGCCCGGCAACCCGGGCGCCTGGCTCATGGCCACCGCCCGCCACCGCGCCGTCGACCTGATCCGGCGGCGGGAGAACTACGCCCGCAAGCTCGCGGAGATCGGCCGCAGCCTGGAGACCGCCGCTCCGCCCGAGGAGCCCGCCGACCCCGACGACATCGACGACGACCTGCTCCGGCTCGTCTTCACCGCCTGTCACCCGGTGCTGTCCGCCGAGGCCCGCACCGCCCTCACCCTGCGGCTGCTGGGCGGGCTGACCACACCCGAGATCGCCCGCGCCTTCCTCACCCCCGAGGCCACCGTCGCCCAGCGCATCGTCCGCGCCAAGCGGACGCTCGCGAAACGGAACGTCGCCTTCGAGGTCCCCTACGGCCCGGACCGCGAGGCCCGGCTCGGCTCCGTCCTCGACGTCATCTACCTGATCTTCAACGAGGGGTACGCCGCCACGGCCGGCGACGACTGGCTGCGCCCCGCGCTGTGCGAGGACGCGCTGCGGCTGGCCCGGGTGCTCGGCTCCCTGATGCCCAAGGAGCCCGAGGTGCACGGCCTGATCTCGCTGCTGGAGTTCCAGGCCTCCCGCGCCGCCGCCCGCACCGGCCCGCACGGCGAGCCCGTGCTGCTGCGGGACCAGAACCGCCGCCGCTGGAACCGCATGCTCATCGCCCGCGGCATCGCCGCACTGCACCGCGCCGAGGCCACCGCCACCGGCGCCCCCGGCCCGTACGCCCTGCAGGCCGCCATCGCCGCCTGCCACGCGCACGCGTACACCTACGAGGAGACCGACTGGGCGAGCATCGCCACCCTGTACGGGCTGCTCGCCGCCCGCGCCCCCTCCCCGGTCGTCGAGCTCAACCGCGCGGTCGCCGTGTCGATGACGGAGGGACCGGGCCCCGCGCTGGAGATCGTCGACGCCCTCGCCGCCGAACCCGCCCTGCGCGACTACCACTTGCTGCCCAGCGTCCGCGGCGACCTGCTCGCCCGGCTCGGCCGTACGGCCCAGGCGCGCGAGGAGTTCGTCAGGGCGGCCGGGCTCGCCCGCAACGAGCGGGAGCGGGAGCTGCTCCTGGGCCGGGCGCGGGAGTGCGGCGCGTAACCCGGAGGTGGCCCACTGTTCACCCGTAACTCCGTTCTCCCCGCGTCTCGTTGGCCACTACAGTGACCCAGCCCCTGTGCGGGGCCTGTGCAGACCATGGGGGGTCGACAACTTGAGACTGTTCACGCGCCGCCGTGCCGCGGCGCTCGCCACCGCGGCGGTGCTCGCCGCGACCGGCACCCTGGCGACCGCGCCGGGAGCCGCCGCCGACGACGCGGGGCCCTGGCCGGGCACCGAGGGGAAGATCCTGATGGACGGCGGCCTCCTGCTCGACCCGGCCACCGGCGCGCGCACGGTGATCCCGGGCGTCAGCGGCACGTACGCCGCCTGGGCGCCGGACGGCAGCCGGCTGATCACCAGCTCGGGCCAGATCTCCAGCTTCCGCGCCGGCGGCTCCGCGAAGATCACCCTGCCCCGCGCGGAGGGCATGCGCTCCAGCGCCGCCTACCAGGACCTGACCTTCGGCTGGAGCGGCCGCTACGTCGTCTTCTCGACCGGCGGCCAGCTCGCCTACGGCCCCTCCGACGGCTCCTGGGCGCCCGGCCCGCTGCTGACCAGCTCCCTGGAGCCGTCCACCGTCTGCGACACCGAGCCGTCGGTGAGCGTCTCGGGCCTGGTCGCCTTCGAGCGCCAGGGCAGCAACTGCTCGGCCACGCCCGGGGTGTACGTCTACGAGTCGTCCACGCGGACGGTCAAGCGCGTGCTCACCGACGCCGCACAGCCCGCCTGGTCGCCGGACGGCACCCGGCTGGCCTTCGTGCGCGGCGGCCACGTCTTCACGGCGAACGCCGACGGCACCGACGTCAGGCAGCTCACCACGGACGCGCGCGAGTACGCCAACCCGTCCTGGTCGCCCACCGGCACCCGGATCGTCTTCGACGTCCGCGTCTCCACCGAGACCGCCGACACGCACACCACCGAGTACGCCGACGTCACCACCGGCGCGCTCACCCAGGTCACGGCCGAACCGTCGGGCGGCAACCCCAGCTGGCAGCCGCTGCGCAAGAACACCACCGCCCGGGTGTGGGGCGCCGACAGCCACGCCACCTCCATCGCCGCCTCCCGCTGGAGCTGGAACACGCTCGGCCAGAGCGAGCCGGGCCTGCTGGACGCCAAGTCCGCGGTGCTGGTCAACCAGGACTCCACCGCCTACGCGCTCACCGCGCCCGCCCTGGCCGGCAAGAAGCGGGGCCCGGTGCTGATGACCCCGAGGAGCGGGCTGTCGACGGCGGTGAAGAACGAGCTCAAGCGCATGCTGAAGAAGGGCGCGACGGTCTGGATGACCGGCGGCACGTCCCTCCTCGGCACCACCGTCTCCGCGCAGCTCAAGACGCTCGGTTACGTGCCCAAGCGGCTGTCCGGCGTGGACCGTTACGAGACCTCGGTGAAGGTGGCCAAGGCGGTCACCACGGCGCCCGAGTACGTCTTCCTCGCCGACGGCACCGACTACAAGGCGGCCCTTCCCGCGGCCGCGGCGGCCGGCGCCGACGGCACCGCCAGCGCGGGCGGCCTGGTCCTGACCAACGGCACCAAGCTGACCTCGGCCGTGAAGTCGTACCTCAACGGGCTCGACCCGGACAAGACCATGGTGATCCCGGTCGGTTCGGCGGCGAAGTACGCGCTCACGCACACGTCCTTCGCCAACTGGCCGAAGACGTACTACTACTACCCGATCACGGCGAGCACCAACGAGGGCCTGTCGGTGGCCGTCGCCAGGTTCTGGTGGACCACGCCGAGCCAGGTCGCCCTCGCCTACACCGGCTCCTGGCGCGACGGCGTCTCCGCGGGCGCGGCGATGAACATCTACGCGCCCGTCGTCTGGACCTCCCGGCCCGCCCTGTCCGACGAGGTCAAGAGCTACCTGCTGCGCGAGTCCGCGGGCACGCAGGCCGCCGTCGCCTTCGGCCCGACCGGCTCGGTCACCGCGGGCGCGCTGAACACGGCCGGCGCGGCGATCAGCGCGAACGGCAGCCAGTTCGTGTACCTGCCGTACTACGACGGCGTCGCCGCCACCGCCCCGAGCGCCCTGTCCGCGCGCACGGACGGCGCCGCCGAGCCCGCCGGACCCGGCTCCCCGGCCACCAGGTCCGGCCCCGTGGCGGGCGAACCGCGCCTGGGCCCGCTCAGGACGGCCCACCGCCAGTAGCGGCGGCGGGGGCGCCGACCAGCATCGCCGGCGCCCCCGCGACGCGGGTCAGGAACACGGTCACCGCGTTGGGCCCGTGCGGCTTCGGCAGCGCCTTGCGGCGCAGTTCCTCCGGCTCCACGGCCGACCCGCGCTTCTTCACGGTCAGCGTGCCGACCGCGCGTTCACGCAGCAGCGCCTTCAACTTCTTGAGGTTGAAGGGGAGTTGGTCGGTGATCTCGTAGGCGGTGGCGTACGGCGTCGGGCGCGGGGCGTCGCAGGTGACGTAGGCGATGGTGGGGTCGATCAGCCCGCCGTCCAGCTCCTCGGCCACCTCGGCGACCAGGTGGGCCCGGATGACGGCGCCGTCGGGCTCGTACAGGTACCGTCCGACGGGGCGGACGTGCGGATCGGGGAGGCCCCTGCCGAGCAGGGTGCGCGGCCCCGGCAGCAGGGTGGCGCGCACCGTCCCCGGTTCCGTCCCGAACCACAGCACCGCCTCCTTCACGTCCCCGCCGTCCGAGATCCACTCGGCTCCGGCGTCGGCGGGCACGGCCTCGTGCGGGATGCCGGGCGCGACCTTCAGCGCGGCGGCGCGGGAGGCCGTGCGGGCGGTCTCGACGGCCCAGGACAGGGGCGGGGAGTAGGCCTCGGGGTCGAAGACGCGGCCGCGGCCGCCGCGCCGGGCCGGGTCGACGAACACGGCGTCGCAGGAGGAGGCGTCGACGTCGGTGACGTCCGCCTCCCGCACCTCGATCAGGTCGGCCAGCCCCAGCGCCTCGGCGTTCGCCCGGGCCGCCGCCGCGGTCAGCGGGTCCCGGTCCACCGCCAGCACCCGGATGCCGGCCCGGGCGAACGCGATGGCGTCTCCGCCGATCCCGCAGCACAGGTCCGCGACCGAGCGGACGCCGAGGGCGCGCAGGCGCCGCGCCCGGTACGCGGCGACGCTCGCCCGCGTCGACTGCTCCACCCCGTTGGGCGTGAAGTACATCCGCCCGGCGTCCTCGGCGCCGAACTTCGCCGCCGCCCGCTGCCGCAGCCGCGCCTGCCCCAGGGCCGCCGACACCAGCTCGGCGGGGTGCTCGCGGCGCAGCCGGGTGGCGACGGCGAGCTCGTCGGCCGGGGCGGTGGCGCGCACCTCGTCGAGGAGGGCGCGGCCTTCGGGGGTGAGGAGGGGGGCGAGGTCGTTCACCGGGTCATTGTGGGCCAGTCGGTGGACGGTGCGCCCGCCGCCGCGGTGTCGGGGCGGATCCCGGGCGGCGTACTGCGAAGATCCGGCACCATGCGAGCAGTAGTACAAAATGACAAAAACAGGTCATCGCGGGGGAATGGCCGGACCGGAGCATCCCGGGCACTGCGAGTCCGTGGCGGAATCGCCGTGCTCGCCGTCGCCGCCATCGCCTCCGGCTGCGCGCGGGGCGCGGACGACCCGGTGCGCCCCGCCCCCGGCCAGCAGGCCCTGAAGGCGCCCGCAGCCCGCGCCCTCGACTCCTACGCCACCCGCCTGCACACCGCCCTCACCGCACGGGCCGCCGCCGCCCGGCACTGGGGCCTGAAGCAGGTGCCCCTGACCGCCCCCGCGCCGCCCGCCGTGAAGCCGCGGATCACCGCGCGCAAGGGCTTCGAGGTGGACGGCCAGGAGGAGCTGGACCTCCCGCCGGTCTTCACCACCGTCCCCACCCGGCAGAAGGTCGTCTTTCTCACCATCGACGACGGCGCCGAGAAGGACCGCGCGTTCCTGCGGATGATGAGCGACCTGCGCATCCCGTACACGGCCTTCCTCAGCGACTTCCTGATCAAGGACGACTACGCCTACTTCGCGAGGATGCAGTCCGCCGGGGTCGTCCTGAACAACCACACCCTCCACCACCCCTACCTCCCGGGCCTGTCCTACCGGCAGCAGAAGCGCGAGATCTGCGGCATGCAGGACGTGATCGAGAAGCGCTACGGCAAGCGCCCCACCGTCTTCCGCCCGCCCTACGGCGACTACAACCAGGACACCCTGCGCGCCGCCAAGGCGTGCGGCATCCGCTACGCGCCGATCTGGGACGAGGAGGTCTTCGTCGACCACTGGGAGTACCGCGAGGACGACCGGGACCTGCACCCCGGCGACATCGTCCTCACCCACTTCCGGGGCCGGGACGAGTGGAAGGGCACGATGGTCGACGACATGCGCCGGTTCCTCGACAGGGTGACGGCCGAGGGGTACGCGGTGGCCCGGCTGGAGGACTACCTGTGAGGCGGCGCGTGAGACGGCGCGCCCCGGCGGCCGGGCTGCTGGCGGCCGCCGTGCTCCTCACCGGCTGCACCCAGTCCGTCGACCCGATCGAACGGCTGGGCAGGAAGGCGGCCCAGCGGGTCCTGCGGCACGTTCGGCACGGGGACGCCCGGGGCGCGGTGCACGGCGCGGGACCGACGCGCCCGTCGGCATTGGCACTCCGCTTGACCGAGTGCTAACGGTGGTCATAGTCTCGGCTCTGGCACTCGACACCGGAGAGTGCCAACACAGCGACGGGCAGGTCCGGCACCCGCGACGACGGATCGACCTGGTCGCCACCTCAGACAGTTAACCCCGTGAGATCTCCGAAGGGGGAGGTCGGATCGTGACGACCGCCAGCTCCAAGGTTGCCATCAAGCCGCTCGAGGACCGCATCGTGGTCCAGCCGCTGGACGCCGAGCAGACCACGGCCTCTGGCCTGGTCATCCCGGACACCGCCAAGGAGAAGCCCCAGGAGGGCGTCGTCCTGGCCGTGGGCCCGGGCCGCTTCGAGAACGGCGAGCGCCTGCCGCTCGACGTCAAGACCGGCGACATCGTGCTGTACAGCAAGTACGGCGGCACCGAGGTGAAGTACAACGGCGAGGAGTACCTCGTCCTCTCGGCTCGCGACGTCCTCGCGATCATCGAGAAGTAAGCCCCACCTCCAGCACCTTGCTTCCAGCTGCGCCCCTGGCCCCCGCGACCACTTAAGAAGCCGGGCGCCCGGGGCGCAGTGCCGTTTCTGAGAACCCACAGATTTCCGAGAGGGCTCCCGCTGTCATGGCGAAGATCCTGAAGTTCGACGAGGACGCCCGTCGCGCCCTTGAGCGTGGCGTCAACAAGCTGGCCGACACGGTGAAGGTGACGATCGGCCCCAAGGGCCGCAACGTCGTCATCGACAAGAAGTTCGGCGCCCCCACCATCACCAACGACGGTGTCACCATCGCCCGTGAGGTCGAGGTCGAGGACCCGTACGAGAACCTCGGCGCGCAGCTGGTGAAGGAGGTGGCGACCAAGACCAACGACATCGCGGGTGACGGCACCACCACCGCCACCGTGCTCGCCCAGGCGCTGGTGCGCGAGGGCCTGAAGAACGTCGCCGCGGGTGCCTCCCCGGCCGCCCTGAAGAAGGGCATCGACGCCGCCGTCGCCGCGGTCTCCGAGGACCTGCTCTCCTCCGCCCGCCCGATCGACGAGAAGTCCGACATCGCCGCCGTGGCCGCGCTGTCCGCCCAGGACCAGCAGGTCGGCGAGCTGATCGCCGAGGCGATGGACAAGGTCGGCAAGGACGGTGTCATCACCGTCGAGGAGTCCAACACCTTCGGCCTGGAGCTGGACTTCACCGAGGGCATGGCCTTCGACAAGGGCTACCTGTCGCCGTACTTCGTGACGGACCAGGAGCGCATGGAGGCCGTCCTCGACGAGCCCTACATCCTGATCAACCAGGGCAAGATCTCCTCCATCGCCGACCTGCTGCCGCTGCTGGAGAAGGTCATCCAGGCCAACTCCTCCAAGCCGCTGCTGATCATCGCCGAGGACGTCGAGGGCGAGGCCCTGTCCACGCTGGTCGTCAACAAGATCCGCGGCACCTTCAACGCGGTCGCGGTCAAGGCCCCCGGCTTCGGCGACCGCCGCAAGGCGATGCTCCAGGACATGGCGATCCTCACCGGCGCCACCGTCGTCTCCGAGGAGGTCGGCCTCAAGCTCGACCAGGTCGGCCTGGACGTGCTGGGCACCGCCCGCCGCGTGACGGTCACCAAGGACGACACCACGATCGTGGACGGCGCCGGCAACTCCGAGGACGTCCAGGGTCGCGTCGCCCAGATCAAGGCCGAGATCGAGACCACCGACTCCGACTGGGACCGCGAGAAGCTCCAGGAGCGCCTCGCCAAGCTGGCCGGCGGCGTGTGCGTGATCAAGGTCGGCGCCGCCACCGAGGTGGAGCTGAAGGAGAAGAAGCACCGTCTGGAGGACGCCATCTCCGCGACCCGCGCCGCGGTCGAGGAGGGCATCGTCTCCGGTGGTGGCTCGGCTCTGGTCCACGCCGCCAAGGTCCTGGAGGGCAACCTCGACAAGACCGGCGACGAGGCCACCGGTGTCACCGTCGTGCGCCGCGCGGTCGTCGAGCCGCTGCGCTGGATCGCCGAGAACGCCGGCCTGGAGGGCTACGTCATCACCTCCAAGGTCGCCGAGCTCGACAAGGGCCAGGGCTTCAACGCCGCGACCGGCGAGTACGGCGACCTGATCAAGGCCGGCGTCATCGACCCGGTCAAGGTCACCCGCTCCGCGCTGGAGAACGCCGCCTCCATCGCCTCCCTCCTGCTCACGACCGAGACCCTGGTCGTCGAGAAGAAGGAAGAGGAAGAGCCGGCCGCCGCGGGCCACGGCCACGGCCACGCCCACTGACCCAGGCCGACACGAGGCCCGGCGCCCCTCGGGGTGCCGGGCCTTCGCGTACCCCGCGGCCGCTACTCGCCGAGCACCCCCAGCTGCTCCATCAGCCCGGCCCGGTCGTACTCCCACCAGGCCTCGCAGACCCGCCCGTCCGCATCGAACCGGAAGATGATCATCCCGGTCATGGTGACCGTGTCCCCGGACGACGGGACGCCCATGAACTCGGCCTTCTGCGTGCCGCGCCAGGTGAACCGCGCACAGACCCGGTCCTCCTGGGTGATCAGATCGTCCACGGTGAACGCGAAGTCGAACGAGCCGCGCCACATCTCCAGGTCCCGCAGGAACCCCTCCCGCCCGATCTCGACCTCGTCCTTGGCCGGGTCGTGGTCGCGGTAGTCGTCGGCGACCAGATCGTCGAAGTCCGGCGTGTCCCCCTCCGCGGCCATCCGCGTGAGCAGCGTCCGCACGGTCGCCGCGTTCAACTGGTCGTCCCGCACGACGTCGAGATCCGTGAACGTCGGCATCCCGTCGCACAGGGCGACCATCTCCTGGAAGATCTTGTCGGTCTCCGGAAGCTGCGAGTTGCGCATCGCCTCCTCGTACGACGGGAACTCCACGATCTCGATGAAGTGCGACGCGTCGGAGTGGTCCTTCCCGACCACCGCGTGCGTCGCCGTCCGCTTCCCCTTGGTCTGCTCGACCCATGTGTCCATCAGCCGGTTCATGTCGTCGAAGCGGCTGGTCCTGCAGTCGATGAGCTGTACGAAAGTCATGGCATCCGTCGCCTCCGGCCCCCCTGGGTCCGGTCGAACACCCCCGTTCATTGTCGGCCTTTTGGCATGATGAGGCCATGCGGGAGCGGGGGCAGCGGTCCGTCTCGGCGGGCGGTGACATCGCTCTGGCCGTCACGGGCGACAACAACCGGATCACGGCGGCACCGGCGGTGCGCTCGGCCTACTGGGAGCACGTCCGGCTGATCGCGCCGGCCCGGCTCGACGACCGCGAGGACGAGCTGGACGCCCTCGCCGCCTTCTGCACCGCCGACTCCGGCCCCGCGTACGCCTGGTGGCGGGCCGGGGCCTGGGCGGGCAAGACCGCGCTGCTGTCCTGGTTCGCCCTGAACCCACCGCCGGACGTGTGCCTCGTGCCCTTCTTCGTGACGGCCCGGCTGGCCGCGCAGAACGACGTCGTCGCTTACGTCGACGTCGTACTGGAACAGCTCGCCGAGCTGATCGGCGAGGGCCTTCCCGCCTACCTGACGGAGGCGACCCGCGAAGCGCATCTGCGGCGCATGTACCGGGAGGCGGCACGGGCCTGCGCCGGGCGCGGCAGGCGGCTGGTCCTGATCGTCGACGGCCTGGACGAGGACCGCGGGGTGACCACCCGCTCGGACTCGCACAGCATCGCGAGCCTGCTGCCCGGCCGCCTTGAGCACGGCATGCGGGTCGTGGTCGCGAGCCGCCTGCACCCCCCGCTCCCGGCGGACGTCCCGCCCGACCATCCGCTCCGGCACGCCGAGGCCGTACTGCTGCGGCGGTCGCCGGCCGCCCAGGTGATCCGCACCGACGCCGACCGCCAGCTCAAGCGGCTGACCGAGGCCGGCGGACTCGAACACGACCTGCTCGCGCTCGTCACCGCCGCGGGCGGCGGCCTGGCCGTCCCCGACCTGACCGCGCTGACCGGCGGCACCAGGGTGCGCGAGGTGCTGTGCGCCCGGGCCGGGCAGGTCTTCGCCGTCCGCGGCGACGTCTACCTGCTGGCCCACGAGGAACTGCAGGCCCAGGCGGAGGACCTCCTCGGCCCGGCCGAACTGGCCCGTCACCGGGGGCGGTTGCACGCCTGGGCGGACGAGTGGCGGGACCGCGGCTGGCCCGGGAGCACCCCGGAGTACCTGCTGCGGGGGTACTTCCCCCTGCTGCGGGCGACGGGCGACCTGGACCGGATGGTGGCCTGCGCCCTGGACGCCCCACGGCATGAACGGATGCTCGACGTCACCGGCGGGGACGCGGCGGCACTGGACGAGATCCGGGCGGCGCAGGAGGCCCTCGTCGAACGCGGCGGGCAGGCCGACCTCACGACCGCGCTGCGCCTGGCCATGCACCGCGACGAACTCGCCGGCCGCAGCGCCCGCATCGCCCACGCCGTGGCGGCGGCCTGGGCGGTCCTGGGCCAGGTCAACCGCGCCCAGGCCCTCGCGTACAGCAAGGCCGACCCCGAGGACCGGGCCGAGGCGCTGATGGCGGTCGCGGGCCGGCTCGCGGCGGCCGGGGAGACGGAGCGCGCGCTGGTCCTGCTGACGGACGCCCAGGTGTCCGCGGGGCTCATCGGCAAGGCGGACGACCGCGAGCGGACGACCCAGCGGCTGTGCCTCGCCCTGATCGAGGCGGGCCAGTGCGCTCGCGCCACCCGGCTGCTGGAGTCGCTCTCACCGCCGTACGCGCACGACGTCCTGCTGCCGCTCGTGCGCCGCCACCTCGCCGAGGAGCGGTACGAGCCGGCGTGGCAGGCCGCCGACCGCGTCACCGCGCCCGAGGACCGGGCCGTGGCCTTCGGTGAACTGGCCGCGGCCCGGCTCCGGCGCGGAGCCGTCCAGGAGGCCGAGTCCGCGTTCCGGGCAGGCGGCTCCAGGGCATGGGCGCTGGTCGCGCTGGCCTCCGCCAGCGGACCGGAGAACGCGGGGCGTCTCCTCGACGAGGCGGTCGAGGCGGTCGAGGCGGACCTGGCGGCGGCCGGGCCGCAGTCGCCGTGGGCGGTCGTCGAGGCGCTCGTGGACGCGGGCGAAGTGGGCCGCGCCACCGCTCTCGCCGGCCGGCTTCCCGAGGCGGTGGGGCGCGTCGTCGCTCGCGACCGGGCGTACGCGAAGCTGGTCCGCGCCGAGGCGGAGCGTGGCGAGTTCGAGCGGGCGCGGGCCTGGCTCGACCGCATCGTGGAGCCCGGACCCGGCGACGAGGCGCTGGCCGACCTGGCCGCGCAGCTCGCCTGCCGGGGCCGGCTGCGGGAGGCCGAACGGCTGCTGCTGACGGCCGACGGGGAGCACGCGGCGGAGTGGGCGCAGGCGCGGATCGCCGAGGTGGCCGCGGCGCAGGGGGACCTCCTGCACGCCGCCGACCGGGCCGACGACCTGCTGCACGGACCGGCGCGGGCCCGCGTCATGGTCGCCCTGGCCGAGGCGGGGGCGCGCCTGGACCGGGTGGACACCGCGGTCGCCCTGGCCCGCGGCATCGCGGACTACCCCTTCATGGACGGCTCGATGGCCCGGGTGGCCCTGACCCTGGCGCTGCGCGGACAGGCGCGGGCCGCCGAGGAACTCCTGCGCGAACTGGAGGCGGAGGCCCGCGGCCCGGTGTCCGAGCTGGGCGACCTGCTCAGACTGGCGGACGCGCTGAAGGCACTCGACCGGGCCGGCTACGGCGGTGAGGCGGCCGCCGTCGTGGCCTCCGAGCCGGCCACGCTCGCCCGCCTGGAGGTCCTCGTCTGGCACGACAACGACTTCGCCGCGGACCTGTGCCTCATGGCCGGGTGCGAAGTGCTGGCCGGGGCAGGGGAGTTCGACCGCCTGGAGGCGATGCTCGACGAGGCCCCCGGTCACCTGGCGGTGCTGTTCCCCCTGGCGGAGGCGCTCGCCGACACCGGGCAGACCGAGCGGGCCGCGGCACTGCTGGACGGCTGCACGGACGGACTCGGCGTCGACGCCGTCCGGGCGGCGGTCGCCCGCGGACTGGTGCTCAAGGGGGACGTCCCGTCGGCCCTCGCGGCCGTGCGGGAGACGGAAGGCCCCCGGGAACGGACGGCGACCCTGGCACGGCTCGCTCAGGTGGCCGCGTACACGGAACGGCACGACGCCGCGAGGACGCTGCTCCGAGCGGCGGCCGAGGCGGCGGACGACACCGACGGCCCCGAGACCTGGCACGCGGCGGCCTCCGTGGTGGAGGCCCTGGTCGCCCTCGGACAGGTGGACGCCGCACGGGACCGGCTCGACGCGGCCCTTTTCGACGAGGACGCCCGCATCCCCCTGGACGAAGTGCCCGGCTACGTACGCCTCCTGGCCCTGGTCGGCCGGCCCGAGGCGGCCGAGGGCGTCGCCGACGCGATCGAGGACACCGCGACCCGGGCCGGCGCGCGGGCCGAGGTGGTCAAGGCGCTCGCCGAGGCGGGCGAGTACGGCAGGGCCGAACGGCTCGCGCGCCGGATCCTCCCGGACGAGAGCACCGCGGGCGCGGCCCTCGCCGAGATCGCCCGCTTCGCCGACGAACCGACGGCCCGCGCACTGGTCGTCCAGGCGCTGCGGCACGTGTCCTGGACGCAGGCCCTTCCCGCCCTGCTGCGTCTGGAGCCCCGTACCGTGCCCGTCGTCGTCGCGGCGCTGAGCGGCCCGGTCACCCCGGACCCCACGGCGACCGCGACCTGGCGCAGCCCCATCGGCATGGACCGCCCTACTGCGGCCCGTACTTCCGCCCCGTCCGCGAGCTGATCCCCCCGAGCAACCCCCGCGGCGTCACCTTCACCAGTCCCATCAGGGCCTTGTAGCGGGGGTCGGGGACCGACAGGGTCTTGCCGCGGGCCAGGTCGTGCAGGGCCGTGGCGACCAGCTTGTCCGCGTCGAGCCACATCCAGTTGGGGATGTTGTCCGTGCCCATGCCGGCGCGCTGGTGGAACTCCGTGCGGACGAAGCCGGGGCACAGGACCATCAGGCGCACGCCGCTGCCCGCCAGGTCCTTCGCCGCGCCCTGCGTGAACTGCACGACCCACGCCTTGGACGCCCCGTAGGTGCCACGCGGCACGAACGCGGCGACCGACGCGACGTTGACGACCCCGCCGCGCCCCCGCTCCCGCATCGCCTCCGTCGCCGCCGACGTCAGCCGCAGCACCGCCTCGCAGTGCACCTTGAGCATCTTCAGCTCGTCGGCCATGGGGACGTCGAGATAGCGGCCCTTGTTGCCGAAGCCGGCGTTGTTGATCAGCAGGTCGACGGGGTTCTTGCGGTCGGACAGGCGGGCGGCCACCGTCTCGATGCCGTCGTCCGTCGCCAGGTCCGCCGTCAGCACCTCCGCCTCGATGCCGTGCCGGTCGTGCAGTTCGGTCGCCTGCTCGCGCAGCCGCTTGGTGTCCCGTGCCACCAGAACCAGGTTGTGCCCGTCCGCCGCCAGCCGCCGTGCGAACGCGGCGCCGATGCCCGCGGTCGATCCCGTAATCAGAGCCGTTGTCATGGCCCAAGCGTAGTTACCCGGAGGAAGGGCGTCCGCTCTCCGGGCGCGCGCTGCCGGCGCCCCGGGAGGCGTGCCTCTCCCCATACGCCCGCGCCTGCCGCAGCGCCTCCGGATGCAACGCGTCCGCTGCCGCCAACAGCCGTGGCAGCAGCGTCCGTTCGGTCGTCACGGCACGGAACTGCAGGGCCACCGTCACCTCGTGAGCGGGCCGGTGCACGATCTCCACGCGGTCGCCGGCGCGTATCTCCCCCGGCGCGATCACCCGCAGATACGCCCCCGGCGCACCCTTCCGCGTGAACCGCTTCACCCACTTCCCCTCACCCATGTGGCCCTGGAAGGTGGCGCAGGGGATGCGCCCGCAGGTCACCTCCAGCACCACGTCCGGCCCGACGCGCCAGCGCTCGCCGATCAGCGCGCCGGAGACGTCCAGACCCTCGGTGGTGAGGTTCTCCCCGAACACGCCGTTGCGCAGCGGGCGTCCCAGCTCGCGCTCCCAGGCGTCGAGGTCCTCGCGCGCCACCGCGTACACCGCCTGGTCGTCCCCGCCGTGGTGGCGCGTCTCGCACACCGCGTCCCCGGCCAGACCGCCGGCGCCGACCCCCTTGGGCCCGGGCGCGGCCACCCGCACCGGCCCGTCCACCGGCCGCTTGTCGATCCCGGTCACCCCCTGCGGCTGGTCCGTGTAGGGCACGGACGCCGGACGGCCGAGATTGACGGACAGAAGCCTCATGGCCGCACGGTAGGCGACCGACCACCAAAGCGGCCACGCATTTTCCGGCGCCGTACCAAAGGATCTCTTATCGCCGACGCGTCCGCGACGTATCCTCGACGCGTGCTCGAAGCCCGTCACCTCCGCGTTCTGCGCGCCGTCGCCGCCACCGGCTCCTTCTCGGCGGCCGGGCGGGAACTCGGCTGCACCCAGCCCGCCGTCAGCCAGCAGATGAAGGCCCTGGAGGCGTCCGTGGGCACGCCGCTGCTCGTCCGCAGCGGGCGCGAGATGCGGCTCACCCAGGCGGGCGAGGCGCTGGTGCGGCACGCGGGCGGCATCCTCGCCGGGCTCACCGCCGCCGAGGAGGAGGTCGCCGCCATCGCGGGCCTGCGGGCCGGCCGGGTGCGGCTGGTCTCCTTCCCCAGCGGCAGCTCGACGCTCGTGCCCACTGCCCTCGCCGCCTTGCGCGCCGCCCACCCCGGCACCCGCGTCTTCCTGGAGGAGGCCGAGCCGCCCGCGTCCGTCGAGATGCTGCGCGAGGGCGAGTGCGACGTGGCGCTCGCCTTCCGGTACGAGGGGGCGGCGGGCGCCGAGGGGGAGTGGGACGACCTCGTCGTACGGCCGCTGCTGGGCGACCGGCTGGTCGGGCTGGTGCCCGAGCGGCACCGGCTCGCCGGCGCCGGGTCCGTGGCCATCGGGGAGCTCGCGGACGAGCCGTGGATCGCCGGATGTCCGCGCTGTAGAGGGCAGTTGGTGGAGGTCTGCGAGGCTGCCGGGTTCACCCCGCGGATCGACTTCGCGACCGACGACTACCCGGCCGTCGTCGGCCTGGTGGGCGCCGGTCTGGGCGTGGCCGTCCTGCCGCAGCTCGCCATCGAGTCCGTACGGCCCCGCCACGCGCGCGTGCTGACGCTGGAGCCGGCCGTGCACCGGGAGATCGTCGCGCTCACGCTGCCCGACCTGGCCCAGGTGCCGGCGGTGGCGGCGACGCTGGAGCAACTGGCGCGCGCCGCACGGCGGTAGCCGGCCGCGGGAAAAGCATGGGCACGCGTGCGCGTGCCCATGTCCCAGGAGTGAAGAAACGTTCCTTCAAGTGTTCGAGGCGCCGTCTCCGCTCATCGCCGACGCCGTGACCAGGCGGGTGCGCGCCCGCCCCATGAGCTCTTCGCGCTCATCCTCGGTCAGGCCGCCCCAGACGCCGTACGGCTCTCTCACCGCCAGCGCGTGCGCCGCGCACTGCGCGCGCACGGGGCACCTCATGCAGACCTCCTTGGCCGAGTTCTCACGAGCGCTCCGGGCCGCGCCGCGTTCGCCCTCCGGATGGAAGAAGAGCGAGCTGTCCACCCCGCGGCAGGCAGCCAGCAGCTGCCAGTCCCACAGGTCCGCGTTCGGTCCGGGAAGGCGGGAGAAATCTGCCATTACGTGACCCCTTGTAGCCGTTCTGGGCGGATACGGTGCCCACGACCGTACATCCCCGATCTAAGGAGATGAAAATATGACTCATTGCGAATTTAGCCTCAGACACCAGTAGATGGGAAGAAAAGGGTCTAAATGGGGCATGGGTTGTGATGAAACGTTGAGGGTCCGCCGCGCATGTCTGCACCGTGTCCGCCCCCTCACGTAGAGTGCCGAAGATGGCACACGGCCCCGTAACTCTTTCGAGTGACCGTCGTTGAGAGTGCGGAGGCGGTTGAAACAACAAGTGCTCGGGCTTGCGTCCGAGACGGTCGACCGCACAGGTGACGATTTCGTACCAGCCTGGAGGCTCAAGGTGACGTGCATCAGCTGCGGAGGGCGGCCATGACATCCGTCCTCGTCTGCGACGACTCCCCGCTTGCCCGAGAGGCGCTCCGGCGCGCGGTCGCGACCGTGCCCGGCGTCGAGCGCGTGACGACCGCGGCCAACGGCGAGGAAGTCCTCCGCCGCTGGGGCGCCGACCGCTCGGACCTGATCCTGATGGACGTGCGCATGCCCGGACTGGGCGGCGTCGAGACCGTGCGCCGGCTGCTGTCCGCCGATCCCGGCGCGCGCATCATCATGCTCACCGTCGCCGAGGACCTCGACGGCGTCGCCCTCGCGGTCGCCGCGGGCGCCCGGGGCTACCTGCACAAGGACGCCTCGCGCGCGGAGTTGCGCGCGACCGTCACGCAGGCGCTCGCCGACCCGACCTGGCGGCTGGCCCCGCGGCGGCTGCGGTCCGCCGAGATGGGGGCGGCGCCGACGCTCACGGCGCGTGAGATCCAGGTGCTCGAAGGGATGAGCCACGGCCGGTCCAACGCGGAGATCGGGCGGGAGCTGTTCCTGTCCGAGGACACCGTGAAGACGCACGCCCGGCGGCTGTTCAAGAAACTGGGCGCCTCGGACCGGGCGCACGCGGTGGCGCTCGGGTTCCGGTGGGGCCTGGTGCGCTGAGCGCCCGGTCGTCTCGGCCGCCGGCTCGGTGCGGGTTGTCCGTGGCTGGTCGCGCCCCCGCGACGGAGCCGCACAACGTGTCGCCCCGCGCCCCCGGAGGGGCGCGGACGGCGGCCCTGGTCACGTGGCACTCTGAGTGCCCGCTGCTCGTTTCGGCGCGGATGCCGCATCCTTGAAGATGTGGAGTCTCTCGGGGACGAGTCGGTCGAGCGGAAGGGGAGGGCGCAGGGGATGAGTTCCGCCGCACCCGCTCATAACGCTTCGGTGCACAACATCGGACGCGGTGCCACGGACCGTACGGCCGCAAGGCACCATGGACCGATGCGCGACGACGAGGCGGCAGGCGCCGCAGGGGCGATCGGAGCACTCGTCCATCGCGCCGTGGACGGGGACGAGCAGGCCACGCACGACCTGCTCGCCCATGTCCACCCGCTGGCGCTGCGCTACTGCCGCACCCGTCTGTCCCGCCTGCCGGGCGACGCGCGCCACTTCGTGGAGGACCTGGCGCAGGAGGTCTGCGTCGCCGTCCTGCTCGCCCTGCCGCGCTACCGGGACACCGGCCGCCCCTTCGAGGCGTTCGTCTTCGCCATCGCCGCGCACAAGGTCGCCGACCTCCAGCGGGCGGCGATGCGGCACCCCGGCTCGACCGCGGTGCCGTCCGACGAGATGCCGGAGCGGCCCGACGACTCGCTGGGCCCGGAGGAGCGCGCGCTGCTCAGCAGTGACGCCGAATGGGCCAAGAAGCTCCTGGCCAACCTGCCGGAGAACCAGCGGGAGCTGCTCCTGCTGCGGATCGCGGTGGGGCTGACGGCCGAGGAGACCGGACAGATGTTGGGAATGTCACCCGGCGCGGTCCGGGTGGCGCAGCACCGGGCCCTGAGCCGGCTCCGGGCGCTGGCGGAGCAGTAGGCCCCGCCCGGCCGGCGCCTTCCTTGAACAGGCCGCTCGGGGTTTCCGTACGAACATACGAAGCCCGGGGTCACGCGGAACCGTGGAATTCGACGGCCCTGCTTCCCGTTAGCATGGACATCCGCACCGATCAAGGCCATTTGGGGAAGGTGTCATGACTGCAAACGTCGACGGAGTGCCCGGTAAATTCGCGACACTCGGGCTGACCTACGACGACGTGCTGCTGCTGCCGGGAGCCTCCGAGGTCCTCCCCAACGCGGTCGACACCTCGTCCCGCATCTCCCGCAACGTCCGGGTCAACATCCCGCTGCTGTCGGCGGCGATGGACAAGGTGACCGAGTCCCGCATGGCCATCGCCATGGCCCGGCTCGGCGGCGTCGGCGTGCTGCACCGCAACCTCTCGATCGAGGACCAGGTCAACCAGGTCGACCTGGTCAAGCGGTCCGAGTCCGGCATGGTCACCGACCCCATCACCGTGCACCCGGAGGCCACGCTCGCCGAGGCGGACGCGCTGTGCGCCAAGTTCCGCATCAGCGGCGTCCCCGTCACCGACCCCGCCGGCAAGCTGCTCGGCATCGTCACCAACCGTGACATGGCCTTCGAGTCCGACCGCAGCCGCCAGGTGCGCGAGGTCATGACGCCGATGCCGCTGGTCACCGGCAAGGTCGGCATCTCCGGCGTGGACGCCATGGAGCTGCTGCGCAAGCACAAGATCGAGAAGCTCCCGCTGGTCGACGACAACGGCGTCCTCAAGGGCCTGATCACCGTCAAGGACTTCGTCAAGGCCGAGAAGTACCCGAACGCCGCCAAGGACGCCGAGGGCCGCCTGCTCGTCGGCGCCGCAGTAGGCGCCAGCCCCGAGGCCCTGGAGCGTGCCCAGGCGCTCGCCGAGGCCGGTGTGGACTTCCTGGTCGTCGACACCTCGCACGGCCACAACAGCAACGCGCTCAGCTGGATGTCGAAGATCAAGTCGGCCGTGAGCGTCGACGTCATCGGCGGCAACGTCGCCACCCGCGACGGCGCCCAGGCCCTGATCGACGCCGGTGTCGACGGCATCAAGGTCGGCGTCGGCCCCGGCTCCATCTGCACGACCCGTGTCGTCGCCGGCATCGGCGTCCCGCAGGTCACCGCCATCTACGAGGCCTCCCTCGCCGCCCGCCCGGCCGGCATCCCGCTCATCGGCGACGGCGGCCTGCAGTACTCCGGCGACATCGGCAAGGCCCTCGCCGCCGGCGCCGACACGGTGATGCTGGGCTCGCTCCTCGCGGGCTGCGAGGAGTCCCCGGGCGAGCTGCTGTTCATCAACGGCAAGCAGTTCAAGTCGTACCGCGGCATGGGCTCGCTCGGCGCCATGCAGTCGCGCGGCCAGGCGAAGTCGTACTCGAAGGACCGCTACTTCCAGGCCGAGGTCTCCTCCGACGACAAGCTCGTGCCCGAGGGCGTCGAGGGCCAGGTGCCCTACCGCGGCCCGCTGGCCAACGTGCTGCACCAGCTCGTCGGCGGCCTGCGCCAGACCATGGGGTACGTGGGCGCGGCCACCATCGAGGAGATGGAGTCCAAGGGCCGCTTCGTGCGCATCACCTCGGCGGGCCTGAAGGAGAGCCACCCGCACGACATCCAGATGACGGTCGAGGCGCCGAACTACAGCAGCAAGTAGGCGGCAGGCGCGCACAGGGCGGCCCCGGGAGCATCCGGGGCCGCCCTTGCCGTACCCGTCGGCGATACTGGTACACGCTGCAACGCATCAGGGAAAGGCCACAGACGTGACTGAGATCGAGATCGGGCGCGGCAAGCGCGGCCGCCGGGCGTACGCCTTCGACGACATCGCCGTCGTCCCCAGCCGTCGTACGCGCGACCCGAAGGAGGTCTCGATCGCCTGGCAGATCGACGCCTACCGCTTCGAGCTGCCGTTCCTGGCCGCCCCCATGGACTCGGTCGTCTCCCCGGCCACCGCGATCCGCATCGGCGAGCTCGGCGGCCTCGGTGTGCTCAACCTCGAAGGACTGTGGACCCGCTACGAGGACCCGCAGCCGCTGCTCGACGAGATCACCGAGCTGCCCGCCGAGTCGGCCACCCGCCGCCTCCAGGAGATCTACGCGGCCCCCATCAAGGAGGAGCTGATCGGCGCGCGCATCAAGGAGGTGCGCGACTCCGGCGTGGTCACGGCGGCGGCGCTCTCCCCGCAGCGCACGGCGCAGTTCTCCAAGGCGGTCGTGGATGCGGGCGTGGACATCTTCGTCATCCGCGGTACGACGGTCTCGGCGGAGCACGTCTCCGGCTCGCACGAGCCGCTGAACCTGAAGCAGTTCATCTACGAGCTCGACGTCCCGGTGATCGTCGGCGGCTGCGCCACCTACACGGCGGCCCTGCACCTGATGCGCACGGGCGCGGCGGGCGTGCTGGTCGGCTTCGGCGGCGGCGCGGCGCACACGACGCGGAACGTCCTGGGCATCCAGGTGCCGATGGCGACGGCGGTGGCCGACGTGGCCGCGGCCCGCCGGGACTACATGGACGAGTCCGGCGGCCGGTACGTGCACGTGATCGCCGACGGCGGCGTGGGCTGGTCCGGCGACCTGCCCAAGGCGATCGCCTGCGGCGCCGACGCGGTGATGATGGGCTCGCCGCTCGCGCGCGCGACGGACGCGCCCGGCAGGGGCCACCACTGGGGCATGGAGGCGGTGAACGAGGAGCTGCCGCGCGGCAAGAAGGTCGACCTCGGCACGGTCGGCACCATCGAGGAGGTCCTCACCGGCCCCTCGCACACCCCCGACGGCTCCATGAACCTCTTCGGCGCCCTGCGCCGCGCGATGGCCACCACGGGCTACAGCGAGCTGAAGGAGTTCCAGCGGGTCGAGGTGACGGTGGCGGACTCGCAGCACAAGCGGTAGCCCGTACGGCGCGAAGGGGGCCGGTCACCTGGCGAGGTGACCGGCCCTTCCGCGTGCCCGGTGCCCGCGCGGGGCGCGCGGTGTGGTGCGGGGGCGCGTGGTTGCGTTCGGGACGGATACGGGCTGGTCAGCCGATCGGAGGGCGACAGCGTCCGTGTCGGCGCCCGAGGTTGCTGGAGCGCCCCCTTCCAAGGACTTGGTTCCGGACCCCGCTCCTCGGGGCCCGGCCCGATGTCCGACGGACCGTCCACCGGGCACTGGGCGGCCTCGTGGAAGGGGGCGCCCATGGGACGTCACCGCAGGCCCACTCGCTGGGATCGGATCCGTCTGTGGACGGTGAAGTGCCGGAGGAGGTGGATCTTGCGGATTTTCGGATGGTGAGCGGCCGCCCCCACACAACCTAGGGGCGGACACTCCGTGCACCATCCAGGAGCCTGCCGCAGTGCCCTCTGCGGCGGGCTCCGCCTGTCTCCGTAAGGTACCCGCGCCGCGCCCCGCCTGCCACCAGCCCCCGGAGCCCGTCCACCCACGCGCCCCCCTTCACAACCGATGCGCCGCCCCCGTGGGTGTGGCGCCCCGCGTGTCCAGCAGGAGCTGTGCCTTCACCGACAGGCCCTGGAGGTCGTACGTCCGGTGCTGCTGGAGCAGGATGGTCAGGTCGGCGTCGGCCGCGGCCTCGTAGAGGGAGTCGGCGCGGGGGACCGGGCGGTCGAGGACGTTCCAGGACGGGACGTGCGGGTCGTGGTAGCTGACGGAGGCGCCCAGTTCCATCAGACGGGTCGCGATCTCCCGCGCGGGCGTGCCCTGTTGGTCGGCGAGATCCGGCTTGTACGTCACGCCCAGCAGCAGCACGCGCGCGCCCCGCGCCGACTTGCCGTGCTCGTTCAGGAGCGTGGCCGCGCGCTGGACGACGTAACGGGGCATCTGGCTGTTGACCTGCTGGGCCAGTTCGACCATGCGCAGGGTGCGGCCGGCCGGGCCGGACAGGTCCTGGGGGACGCCGTGACCGCCGACGCCGGGTCCGGGGCGGAAGGCGTGGAAGCCGAACGGCTTGGTCTCGGCGCAGCGGACCACGTCCCACAGGTCGACGCCGAGCTCGTGGCACAGCACCGCCATCTCGTTGACGAGCGCGATGTTGACGTGCCGGAAGTTCGTCTCCAGTAGCTGCACGGTCTCGGCTTCGCGTGGTCCACGCGCGCGTACCACCTTGTCGGTCAGGCGCCCGTAGAACGCCGCCGCCGACTCCGTGCAGGCCGGGGTCAGGCCGCCGATCACCTTGGGGGTGTTGGCGGGGGTGAAGTCGCGGTTGCCGGGATCGACGCGGCTGGGGGAGTAGGCGAGGTGGAAGTCGCGGCCCGCGCGCAGCCGGGAGCCCTCTTCGAGCAGGGGGCGCAGGAAGTCCTCGGTGGTGCCCGGCGGCACCGGGGATTCGAGGATGACCGTGGTGTGCGGGCGCAGCCGCGCGGCCAGCACGCGGGCCGCCGCCTCGACCTGGGTGAGGTCGAGCCCGCCGTCCGCGCCGCGCGGGGTCGGCGCGCAGATGACCGCCGTACGGACGCGGCCGAGCTCGGCCGGGGTGGCGGCGTGCCGGAAGCCCCCCGAGAGCATCCGGCGCAGTTCGGCGGGGCTGAGGGAGCCCGGTTCCGGGCCCGTGCGGTAGCCGAGCGTGGGGATGCCGGCCGCGACGGCTGCCTGGGCCAGCGGCAGGCCGTAGGGGCCGAGTCCGATGACGGCGAGATCTGCGGGCATGGCGTGGGCCGTCCTTCCCAGTAACCGAAGCGGGACAGGTGCGCAAGCCCTGTGGACAGGATGGGCGAGCGCAATGTCAGACTAGGAGTAAATATGACCGATATGCGGGATTGGTCGTCTGTGTTTTCTCGTGAGCCGGTGAATGTTGTCCACAGGCTCGGGGTGCGTGGTGGCTGAAGTCGGGCAAGCCGGTCAGAATTTGGGCATGGGGGGTGTGAACCGGGCTTCGCCCACCGGGTGCGGCCGACGCGACCGATAGCGCGGGAGAGGCTTCCCGGCGACAGGAGGCAGCGGTGAGGACAGCGACTCTGGGGCCGGCGCAGCGTGCCGAGGCACTGGCGGGAATGGCCGAACGCGAACTGGACGTGCTGGTCGTGGGCGGCGGCGTGGTCGGCGCGGGCACGGCCCTGGACGCCGTGACCCGCGGACTGGCCACCGGGCTGGTCGAGGCGCGGGACTGGGCGTCGGGCACCTCCAGCAGGTCCAGCAAGCTGATCCACGGTGGCCTGCGCTACCTGGAGATGCTCGACTTCGCCCTGGTGCGCGAGGCCCTGAAGGAACGCGGACTGCTCCTGGAGCGGCTCGCCCCGCACCTGGTCAAACCGGTGCCGTTCCTGTACCCGCTGCAACACCAGGGCTGGGAGCGTCTGTACGCCGGCTCGGGCGTCGCGCTCTACGACGCGATGTCCATGGCCCGCGGACACGGCCGGGGCCTGCCGATGCACCGCCACCTGAGCCGCCGTCACGCCCTGCGCGTGGCCCCGGCGCTGAAGAAGGAGGCACTGGTCGGCGCCCTGCAGTACTACGACGCCCAGATGGACGACGCCCGGTTCGTGGCCACCCTGGTGCGCACCGCGTCGTCGTACGGCGCCAAGGTCGCCAACCGTGCGCGCGTGACGGGTTTCCTGCGCGAGGGCGAGCGGGTCGTCGGCGCGCGCGTGCAGGACGTCGAGGCGGGCGGCGAGTACGAGGTCCGCGCCAAGCAGGTCGTCAACGCCACGGGCGTGTGGACGGACGACACGCAGGCCATGGTGGGCGAGCGCGGCCAGTTCCACGTGCGGGCGTCCAAGGGCATCCACCTGGTCGTCCCCAAGGACCGCATCCACTCCACGACCGGCCTCATCCTGCGCACCGAGAAGTCCGTCCTCTTCGTCATCCCCTGGGGCCGGCACTGGATCATCGGCACCACCGACACCGACTGGGACCTCGACAAGGCGCACCCGGCCGCGTCCAGCGCGGACATCGACTACCTGCTGGAGCACGTGAACTCGGTGCTCGCGGTCCCGCTGACCCGGGACGACGTGCAGGGCGTCTACGCCGGTCTGCGCCCGCTGCTGGCCGGCGAGTCGGACGCCACCAGCAAGCTGTCGCGCGAGCACACCGTGGCCCATCCGGTGCCGGGGCTGGTGGTCGTGGCGGGCGGCAAGTACACGACGTACCGGGTGATGGCCAAGGACGCGGTGGACGAGGCGGTGCACGGGCTCGACCTGCGCGTCGCCGAGTGCGTCACGGAGGACGTGCCGCTGCTGGGCGCGGAGGGCTACCGGGCGCTGTGGAACGCGCGGGCGCGCATCGCCCAGCGGACCGGGCTGCACGTGGTGCGGGTCGAGCACCTGCTGAACCGTTTCGGGACGCTGGCGGAGGAGGTCCTCGACCTCATCGCCGCCGACCCGGGTCTTGGTGAACCCCTCCAGGCCGCGGACGACTACCTGCGTGCCGAGATCGTGTACGCCGCCTCGCACGAGGGCGCGCGGCACCTGGACGACGTGCTGACCCGGCGCACCCGCATCTCCATCGAGACCTTCGACCGGGGCACGCGCAGCGCACGCGAGGTCGCGGAGCTGATGGCGCCGGTGCTGGGCTGGGACAAGGACCACATCGAGCGCGAGGTCGAGCACTACGAGAAGCGGGTGGAGGCCGAGCGCGAGTCCCAGCGTCAGCCGGACGACCTGACGGCGGACGCGGCACGGCTGGGCGCGCCGGACATCGTGCCGTTGTAGGGGGTGCGTTCCGCTGCCGCGGGCGGCTATCACTCGAACGAGTGACCGATGGGCGGGATCTTCGTTCGGGGCTCGGTCGTTCTAACCAGTGCGAGGGCAGAACTCGGCGGTGAGCAACCGGGGTTCGAGGCCGGGGTCTGCGATCGCCGTCGTGTTCACGCGGAAGGTGAGGACACGCCGGCCGTCGACGGTGGCCGCGCTGCGCACGTAGCTGCCGCTGATGCGTCCGTTGTGCCCCCACACCGTGACACCGCACGGCAGCCTCACGGGAAACAGGCCCATGCCGTACGAGCCGTGCGCGGTGCGGGTGCCGAGCATCTCGCGCAGCCAGCGCGAGGGCAGCAGCCGCCCGCCGAGCAGCGCCGCGTAGAAGCGGTCCAGGTCGGCGAGCGTGGTCACCAGCTCACCCGCGGCCCCCGCCACCCGCGGGTCGAGCTCGGTGACGTCGTCCCCGGCGGCGGTGTAGGCACGGCCGTGCGGGTCGGGCAGGGCGGTGCGGGAACCAGGAAAGGAGGTGCCGGTCAGGCCCAGCGGAGCGATGATGCGACGCTCGGCCTCGGTGGCGTAGGAGTCGCCGGTGACCTGACGGATCACCAGGCCGAGCAGGACGTAGTTGGTGTTGGAGTAGGAGAAGCGGCCGCGGTCGGCCGGAGGGTGGGTGAGTGCGACGCGTACGGCCTGACGAGGAGTGAGGGGGACCAGGCCCCCGGTGTCCCGGGTGAAGTCGTAGAGGCCGCTGGTGTGGGTGAGCAGGGCGCGCAGGGTCAGCGCGCGACCGTCGTTGCCGGCCCCGCGCACCAGGCCCGGCAGATGCCGCTCCACCGTGTCGGACAGGGACAGCCGGTGTGCGGCGGCCAGTTGCAGGACGACCGTCGCGATGAAGGTCTTGGTGATGCTGCCGGCGCGGAAGTGGTCGGCGCGGGCGATGCCCCGGCCGGCCTGGGCGTAGCGGGTGCCGGACTCCTCCCGGGCGAGCAGGGCGGCGGCGGGCGCGCGGCCCCGGGTGACCAGCAGCGGGAGGACCGTGTCGGTGGTCGGCGTGGCGGGCGCCGAGGAGGCGGCGGGGGCCAGGGCGAGCAGCGCGAGGGACACAGGTACGGCCAGTAGTGTCCGAAACGGTGGCATCGCGGGGGTCCTCCTCGTAGGGGCCCATCATCCAGGAATGCGTACGGGCCGCCGCACCGGGGCCGGGGTGTACGGAACGAGCCGTTCCGTGCGGGCCGGTGTCCCGGTGGCCCCAGAGGCACCCTGGGCGTGGGGCACTTGTCGGGTGAGGGACAATGGAGGCTCTGTCAGGGCGGGTTGCATGAGGGGACGCATGTCGGAGGCGGAGCGGGCGGGTACATCTCGTCAGGAGACTCGTCAGGACAAGAGCGAGCGTCTTCTCGCCGGGCGGTACCGGCTGGGAGACGTACTCGGCCGTGGCGGCATGGGCACGGTGTGGCGGGCCGAGGACGAGACCCTCGGCCGGACGGTCGCCGTCAAGGAGCTGCGGTTCCCGTCGAACATCGACGAGGACGAGAAACGCCGGCTGATCACGCGCACGCTGCGCGAGGCGAAGGCGATCGCGCGGATCCGCAACAACAGCGCGGTGACGGTCTTCGACGTGGTCGACGAGGACGATCGGCCGTGGATCGTGATGGAGCTCGTCGAGGGCAAGTCGCTGGCCGAGGTCATCCGGGAGGACGGCCTGCTGGAGCCCAAGCGGGCCGCCGAGGTGGGGCTCGCGATCCTGGACGTGCTGCGGTCGGCGCACCGCGAGGGCATCCTGCACCGGGACGTGAAGCCGTCGAACGTGCTGCTGGAGTCGGACACCGACCGGGTCGTGCTCACCGACTTCGGCATCGCCCAGGTGGAGGGCGACCCGTCCATCACCTCGACCGGCATGCTCGTCGGCGCGCCCTCCTACATCTCCCCGGAGCGGGCGCGCGGGCACAAGCCGGGTCCCGCGGCCGACCTGTGGTCGCTGGGCGGGCTGCTGTACGCGGCGGTCGAGGGGGTTCCGCCGTACGACAAGGGTTCCGCGATCGCGACCCTGACCGCCGTGATGACGGAGCCGCTGGAGGAGCCGAAGAACGCGGGGCCGCTCAAGGACGTCATCTACGGGCTGCTCACCAAGGACCCGGAGAAGCGGCTCGACGACGCGGGCGCGCGGGCCATGCTCAACGCGGTGATCCACGCGCCGGAGCCGAAGGCGGCCGAGCCGCAGGCGCCGGCCGACGCGACGAAGGTGGTGCCGCTGCCGGCGCAGCCCGACGGGCGTACGGGCCGGGGGAGTTCGGGCGGCTCCGCCGGCAGGCTGGGCGAGGAGGCGGCGGAGAAGCTGCGCGGGGCGCTGCGGTCCGTGCGCAAGGTGGCGAGCGCGGCGGGCACGGCGGCCGTGGCGCGCAAGTCGGGGAACGGTACGGGAACGGGGGTTTCGGCGCCGGGCGGGACGGCGGGGTCGTCCGCGCCGGCGGTTCCGGCGCAGTCGCCGGGGGGTTCGGGGACGTCGGGTTCCCCGGGCTCTTCGGGTCTGTCGGGTTCTTCCGGTTCGTCGGCGGGGGCTTCGGCGGCGGCCGGCTCGGGCGCGGCGGGTACGAGGGGTGCGGCGGGTGCTTCTGGTGGCTTGAGGACCCCGGGTGCGTCGGACGCATCGGGTGTGTCGGACGCATCGGGGGCTTCGGCTTCGGCGGGCGGGGCTTCCACCGCTTCGGCGCGTTCTGCGGCTCCGGTGGCTCCGGCGGCTTCGAGTGGGGCTGTGGGTGCCGGGAGTCGGGGCGGCCAGGGGGCCAACGGGCCGACCGGTGGGCGGAGTTCGGGGTGGCCCGTGATGACGCCGCCCGATCTGCCGCCGCGGCCGCCGGTGCCGCGGGCGCCGCTGACCGATGTGGTGCCGAAGCGGACGTTCGTGATCATCGCGGTGGTCGTGGTGCTGGCCGTGGTGCTCGGGACCGTGCTGGCCCTCACCCTCGGCGGGGACGACGACACCGGTTCGAAGGGGTCCACGGGCGGCGGGGGCAAGACCGTCGCGAGCGCGAGCGCCAGTGCGGACACCAAGGAGGACAAGAGCGGCGGCACGGGCACGGACGCGTCGGCCTCCGCCTCGACGGCCGGCTCCTCGTCGCAGAACACACCGAGCAACAGCCCCAGCGCGACCGGGGGGAGCGGTGCCGAGACGGGTTCGTCCGGTGCCGGCGCCGGTGTGTCGACGTACCAGGGGAAGCAGGGGTACTCGATCGGGCTGCCCAAGGGGTGGAAGTACCAGTCGACCGGGGCCGCGGGCGACCGTTTCACCGGGCCCGACGGGCAGAAGCTGCTGATCGCGTGGACGTCCACGCCGAAGAGCGACCCGGTGGCCGACTGGAAGAACCAGGAGCGCTACATGACGCGCTCGCAGTACCAGAAGATCCGCATAGAGAAGGTGGACTACCGCGGCTGGAACGCGGCCGACTGGGAGTTCACCTACGTGGAGGGCGGGACGAAGTACCGGACGACAGACCGGGGGTTCGTCGTCAACGACCATCTCGGGTATGCGCTGATGTACACGGCGAAGGCGGACGATTGGGGTACGGAGCTGCGTAAGGACACGTGGCAGACGCTCGCGAAGACGTTCGAACCCAAGTCGTAAAGGCACTGGTCCCGAGTTTGAGGCGGCAGATACGGCATCCGCTCTTTGCAGGTTGCCTCCGGCACGTATCGTGAAGGCTTGCGGACCGTACGCATCCAGCTGTGTGTCCGGAACGGGGCGCAAGGCGAACGGAATTGACCAACCGGGCGGCCGAGGGAGGCAACGTGGACGACTATGCGGGTCGGGTGCTCGCCGACCGCTACCGCCTGCCGTTGCCGCCCTCCGACGAGTACGAACTCACCGAGACCCGGGCCTTCGACACCTACAGCGGGCAGGAAGTCCTCGTCCGGCAGGTGCCGTTGCCGGAGGTCGTCGAGGCGGAGGTGCTCGACGCGGAGGGGCTGCCCGACGGGTTCACTGCGCGTGACGGATCGCGCCGGTCCTCCGGGAGGGGCGGCGGCGGCACGCGGCGGCCCACGGATCCCGCGGTGCGGCGGGCGGTCGAGGCCGCGCAGGCCGCCGCGCGGATACCCGACCATCCCCGGCTGGACCAGGTCTTCGACGTGTTCGCCGAGGGCGGTTCGCTGTGGATCGTCAGCGAGTTGGTGGCGGCCCGGCCGCTGGCCGCGCTGCTCGCCGAGAAGCCGCTGACTCCCTACCGGGCGGCCGAGGTCGCCTCCGACGTCCTCATGGCCCTGCGGGTGCTGCACGCGCACGGCTGGGTGCACCGCAACATCACCGCCCGTACGGTGCTCGTCTGCGACGACGGCCGCGTCATGCTGACGGGCCTCGCGGTGGGCGCGGCGGAGGAGGCGCTGTGCGGGTACGACCCGGTGCCCCCGTCGGAGACGGAGACGGAGGGGGAGGACAGGGGCACGGGAACGCCGGCGGGAGGTTCGGCGGGTGCTGCCGGGTTCTCGGGAGGTGCCGTCGCCGGGTTGTCTTCAGGGGCTTCGGGCGCTTCAGGATTTCCGGGCGGTGCGGCCGGGGCCGCCGGCCGGGGCGCGGGCCCGGGTTCCGGGGTGACGGGGGCCCTGCGGGGTCCCGCCGGCTCGTTCGGTCCGGGGGCTGCCGTGGGGCCGGCCGGCTCGGGGGCCGCGTATGCCGGTGACCCCGAGGCCGCGCGGCGGGCGGCGATCGAGGCGCGGGCCGCGGGTGGGCTGCCGGCCGTGGGAGACGGTACGGCCACCGGGGCGTCCGGCACCTTCGGGCGGGGCGCCCTGGAGACCGGCGGGGACATCCGCGCGGCGCGCGCCGGGGCGATCGCCGCGTATCGCGCGGGGGCCCGTGCGGCGGCCCGCGTCCAGGAGGCCCAGCAGAGCAGCCGCGCGGCCCTACCGAGCGCCCGCCCGGCACCCGAACCCGACTCGACGACGCCCCCCAACGGCGCTTCCCTCCCCGCCACCCGCCCCGCACCCGGCGACGACCCCGCCGCGTATCCCAACGGCGGGACGCTGCCCGGCGCCCGCCCAGCCTCCGGCGACAGCCCCGCCTCCCATCCCGGTGACAACCTCACCCCCCACCCCAACGGCGGGGCCCTGCCCGGCGCCCGCCCGACCCCCGGCGACGACCCCACCCCCTATCCCAACGGCGCTTCCCTCCCCGGTGCCCGCCCCGCACCCGGCGACGACCCCGCTGTCTATCCCGGCGACGATCTCGCTCCCTATCCCAACGGCCCCTCCCTCCCCGCCACCCGTCCCCCGTCCGAAGACGGCTCGGTGGGGCAGTCCAACGGTGTGGCGCAGCCGTATGGTCCCGGTGAGGGTGTCGAGGGTGGGCCCGGGGTGCCGTCCGGTCAGATAGCCGATCCCTATGGCGTGGGCGGCTCGGCCTGGCACGGGGCGACTCCTCGTCGTACCGGCGACACGCCCCGGACGCCCGCCGACGCAGCGGCGCTGCGGGACGGCCGCCACACCGCCCTTCCCGCCGCCCCCGATGACTCCGGCGCCCAGGGCCAGCCCCAGGCCCCCCGGTCCACCCCGCCCGGCGTCCAGCACCCCGGCCTCAGCACCGCCCCGCCGACCGGCGCACCGGGCCCCGACGACGGCGCGTTCCCCGGGGCTCCCGCCCCCCGGGCCACCCACTGGAACGACCTCGTGGCCGCCACCCCCACCCCCCGCGGCCCCGCCACCGCGCTCGCGGCGGAGCGGGCCCGGCAGGCGCGGATGGCCGTGGTGGGGCCCGTGACCGAGCGGTGGGCGCCGGAGCAGGCCGGCCCGGTGCACGAGAACTGGCAGCTGGCGGCGCCGATCGGGCCGGCGACGGACCTGTGGGCGCTCGGGGCGTTGCTGTTCCGGGCCGTGCAGGGGCACGCGCCGTATCCGGAGGAGTCGACCGCCGAGCTCGTGCAGCTGGTGTGCTCCGAGCCGCCCGCCTTCGCCGAGGAGTGCGGGCCGCTGCGGCCGGTTGTCGAGTCGCTGCTGCGCCAGGACCCTACCGAGCGGCTGGAGTTCGAGGAACTCCGGGGCTGGCTGCGCTCGCTCGTCCGGTCGGCCCCCGAACCCGACGCCGGTACGCACGTGATCGCCGCCCCGCCCACCGACCCCAACCGGCTGCCGATCGTCCGGCGCCGCGGCGAACTGGTGCGCAGGCGGCGCGCCGGACTGCCCGCCACCACGCACGGCCGGCACAAGCGGGCCAAACAGGAGAGGGAGCACTCGCCCCGCCGCCTCGGACGGCTGCTGCTCCTGCTGGTCCTGCTCCTGCTGGCCGGCGCGATCGCGTACGCCATGCTCTTCATGCCCAAGGCCGGCGAGGACGGCGCGGCCGGCGGGCAGCGCACGGGCGCCGCCGGTGACGTCAGCCCCGCGCCCGCCCGGTCGGACCAGAACGCGAGCAGCGAGCCCCGGCCCGAGCAGACCTCGCCCACCCCGCGGCGGTCCGGCCCGTCGGCGTCCGCCGGCGCGACCGGGACGCAGACCGCCGGCCCGGACGTCGCCGCTGGCTTCACGCTGCGCAAGGACCCGGAAGGGTTCGAGGTCGCCGTCGCCAAGGGCTGGTCCCGGGCGCCCAGGAACGCGTGGAACCAAGTCGTCTACTCGCACGGCGACTTCGAGCTCGTCGTCGTACCCGGCCGGGACGGCGCCGTCACCTACGGCAGCGATCCGATGGCGTACCAGCGCGACGAGGAGCACGAGTTGCAGCCGTACCGTTCCTCCAGCTGGGCCACCGCGGCCGGGCTGCGCACCATCACCGTGGGGCAACGGGTGATGGCCGAGGGCCAGTTCACCTGGACCGACGACCAGGGGCGCGACCTGTTCGTGCGCAACCTCGCCATCCTGATCGACGGCCGCTACCACGTCGTCCAGGTGCGCGGGCCGGAGTCCCAGCGGGACGAGGTGACGCGGCTGTACGAGCAGGCGTCGCAGACGTACCGGGTGACTGGTTGATCTCGTCCGTGAGCGGGGAGTGAAGGGCCCGAACGGTTCACTCCGCGGAGCGGAAGCGACAACCGTCACAGTGCTGTCTCCGTCGCGCCCCCCAGGTTCCCTGGACGCCTGCCGGTCCTTAGTCTGACCCTGTCAAGACCATTGCGGGGCAACGTGAATCAGATGCAGGGCCAGCTTGTCGCGGGCCGCTACCGGCTCGCCGACTCGATCGGCAGCGGCGGCATGGGCCGGGTGTGGCGGGCGCACGACGAGGTGCTGCACCGCGCCGTCGCGATCAAGGAGCTGACCGCCGCGCTCTACGTGTCCGAGGGCGACCGGGACCGGCTCCTCGCGCGCACCCGCGCCGAGGCGCGCGCGGCCGCCCGGATCAACCACTCAGCGGTCGTCACCGTGCACGACGTGCTGGAGCACGACGGCCGGCCCTGGATCGTCATGGAGCTCGTCGAGGGCTACTCGCTCGCCGACGCGGTCAAGGAGCGGGGGCGCGTCGAGCCCGCCGAGGCCGCGCGGATCGGCCTGTGGGTGCTGCGGGCGCTGCGCGCCGCGCACTCCGCCGGCGTCCTGCACCGTGACGTGAAGCCGGGCAACGTGCTCCTCGGGCACGACGGGCGCGTGCTGCTCACCGACTTCGGCATCGCCCAGATCGAGGGCGACACGACGATCACGCGCACCGGCGAGGTCGTCGGCTCGGTCGACTACCTCGCCCCGGAGCGCGTGCGCGGCCACGACCCCGGCCCCGCCTCCGACCTGTGGGCGCTCGGCGCGACGCTGTACACGGCGGTGGAGGGCCGCTCGCCGTTCCGCCGCACCTCACCGCTGTCCACCATGCAGGCGGTCGTCGAGGAGGAGGCCGCCGAGTCGCGGTACGCCGGTGCGCTCGGGCCCGTGATCACCTCGCTGCTGCAGAAGGAGCCGGCCCTGCGGCCCGGTGCCGCCGAGGCCGAGCAGATGCTCGCCGAGGCGGCGGAGGGGCGGCGGCCGAACGCGGCGCAGGCGTACGTGCCGACCGGGCACGTGCCCCGGGGGCGCTCGCCTGAGCCCCCCACCGGCGCCTACCCGTCGGCCTCCGCACCGCTCCCGCCGCTCACCGGCCCGACGGTCATCGGCCCGACCGGCATGGGCCCGCAGGGCACGGGCCAGTACGGCGTGGGCCAAGGCGGCATGGGCCCGGCGACCGGCACCGTCGCCGCCGCGCCCGCGCCCAAGCGGCGTCGCCTGCGCACCGTCGTCCTGGCGATCGCCCTCGCCGTGCTCGTCGGCGGCGGCACGGCCGTGGCACTGCAGAAGTGGGACCAGGGGCGGCAGGAGCAGGGGCAGGGCGGCACGGCCGGGTCCACCACCTCCCCGAGCCCGACCGGCACCCCCGTCTCCGACTGGAAGTACTACAACGACCCCTGGGGCTTCAGCGTCTACCTGCCCAAGGGCTGGAAGCGGCAGGTCGTCGGCGTCGACGGCGATCTCCGGCAGGTCGACTACACGCCGGACGACGGCAAGCACTTCGTCCGGATCGCGATCGACACCTCGCCCGACTTCAACAACGCCTACGACCACCAGCTCGACCTGGAGAAGCAGCTCCAGCGGCTGGTCGACTACCACCGCGTCCGGCTGGAGAAGAACCTCTACCGCGACCGCGACGGCTCCGTGTGGGAGTACACCTGGGTCGCGCAGCCCAAGGACACCAAGTTCCCCGGGCCGCGGCGCGCCGTCGAGGAGACGTACATGTCCCGCGAGGGCACCGAGTACGCGCTCTACATCTCCTCGCCGGCGAAGGACTGGGCGCGCACCAGCAAGCAGTTCACGGCCTTGCTGCAGGGCTGGCAGGAGAAGACGTCCCCGTAGCCGCCGGTGAGTTGGCCGGTCGGCGTCCCGGAGCGCCTCTCTCCGGTACGGCATGATGGGGCGCATGGGGACCGAGGGGGCAGGCGTCCGCGTCATCGCGGGCCGGTACCGGCTGCAGACGCGGCTGGGGCGGGGCGGCATGGGCGTGGTGTGGCGGGCGACCGACGAACTGCTCGGCCGGCAGGTGGCGGTCAAGGAACTCCCCCTCGACCACGACGAGACGCTGCCCGCCGAGGAGGTCCGGCGCCAGCGCGACCGCACCCTGCGCGAGGCCCGCGCGGTGGCCCAGCTGCGCCACCCGCACATCATCGTCGTCCACGACGTCGTCGAGCAGGACGAACGCCCGTACATCGTCATGGAGTTGATCGACGGCGGCTCCCTCGCCGACCGCATCGCCGCGCGCGGCCCGGTCGGCCCCGACGAGGCCGCGCGCATCGGCATCGCCCTGCTCGGCGCGCTGCGCACCGCCCACGCGGCCGGCGTGCTGCACCGGGACATCAAGCCGGCCAACGTCCTGCTGGAGGCGGGCTCGGACCGGGTCGTGCTCACCGACTTCGGCATCGCGCAGGTCGCCGGCGCCACCACGCTCACCGAGACGGGGTCCTTCGTCGGCTCCCCCGAGTACACCGCGCCCGAGCGGATGTCCGGCGGCCGCACCGGCCCGGAGTCCGACCTGTGGTCGCTGGGCGCGCTGTTGTGCACCGCGCTGAGCGGTGAATCCCCCTTCCGGCGCGACTCGTTGGGCGGCATCCTGCACGCCGTCGTCTTCGACGACATCCGCCCGCCCGCCCAGGCCGGGCCGCTGCTGCCCGTCGTACAGGGCCTGCTGGAGCGCGACCCGGACCGGCGGCTGGACGCGGCGCGGGCGGAGGAGATGCTGCGCGACTTCCGTGCCACGGGCCGTACGCCCACCCCCGTGTACACGCCGACGCAGCAGGACGTTCCCCGGCCGCCCGCCCCGCCGCCGGCGCCCACCGTGGAGACCCGGCGCTCCACCCGGGGCGTGCTGGTGGCCGCGCTGCTCGTCGCGGCGATGGCGGGCGCGGGGGTGTCGGCGGCGGCGCTGCTCATGCACCGGGGCGGCGACGGGGGCCGTACGCCGACGAGTTCGGGACCCCGGACGTCGGTGAGCGCGTCCGCCACCTCCGGCGTGCCCACCCGCACCGCCACCCCCTCGGCCACCGCCTCCCCGGCCCCGACCGGCACCGTCAGCGCCCCCTCCGGCTACCGCGTCGCCGACGACCCCGCCGGCTTCTCCCTCGCCGTGCCGGACGGCTTCACCCGCAAGCCGCAGGGGGAGCGGATCTTCTACATGTCGCCGGGCGAGACCTTCCGCCTCGGCATCAAGGTCTCCGGTCCCGCGCAGGGCGGTCCGCTCGCGGTGATGCGCCGCGCGGCGGCGGGCGGCCCCTCCAGCAACCCCGGTTACCACGACGGCCGGGTCACCTCCACCTCGCGGCACGGACACCCCGCCGCCCTCTGGGAGTTCACCTGGAACGGCTTCACCGCGGCCGAGGGCCCCCGGCACACGTACGACCTGTGCTGGGCGGAGGCGGGGCGGCTGTACGACGTGTGGGTGTCCGCGCCGGTCGGGAAGGTGCGGGAGGCACGGGAGTACTTCGACGTCGCGGTCGACACCTTCGTACGGACATAGCGGTACGGCCCGTCGGCTACGTCACGGGTCTGTGACCGGAACCCGCCAACGCTGGATGCGTGCGCGGCCGGCGCGATATGGATGACGCATGAGCAGCAACGGGGGAGTCGGCCACGAGTCCGACGAGACGACGAGTTTTGTTCTGCAACCTCCCGGATCGCCGCAGCAGGACAACGGTGCGGGCCGGCTCGTCGCGGGTCGCTACCGGCTGCTGTCCAGGCTGGGGCACGGTGGCATGGGCACGGTCTGGCGGGCCAAGGACGAGACCGTGGACCGCGAGGTCGCCGTCAAGGAGCCCCGCATCCCGGACACGCTTCCCGAGCGCGAACGCGCCAACGTGTTCGAGCGGATGCGCCGCGAGGCACGTGCCGCGGCCCGCCTCGACCACCCGGCGGTGGTCAACGTCCACGACGTGGCGGTGGTCGACGGCCGGCCGTGGATCGTCATGGAGCTGGTGCGGGGCCGTTCGCTGGGCAGCGCCCTGCAGGAGGGCACGCTGGACGCGCGCGAGGCGGCCAGGATCGGCCTGGAGGTGCTCGGCGCGCTGGAGGCCGCGCACGCGGCGGGCATCCTGCACCGCGACGTCAAGCCGGACAACGTGCTGCTGGGCCGCCACGACCGGGTCGTGCTCACCGACTTCGGCATCGCCCGGATCGAGGGCGAGACCAACATCACCGACACCGGCGGCTTCGTCGGCTCGCCCGAGTACATCGCCCCCGAGCGGGTGCTGGGCCAGCGGCCGGGCCCGGCGTCCGACCTGTGGTCCCTGGGCGTGGTCCTGTACGCGGCCACGGAGGGCGTCTCGCCGTTCCGCCGCAGCAACACCCCCGCCACGCTCCAGTCCGTCCTGAACGCCGTCCCCGCGCCGCCCGCCGCGGCCTCCGGCCCGCTCGCCGAGGCCATCAACGGCCTGCTCCATAAGGACCCCGCGCACCGGCCGGACGCCGCCCGGGTCCGGGCCCTGCTGACGGCCGCCGCCCACCCGCCCGCACCGGCGCCCACGCAGGCCGCGCAGGTGGTACGCCGGGGTGTCCGGCTCGGCCGCAGGGCGTGGCTCGGCATCGGCGCGGGCGTCGTCGCGGCGGCGGTGGCGGCGTACCTGCTGCTGGCGGACCCCTTCGCGGGGACGCTGCCGGACGGCTGGAAGACGCGGGACCTCGGCGCGGAGGTCGGGATGACGGTGGGGGTGCCCGCCTCCTTCACACGGGACCCGCTGCCCGACTCGGACGGCACGGACGCCCAGTTCAGCGACCCGAGCGGGGCCGTGCGCATCTACGTCAACCGTGACGTCAAGGCCGCCGACAAGGACGACGAGATCCCGGCGTCCGCGTCGGAGAAGGCGTTCGCCGACTGGGCGATGCTCAAGGACGGCGAGTACGGCTGGGACATGGCGTCCGACCCGCCGCCCCGGGGCGAGCCGCAGGAGACCACGTACCGGGGCCGCAAGGCCGAGAAGAACACCGTCACCTACCGGACCACGGACACCCAGAACCCGCGCGCCCGCGAGGCCCAGGCCCTCTACTACCGCGCGGACAACGGCGACATGTACTGGATCTGGATCGACTACCCGGGCAAGGGCTACTTCACCGGACAGGGGCGGGAGATCGCCCGGGACGCGCTGGCGAACTGGCGGGTTCACCGGCTCTGAACCGGCCCGGCGTCATCCCGAACTCCCGCCGGAACGCGTGCGACAGCGCGTACGGCGTCCCGTACCCCGTCTCCCGCGCCACCGTGGCCAGCGGCGCGTCCGTGTCCCGCAGCCGGGCCGCCGCCATCGTCAGCCGCCACCACGTCAGGTACGCCATCGGGGGCCGCCCCACCAGCGCCGTGAAGCGGCGGGCCAGCGTCGCCCGGGAGACGCCCGCCGCCGCGGCCAGCCGGTCGTTGGTCCAGGGGGCCGCCGGGTCGGAGTGCAGGGCGCGCAGCGCCGCCGTCGTCACCGGGTCGCTCAGGACCGCCGGCCAGACACCCGCCCGCGCCTCCGTCATCCACGCCCGCACCATGTAGATCAGCAGCAGGTCGAGCAGGCTGGGCAGGGCGAGGCAGGACCCCGGGCGCCGCTCGTCCAGTTCGCGGGCCAACAGGTCGACCGCAGACCGGAGTTCGGGGTGCGTGCCGACCCGGTTGGGCAGGTGCACCACCTGCGGCAGCTCGGCCAGCAGCGGGTGCACCCGGCTGCTGTCGAGCCGGTACTTGCCGCACAGCAGCTCCACCTCGCGCCCGTCCCCCTCCCGCGGCAGCCGGCGCAGCTCCTCGAAGGGCACCGCCCGCGCCGTGTCGCCCGGTCGGTCCGCGAGCACGTGACCGGCCCCGTGCGGCAGCAGGACGACGTCCCCGGCGCCCAGCGTCACCGGCTCACCGTCCCCGTCCGGCCGCAGCCAGCAGCTGCCCGCCAGCACCACGTGGAACCCCGCCCCCTCGTACGGGGCGAGGCGCGCGCACCAGCCGCCGTCCACCCGCAGCCGGTTCGACGAGGGCTGCCCGATGCGCACGGCGGAGATCGCATCGCTCACCACGTCCATGAGACGCAAGCGTATCAAGCTGAGGCAGAGAGGCATTGGAAAGCTCAGGCGCGCGCTCCTAGCGTGGTGGGCATGGCTGATGACACCACACAGCGTTTCGAGATCGGTGACGTAGAGGTCCTGCGGGTCGTCGAGTGGCAGGGGCCGTACGCGGCGACCCGGGAGCTCGTCCCGGAGGCGGGGCCCGAGGTGTGGCGGGCCGAGCGGGACGTGCTGGCGCCCGACTACTGGGAGCCCGCCGGCGACCGGGCCGTGGTCGCCGTGCAGACCTGGGTGCTGCGCAGCGGCGGGCGGACCGTGCTGGTGGACACGGGGGTGGGGAACGGGCGGGAGCGGCCGGGCAACCCGTTCTTCCACCGGCAGCAGGGGACCGGGCTGCCCACGCTGCTGGAGCGGGCGGGTGTGCGCCCCGAGGACGTCGACATCGTCGTCAACACCCACATCCACGGGGACCACGTCGGCTGGAACACGCGGGACCAGGACGGGGACTGGGTGCCCGCCTTCCCCCACGCCACCTACCTCGTCCCGGCCGCCGACGACCACCACTTCGGCCCCGACGGCGGGTACGCGGGCGGTGTGCGGCCCGACGACCGGCTGATGTACGAGGACAGCATCGCGCCCGTGCACAAGGCGGGGCAGGTGGTGCTGTGGGACGGCGAGCACCGCGTCGACGCCCACCTCACGCTGGAGCCCGCCCCCGGCCACACGCCGGGTTCGTCGGTCCTGCGCGTCGCCTCCCGCGGCGAACGGGCCGTCTTCATCGGTGACTTGGTGCACACCCCGGTCCAGATCACGCATCCCGAGTGCAACAGCCGCTTCTGCCGGGAGCCCGCACAGGCCGCCGCGAGCCGCCGGCGCGTGCTCGAACGGGCCGCCGAGCTGCGGGAGTTGGTGATCCCCGCGCACCTCGCAGGGACGGGTGTCGCGGAAGTACGACGGCAGGGCGAGGCGTTCACCTTCGCGCCGTGGCGGCCGTAGCACCCACCCGCGTCGACAACTCCGCGCCTCGCACGGTACTCATGGGGCATGAGCGAACGCGGCGAACACGCGCGCGAGGGACGTCTGATCGGCGGGCGCTACCGACTGGCCGAGCGGATCGGATCCGGTGGCATGGGGACGGTCTGGCGGGCCCACGACGAGGTCGTGGACCGCGAGGTCGCCGTCAAACAGCCCCGGTTGCCCGGCGACCCCGAGGACGAGGCGCATCGCCGCGCCGCCCACCGGCTCTACCGTGAGGCCCGGGCCGCCGCCCGCGTCGACCATCCCGCCGCCGTCTCCATCCACGACGTCGTCGTCGAGGAGGAGGACGGACTGCCCTGGATCGTCATGGAGTTCGTGCGCGGCGAGTCCCTGCACGACCGGCTCGCCCGCGGCCCCGTCGAGGCGCCCGAAGCCGCCCGGATCGGCCTCGCCGTGCTGGGCGCGCTGCGCGCCGCGCACGCCGTCGGGATCGTGCACCGGGACGTCAAGCCCGCCAACGTCCTGCTCGGCCCGCACGGCCGGGTCGTCCTCACCGACTTCGGCATCGCCCACGTGCAGGGCGAGGAATCCCTCACCGTCAGCGGGGAGTTCGTCGGCTCGCTGGAGTTCGTCGCACCGGAACGGATGTCCGGGCGGGGCGCCGGACCGGCCTCCGACCTGTGGTCCCTGGGTGTGCTGCTGTACGCGTCCGTGGAGGGCTGGTCCCCCTTCCGGCGTACGACCCTGGAGTCCACGCTCGCCGCGGTCATCGCCTCGGACCCGCCCGAGCCCAAACAGGCCGGCCCGTTCGGCCCGCTCGTCACCCGGCTGCTGGCCAAGGACCCCCGACAGCGCCCCGACCCGCAGGAGTGCGCGGCGGTACTGGAGGCGGTGGCCGAGGGCCGGCCGCTACCGGACGCCGGGAAGACGGAGGCACAGAGCCCGGCACGGCTGCGGGAGTACGCCGACGACGCGGGGACGGTGCGCCTGGGGGCGCGGCCGGGGGGCGCCCAGCAGCAGGGGGCCGGAGGGAAGCCGGAGGCCGAGAGAAAGCCAGGGGCCGGGAGGAAGCCAGGGGCCGGGAGGAAGCCAGGGGCCGGGAGGAAGCCGGAGGCCGAGACGGGAGCGGGCGCCGGCGGTGGAGCGTGCGCCGAGGATGGAGCGGGCGTCGAGAGTGGGGTGAGCGCCGAGGGTGGAGCGGGCGTCGCGAGTCGGGCGTGCGCCGAGGATTGGGTGAGCGCCGAGGGTGGAGCGGGCGTCGCGAGTCGGGTGAGCGCTGAGGCAGGAGCTGGTGCCGAGAACCGAGGGGGCGCTGAGACTGGAACGGGCGTTGCGAATCGAGTGGGCGGCGAGACGAGAGCGGGCGCTGGGAGGGTAGCCGGCGCTGGGACGGTAGCTGGCGCCGCGGAGAGGCCCGTAGGGCGGTCGGCGACCGATTCCGCCTCCGAGCCCGTCTCCGGGTCCGTCTCCGACCCCATCACGGACCCCGACCTCGACCCCGTCTCCGGGTCCGTCTCCGGCCCCATCACCGACCCCGACCTCGACCCCGCCTCCGGCCCCATCACCGACCCTGATCCCGACCCCGTCTCCTGGCCCGTCTCCGGTTCCGCCTCCGGGCCCGTCTCCGGCCCCGACGTCGACCCCGTCTCCGGGTCCGTCTCCGGCCCCATCACCGACCCCGATCCCGACCCCGATCCCGGCCCCGGCCCCGTCTCCATCCCCGCCCCCCAGACCGTCTCCGCCCGCACCCCCAGGACCCGCCGCCCCAAGCGGCCCCTCCTGCGGCGTCCCGTCGCCGTCGTCGCTCTCGGTGGGCTTCTCGTCGGCTGTGGCTGGCTCGGGGCCTCCTACCTCGGCGCGCCGGACACCACCGAACAGCCCGCCACCTACCGGTCGGCCCCCGCCGCCGGCGCGAGCCCCTCGGCCGGCGCCTGGGTCGCGCACCGGGAGCCGGACCTGCACGCCACCCTGTACGTGCCCCGCTCGTACCGGCACGTCGACACCATCGACGTACAGCCCCGCACCGCCCTCTACACGAACGACCCCTTCTCGGTGCAGCTGTCCCAGTGGGACAAGGCACCCGGCACCGCCATGGCCAGCGCCCAGCAGTCCGTCGCGGCACAGGGGGCGAAGGGGAAGTCCGCCGGCCAGGTCACCGTCACCAGCTTCCACGGCGACGAGGCCGCCATCGCCGACACCACCTACGGCTCCGACGACTCCCGCACCCGGGTCCTGCGCCTCTTCATCCGCACCGACGACGACCGCATGTACGCGCTGCGCGTCGAGATGCCCAAGGGCACGGCGGACGAGGAGAAGGGCACGGCCCTGTTCAAGGAGGCGTGGGCCAGGCTGGTCATCGAAGAGACGCCGAGCGGCTCCTGATCGTCCGCGCGGCGGCCTCCAACGCCCTGATCAGCGCAAACCTTGCCAGTACCCACTGGCGGTGTGTGTGCACTCGGTGAAGCCGCGTTACCGACGGGTACCCAAAGCTCCCGCCGCGGCATACCCTGCGCCTCATGACCGACGCGCAAGCCCCGGCGAAGACCGGCACGAATCCCCTCGCCCCCGCTCCCGAGGGCGCCCGCACCGCCGCGGACGTGGTCACCCCCGAGCTGGTCGCCCAGCTCACCAAGGGCGTGACCGGTTCCGGGCGCACCGCCAACCACACGCCGTTCACCGGCGAGAAGCTGGCCGACCTGCCCGAGTCGACGCCCGAGGACGTGGCGAAGGCCTTCGACGCCGCCCGCCGGGCCCAGTCGGTCTGGGAGCGGACCCCCGTACGGCAGCGCGCCGCCGTCCTGCTCGGCTTCCACGACCTGCTGCTCCAGCGCCAGGCCGAGGTCCTCGACCTGATTCAGCTGGAGACCGGCAAGGCCCGGCTGCACGCGCACGAGGAGGTCCAGGCCGTCGCCGTCGCGGCCCGCCACTACGGCCGCAAGGCGGCCTCCTACCTGAAGCCCAAGCGGCACGCGGGCGCCATGCCCACGCTGACCCGGGTCACCGAACTGCGCCACCCGCGCGGGGTCGTCGGCCAGATAGCCCCCTGGAACTACCCCCTCGAACTCTCCGTCGGCGACGCGCTGCCGGCCCTCGTCGCGGGCAACGCGCTGGTCATGAAGCCCGACACCGAGACCTGCCTGACCGCGCTGTGGGCCCGCGACCTGCTCGTCGAGGCCGGTCTGCCCGCCGACGTCTTCCAGGTCGTCCTCGGCGACGGCCCGGTCGTCGGCCCCGAGGTGGTCCGGCACGCCGACTACGTCTCCTTCACCGGCTCCACCCGCACCGGCCGCGAGGTCGCCCAGGGCGCCGCCGCACGGCTGGTCGGCGTCACCCTCGAACTCGGCGGCAAGAACGCCATGCTGGTCCTGGACGACGCGGACGTCGAGAAGGCCGCCGCCGGCGCGGTGCGCGCCTGCTTCTCCTCCGCCGGCCAACTGTGCATCTCCATCGAGCGGTTGTACGTCCACGAGTCCATCGCCGACGCCTTCCTGGAGCGCTTCGCCGCCCGCACCAAGGCCATGCGGCTCGGCAAGTCCCTCGCCTACGGCGCCGACATGGGCTCGTTGGTGGGGGAGCGGCAGCTGGAGACGGTCACCCGGCATGTCGAGGAGGCCGTCGCCAAGGGCGCGAAGGTCGTCGCCGGCGGGGTCGCCCGCCCGGACATCGGCCCGTACTTCTTCGAGCCGACCATCCTCGACGGCGTCACCGAGCCGATGGCGGTGTGCACGGAGGAGACCTTCGGTCCCGTCGTCTCGATCTACCGCTTCAAGACCGACGACGAGGCGATCGAGCTCGCCAACTCCACGCCGTACGGCCTCAACTCCTCGGTGTGGACGAAGAACGGCGCCCGCGGCCGCGAGGTCGCCGCGCGGCTGCGCACCGGCACCGTGAACGTCAACGAGGGCTACGCCCCCGCCTACGGCAGCGTCCAGTCGCCGATGGGCGGCATGAAGGACTCGGGCCTCGGCCGCCGCCACGGCTCCGAGGGCATCCTCAAGTACACGGAGGCCCAGACGGTGGCCCAGCAGCGGCTGCTGCCGATGGCGCCGTCGCTGGGGATGGACGACGAGAAGTACGCGGCGTTCATGAGCCGCAGCCTGCGCCTGATGAAGGCGCTGCGCTTCAAGTAGGAACACGTCGGCAGGAACGCCGGCCAGGAACACTTCGGTTCTCGACGAGGAGAGCACGTGTCACAGGACACCTATGACTACGACGTCATCGTGGTGGGATCGGGCTTCGGCGGCAGCGTCACCGCCCTCCGGCTCACCGAGAAGGGCTACCGCGTAGGCGTCCTGGAGGCCGGCCGCCGCTTCACCCGCGAGACCCTCCCCAGGAACTCCTGGGACCTGAAGAACTACCTCTGGGCGCCGAAACTCGGCATGTACGGCATCCAGCGCATCCACCTGCTCGGCAACGTCATGGTGCTGGCGGGCGCGGGCGTCGGCGGCGGCTCGCTGAACTACGCCAACACCCTCTACGTCCCCCCGAAGGCGTTCTTCGACGACCCCCAGTGGCGTGACATCACCGACTGGCAGGAGGAGTTGCAGCCGTACTACGACCAGGCCCGCCGCATGCTCGGCGTCCGGCTCAACCCCACCATGACCCCCTCCGACGTCCATCTGAAGGCGGCCGCCCAGCGGATGGGCGTGGGCGACACCTTCCACATGGCGCCGGTCGGTGTCTTCTTCGGCGACGGCGAGGACGCCGACGGCACGGCGAAGGCCGACCCCGGCGAGCAGGTGGCCGACCCCTACTTCGGCGGCGTCGGCCCCTCCCGCAAGGCCTGCACCGAGTGCGGCGAGTGCATGACCGGCTGCCGGCACGGCGCGAAGAACACCCTCAACGAGAACTACCTCTACCTCGCCGAGCAGGCGGGCGCGGTCGTCCATCCCCTGACGACGGTCGTCTCGGTCACGGACGACTCCCAGGGCGGGTACGCCGTCGCCACCCTGCCGACCGACGACCGCCGCGCCAAGGGCCGTACCTTCAAGGCCCGCAAGGTCGTCATCGCCGCCGGCACCTACGGCACCCAGACCCTGCTGCACCGCATGAAGGCGGGCGGCCAACTGCCGTACATCTCCGACCGGCTGGGGGAGCTGACCCGGACCAACTCCGAAGCGCTGGTCGGCGCGCAGACCGACAACCGGCGCTACCGCAAGGCGACCGGCGAGCCGCGGGCCGACTTCACCCGGGGGGTCGCCATCACCTCGTCCATCCACCCGGACGAGAACACCCACATCGAGCCGGTCCGCTACGGCAAGGGCTCCAACTCGATGGGCAGCCTGTCGATCCTCCAAGTGCCGTACGCGGAGGGCTCGTCGAGGGCGCTGGCCTGGCTGCGCAACGCGGCCCGGCATCCGCTGCTGATCCTGCGCTCCCTCTCCAACCGGCGCTGGTCGGAGCGGACCATCATCGGCCTGGTGATGCAGTCGCTGGACAACTCCCTGACGACGTACCTGAAACCGGACGGCGTCGGCAAGGGCCTGCTCACCGCCCGCCAGGGCCACGGCGCCCCCAACCCCAAGCAGATCAAGGCCGCCTCGGAGGCCGCCTCCGCCATCGCCGCCGAGATCAACGGCTTCGCGGGATCCAACGTGGGCGAACTCATGGGCACCCCGCTCACCGCGCACTTCCTCGGCGGCTGCCCGATCGGCGCGAGCCGGGAGAGCGGTGTGATCGACCCGTACCACCGTCTCTACGGCCACCCCGGCATCTCGGTCGTCGACGGCGCGGCCGTGTCCGCCAACCTCGGCGTGAACCCCTCGCTCACGATCACCGCGCAGGCCGAGCGCGCGATGTCGTTCTGGCCCAACAAGGGCGAGCCGGACCCGCGTCCGGCGCAGGGAGCGGCGTACGAGCGTCTGAAGCCGGTCGAGCCGAAGGCGCCGGTGGTCCCGGCGGAGGCGTTCGCCGCGCTGCGCCTGCCGTTCCTGGGAATGCCGGCGGTGCCGAAGAAGTAAGGGGTACGAGCGGTAAGGCGCACAGAGGCAAGGCGCACAGGAAAGGACCCGCACCCCCCTCCGAGTGCGGGTCCTTCCCTGTTCTCGCAGTGCGCCTCGGTTACGCGCCGGCGCCGGCCTTCCGCCGCCGCGCGGCCACGACCACGCCCGCGCCGACGACGACCGCGACGCCGCTCATCAGGCCGATGGCGGGCAGCGCGGAGCTGGAGCCGGTGTCGGCGAGGTTGCCGGTGGGCAGGTCGGAGACGTCGCCCTGCGGCTTCTTCACCGAGTCCTTGCTCCCGTTGTCGCTGGGGGTGGCGGAGCCCGGGTCCGGGTTGGGGGAACCGGCCTTCAGCACCTCGAAGTCGTACTGTGCCCAGCCCTCGGCGATGCAGTCCTGGCCCTTGACGTTGTCGAGGTAGGCGCCGGAGCCGAAGGAGTAGGCGTCGCCGGCCGGGGCCTTGGCGCCGATGCTGACGCGCAGGTCGACGGTCTGGCTCTTGCCGGCCTTCAGGTGGTCGACGTAGAAGAAGTAGTCGCCCGCCCAGTCCGCGTCGCCGATGCGGTCCCAGGAACCGGTCTCGGGGTTCTTGAACTCCAGGTCGACGTACGGGCTCAGGTACTTGGACTCGTCGAGCTCGTAGTTCTCCACCTCGGCGTAGAAGGCGACGCCGTCGACGGTCGTCTTCGACTCGTTGGTGACGACCAGCTTGAACGAGTGGAAGCCGTCGCCCGCGACGATCTTGCCGGGCAGGCCCTTGATGTCCGCGGACACCTTCGCGCCGCTGTAGTCGCCGTCGACGTCCTCGCAGAAGGGAACGTCCGGGTCGGAGGGGTCCTCGCTCGGCTCGGCGGAGTCGGACGGCTCGGGCGCCGTGGACTCGCTCGCGGAGGCGGAAGCGGAAGCGCTCGCGGACGTCGGGTCGCTCGGCGCGGGCGCGGAGTCGGACGGCAGCCCGGTGTCGGACGGCGTCGCGGAGACCGTGTCGCTGGGGGTCTCGGACGGCGTCTCGGACGCGCTCTCGCTGGCGGGCGTGCTGGGCGTCTCGTCCGCGAACGCGGCGGGGGCGGACAGCAGGGCGATCGGGGCTATGGCCGCGGTCGCGGCCGCCGCTGCCAGGGCACGGCGAAGCTTCATGCAGACCTCAAGGGAGTCCGGTGTGGAGGGCTCCGCGTGTGGGGCGCGGGTTGTGGCCCTTGGTTCTGCACGTTTGATGAGTGGCAGCTGTGAATGGTTGTACCGACGTTGACGAAATTCTTATGTGGCCTGCGTCACATCGGGGTTTCGTTTCGGTGCGGAGGTGAGCGAAGGGCCCCGCGGGAACTGGCCGCGGGGCCCTTCTCCGTCAGCACCGGCGTCAGGGCAGCGCCGGTGCCTGGGAGCGGCGCCGGGGGGTTGCGCCGCTTGTCCTGTGTGCCCTGGGTCGCCGCCCCGGCGCACGTGGGGCGCACGGCAGGTCTTGACCTCTGGCGGTACCACAGTGCACTGCAATGCGGGTGTCTGCGGCGGGACTTGGGCTTTCTAGGCATCGTGCTGGATGGACGCGGCCTCCGCAACCGTTTGACCCAGGGTTGTGCATTTTTGCATTTTCCGCCGGTCGGCCCCGGGCGTCCCCGGAGCCGACCGTTCTCTTGAGTGACCGGGCTGCTGTCCCCTGCCGTCCGGTCACGTACCTGGAGCGAGGTCCCACGACGCACGGCGGTCCGTGCGCCTCATCGCTCCAGTGAGCCACGCGTGGTTCTTTCGGGCCCGTGCCTGGCTGGCGCGGACACCCCACCAACGAGGCCGTGCGCGGGACGGTCACGCGCCGTACGGGTGAGAGGCGTACCGAACTCAGATGCGACCCCTGGACAGTTCGAGCAGCGTCATCGCGAGGGAGGTGCCGGGCTTGCCCAGGGCGTCGCTGTAGCGGTTGAGGATTTCCATCTCGCGGGACAGGTGCACGCGCCGGCCGCCGGCGGCGATGCGGGTCTGCTGGACGACGGCGGAGACGGCCACGCGTTCCTGGATCAGACCGATGATCCGGTCGTCGAGCGTGTCGATGCGCTCCCGGGCGCCCGCGATGATCGCTTCGGGGCTGGTGGTTTCCGGGCTGGTCGTTTCCGGGCTGGTGGTCATGTCGGGCTCCTCGGTGAGGGAGGGTGTCCCGGAACGACAGGATCCGGAAAACACCAGGCGCCCCGGACCTTGTCGGCCCGGGGCGCCTGGGAAGTCGCTTGTCAGTTACTCAAGCAGCACGACCATGGCAGCCGACGGGCCGGTTGCCATAGGTAAAGAGGAAGGTCGTCTGCGTGAGCATGGGGTCAGTATGCCACGGCGCCATGACGTCCGGGCGACCCCGTTAGAATCGGAACCACAGACCCCCGCCCGACCGCCGGAAGGCACCCCGTGTCATCAGCGACTTCCGCTGCCGCCGCCCCCGACACCGTCCTGGTCGTCGACTTCGGCGCGCAGTACGCCCAGCTCATCGCCCGTCGCGTCCGCGAGGCCCGGGTCTACAGCGAGATCGTGCCGAGCACCATGCCGGTCGAGGAGATGCTCGCCAGGAACCCCGCGGCGATCATCCTCTCCGGCGGCCCCTCGTCCGTGTACGAGGAGGGCGCCCCGCGCCTGGACCGCGCCCTCTTCGAGGCCGGCGTCCCCGTCTTCGGCATGTGCTACGGCTTCCAGCTCATGGCGCAGTCCCTCGGCGGCACGGTGGACAACACCGGCGCCCGCGAGTACGGCCGCACCGACCTGCACGTCTCGAAGGCGTCCTCCACCCTCTTCGAGGGCACCCCCGCCGAGCAGCACGTGTGGATGTCGCACGGCGACGCCTGCTCCGCCGCCCCCGAGGGCTTCACCGTCACGGCCTCCACGGACGTCGTCCCGGTCGCCGCCTTCGAGAACGACGACAAGAAGCTCTACGGCGTCCAGTACCACCCCGAGGTCATGCACTCCACGCACGGCCAGCAGGTCCTGGAGCACTTCCTGTACCGGGGCGCGGGCCTGAAGCCGACCTGGACCACCGGGAACGTCATCGACGAGCAGGTCGCGGCGATCCGCGAGCAGGTCGGCGACAAGCGCGCCATCTGCGGTCTGTCCGGCGGCGTCGACTCCGCGGTGGCCGCGGCCCTCGTCGCCCGGGCCATCGGCGACCAGCTGACCTGCGTGTACGTCGACCACGGCCTGATGCGCAAGGGCGAGACCGAGCAGGTCGAGAAGGACTTCGTGGCCGCGACCGGCGTCAAGCTGGTCGTCGTCGACGCGGAGGAGCGGTTCCTGAAGGCGCTCGCCGGGGTCTCCGACCCCGAGCAGAAGCGGAAGATCATCGGCCGCGAGTTCATCCGCGTCTTCGAGCAGGCCCAGGCCGAGATCATCGCGGACGAGGGCCCGGCGGTGGAGTTCCTGGTGCAGGGCACCCTCTACCCGGACGTCGTGGAGTCCGGCGGCGGCACCGGCACCGCCAACATCAAGTCCCACCACAACGTCGGCGGCCTGCCCGAAGACCTCGAGTTCAAGCTCATCGAGCCGCTGCGCAAGCTGTTCAAGGACGAGGTCCGGATGGTCGGCCAGGAGCTGGGCCTGCCGGAGGAGATCGTCCAGCGCCAGCCCTTCCCGGGCCCCGGCCTCGGCATCCGCATCGTCGGCGAGGTGACCAAGGAGCGCCTCGACCTGCTGCGCGACGCCGACGCCATCGCCCGCGAGGAGCTGACCGCGGCCGGCCTCGACCGCGACATCTGGCAGTGCCCGGTGGTCCTGCTCGCCGACGTCCGCTCGGTCGGCGTCCAGGGCGACGGCCGCACCTACGGCCACCCGATCGTCCTGCGCCCGGTGTCGAGCGAGGACGCGATGACGGCCGACTGGTCGAGGCTGCCGTACGACGTGCTCGCGAAGATCTCGACGCGGATCACGAACGAGGTGCGGGACGTCAACCGGGTCGTGCTGGACGTGACGTCCAAGCCGCCGGGCACCATCGAGTGGGAGTAGCACCTGGGGGCACCAGGTGCCAGGTGCCAGGTGCCAGGTGCCAGGTGCTGGGTCAGGTGCTAGGTGCGCTTGATCGTGCGCACCGGCTCACCGGGCTTCCAGACCTGGACGACGAGGTACTTGTCGTCCTCGACGTAGGTCCGCACGACCTCCGTCAGCTCGGTGCGGAAGAGGTGGAACGGCTCCGGCGGTTCCACCTCTTCGGCATACACGGCCTTCGCCGCGGGGTCGGTGACCTCGACCGCCCGCCCGCCGATCCGGACGTCCCCGCCGCCCATGCTCTGCCCCTCCCCGGGGTTCGCCTGGAGCGCGAACCTCGGGTCCCGGCGCAGGTCCAGGGCCTTGAGCGAGTCCGGCATCATGCCGAACCACAGCTCACCGCCGAGGAAACGGACCTCCATGCCCGTGGTCCGGGGCGATCCGTCCTTGCGGAGCGTGGCCAGGACGTGGTGCGTGAACGCGCCGAAACGGTCCTCGGCGGTCCTGGCCAGATCGGGTTCTGCGGTGGTGAAGGCAGCCCAGTTCGCTGCGGGGTTCGCGGTCATACGGCGAGTGTGGCGCCGATACCCGACATCCTCTGTCGGTATTCCCGCCGGACGCGTCCTCAGGCGGTGTGCGGAACCGGGCGTACGTAGCGCGGCCGTCCCCGGTCGTCCTGCACCTGCGCGCACCCCGCGGCCGTCAGCCGGGCGCCCAGCTTGGCGCGGCGGACGGCGTTGACGCGGAGGGCGCCGTACATCAGCGCGGGGATCAGTACGGCGAGCGGCAGCGTGACGGCGTACACCTGCGTGACCAGCGCCAGCAGCAGGAACACGGCGCAGCCGCCCCAGCCGTAGGTCAGCAGCTGCTTGCGGTTGCCGGCCTCGACGAGGAAGTCGTACTTGAGGACCGACGCGATCAGGTCGACGTCCGCCTGCGCCTCGGGCACCGGCGTGAGCGAGTTCAGGTACATGCCGGGCACCGGACCGCCCGCGCCGACCTGCGGGAACGCGGCGAAGTTGGCGGCGGCGCGCTGCTGGGCCCAGGGCTCGGGGTCGCGGACAAGCTGCACGTGCTGGATCTTGTGGCGGCCGACCAGGCGGACCCCCGAGTAGCGGAAACCGAAGCACTCGGCCACGTACACGAGCGCGGCGACGGTCTTGATCTCGGTGAAGGGGTGCACCAACTCGGCGTGATCGCGGGTGGTGAGCTGCCGCATGAGGCTGCTGAGGTGTCGTTCGGCCTGGCTCAAAGAGGACTCCGGTTCGGTCTTCAACTCGTCATCTTTCATCTTTACAGAACATCTCTGTTCTCCTGAGCTGACCGACGGTAACTTCCGCCCCGTACACCCACCCAGTGCTGGAGGACGAACATGCACGGGACCCCAGGGGCCGGTCCGACGCCGCCCCCCGCCCTCCCGACCGACCGGCTTCAGTTCGCGATGCCGCCCATGCACGAATCGGTCGACGACGAACGCCGGCACCGCAAGGAGCGGCTCGCGGGCGCGCTGCGGCTCTTCGGGCGGCTCGGATTCGAGGACGGGGTCTCGGGGCACATCACCGCGCGTGACCCCGAGTACAGCAACTGCTTCTGGGTCAACCCGTTCGGGATGCCGTTCCGGCACGTCACGGTGAGCGACCTGGTGCTGGCCAACTCGGACGGGCAGGTCATCGAGGGTCGCTACCACGTCAACCAGGCCGCGTTCACCGTGCACTCCCAGGTGCACGCCGCCCGGCCCGACGTCGTCGCCGTCGCCCACTGCCACTCCGTGCACGGCCGCGCCCTGTCCGCGCTCGGCGACCTGCTCGACCCGATCACACAGGAGAGCTGTGCGTTCTACGAGGACCACGCCCTGTACGACGCCTACACCGGCGTCGCCGTCGACGCCGAGGAGGGGCGCCGGATCGCCGCCGCGCTCGGGTCGCGCAAGGCGCTCGTGCTGCGCAACCACGGTCTGCTGACCGTCGGGGACTCGGTGGACGCGGCGGCCTGGTGGTTCGTCTCCATGGAACGCTCCTGCCAGGTCCAGCTCACCGCCAGAGCGGCCGGCCGGCCGGTCCTCATCGACCACAAACTCGCGGCGGCGACGCGGGAGCAGCTGGGCGGGGACCTGGTGGCGTGGATCAACTACCAGCCCCTGTGGCAGGACATCAGCCGCAGCGAGCCGGATCTGCTCAGCTGACGGTGAGGGGGTGAGGGGGTGAGGGGGTGAGTGGGTGAGTGGGTGGGCGGTGAGTGGTCGGGCGGTGCGTGGTCCGGCGGTGGTCTCAGAAACCCCGCAGTACGGCCGCCTTCGTCATCGCGAACTCCTCGTCCGTCAGCACCCCGTCCCGGTGCAGCTCGCCCAACTCCCGCAGCCTGCGCAGCAGTACGTCGTGGTGGTCGGCCGGCGGGGGCACGGCCGCCGCCGTGAGCTGCGGCCGGTCGGCGAGTTCCCCGCCCGTGCGGGTGGACGGGTGCGGCAGCCGCGCGGTCACCGCGGTCGCGACCAGCGCGGTGAGCAGGTCGCGGCGCGCGCTGCCCCACAGGTCCAGGGCGTACGGGTCCTTCTCCGGCGGCAGCTTCGAGAACACCGTCTCGCGCGTCACGAACCGCAGGAAACCGTCCTCGTAACCGGAGTTGGGCAGCCATTCCACCTGCACGAGATCGCCGACGTTGATGATCCGCGGCCCCGTCGCCCGCTTGACCCGGTCGGACGTGTCGGCCCAGTCGATCCGCACCTGCGTACCGTCGAAGGACACGGTTCCGTCGGAGGAGCGGACCGACACCGGCACCGGCGGCCCCGGCAGCAGGTACGCCTTCGTCGGCTCCTTCGGTATCTGGTCCAGCAGCAGCGCGTGCCGGATCTCCTCGGCCACGTACTCGGCGACCCCCGCCCGGTCGACGTCCACCAGCAGCCGGTAGGGATCGGCCGGCTCGGGCAGTCTGCCCCCGGTCGCCTGGAGCAGCGGATCGGCGCCCTCGCGCAGCCGCATCCGCAGCCGCCCGCGCTTGCGTTCGGGCTCGAAGACGACGCCCGCCACGGCCTCCAGGGGCACGGCGATCTCCCCGTACGTCTGCCGGAAGAGCGGCACGGAGCGGTGGAGGCCCGGCGTGATCCTGACCGTGGTCCCGTCGAAGGCCCAGGTCCCGTCCCGCTGGATGATCTCGGCCATAGGGAAATTCTCGCAGCCCGGTCAACACGGCGGTGCCCGCTTCACCCGCCATGACCAGACCTGGCGGACGCGGCCGGTGTCGGGTAGGGCACAATTCGCTCTCATCACACGGCAGTTGCAGGACGGCGGACCGTTGCCGAGAGGCGGCCGCCGGGTGTCGGGGACCTGGGGAAGGCGGGCGTCGGGCGGTGGCGGTGCAGGAGGCGAGAGGCGGCGCGGACGGGGGTGCGCGCGGAGGTGCCCGTGGGGGTGCCCGTGGGGATGTGCGCGGGGGTGCGCCTGAGGATTTCGGGGGTGGTGGCCACGGAGGTGGCTGCACGTGCGGGGACTGTCCGCACGGGGCGCGCGAGGGGCATCGGCAGGCGGTGGCCGCGTTTCTGCTCAAGCGGGACGAGTTCGCGGCGGGGCAGGGGCTGCCCGCCGCCGTCGCCCACTCCGCGTCGGCCTCGCGCCAGTGGATCTCCGAGGAGCTCACCCAGTCCGCGGGAGTCGTCGCCGAGCGCCGCCGGGCGGAGGGCGAGGCCTGGCTGTCCGGCCTGTGGCGCTGGACCGCCGGCGCGGTCTGGGCCCTGGTGGTCCTGCTGCTCCTGGTGCAGGCCCTCACGGCCATCGGCGCGGGCTGGACGGCCGCCCGCACGGCCGGTCTGCTGGCGGCCCTGGTGGTGGCCGCCGCGCTGACGGCCGCGTCGTGGCTCCACCGGGCCCGGGGCGGGGCGCTCGCCCCGGTCATCGGTGAGGACAACCGTCTGTCCACCTCGCGCACGGTGGCGGCGGTGTGGGTGCTGTTCGTCGTGTACGCCGTGCTCGTCCTGGTCGGCCGGCTGGCGTCGGCGTCCGGCCACGCCGAGCGCGACGCCCTGATCTCCGGCCTGGAGCTGGCCCGGGGCGCGGGCGTGGTGACCGTCCTCGCCGTGGTCTGCGCGATCGCGGTGCTGGTGCGGCGGGTCGTGGGGCTGCGGATTCTCGGGCAGCGGCTGCAGAAGGTGCGGGCGGACCGGCCGAGGGCGGCGGATCTGCTGACGGACGACTCGGGGCGGGGTGCCTTCGCCGACATCCAGTATGTCGTGATCAGCGCGGTCGCCGTGCTGTTCGGGATGGTGCGGCTGGCCCGGCGGCCGGATCAGCTGCCGGATCTGCCGTGGGGGCTCGGTGTGGTGGTGCTGGTGTCGGCCGCGACGTATGTCGCCGCGAAGTACGCGGAGGGTGGGCGGCCGGTGATCCTTTCCGTGGTGCGGTCCCGGGAGGCCGGTGACCTCGACGCGCCCATTCGTACCGGCGACGACATCGAGATCCGCGGCGCGGGGTTCGTCCCGGCCGGCGCCGGTACCGCGGACCGGCTCTCCCGGATGGTGGTCCGGATCGGTGCCGTGCATGTCCATGTGCCGCTGGTGCCGGTGACCGGGGGCTTCAGCAATCCGACGGACGCGGTGCTGACGGTTCCGGTGCCGGCGGATGTGGAGCCTGGGCGGGTGGAGGTGCAGGTCGTCACCGCGGCGGGGGTGGAGACCAATCGGTATGCGATCGACGTGACGGACTGATGCCTGCGGCGCCTGTGCGGGTTGGGTGGGGGTGCGCGTAGCGCCTGCGGTGTGGGGTGGGGTCGGGGCCGGGGTGGGGGGTGTCCGTCCTCGGTCCGGCGGTGCTGTCGGTCGGGGGGTGAGCGGTGATGGACGCCGGCCGCTGCGGGCGGACACCCCCCACCCCGTCCCCTCACCGCCGCGGGCGGCTGCGGGCCGTCTCCGGTGCGTGGTCCCTCACCGCCGCGGGCGGCTGCGGGCCGTCTCCGGTGCGTGGTCCCTTGCCGCCGTGCGCGGGTGCGGGCCGTCTGCGGTGCGTGGTGCTTTGACGTCGTGTGCGGGTGCGGGCCGTCTGCGGTGCGTGGTGCTTTGACGTCGTGTGCGGGTGCGGGCCGTCTGCGGTGCGTGGTGCTTTGCCGCCGTGCGCGGGTGCGGGCCGTCTGCGGCGTGGTGCTTTGCCGCCGTGTGCGGGTGCGGGCCGTCTTCGGTTGGGGATTGAGTGGGTCGCCCCTTACGTACGTATCGTCTTGAAAGGGTCCGGCATCGCGGGCGAGAGGTGGCAGTGATGGCTCACGGAACTCGTACGGATACGCATGCTCCCTATGTCGACGGCGGGCCCGACTGGCGGGATGCGGGTGTGCGGTACGCCCTCCTTCCCCTGCGGGTTTTTCTGGGGGTGACCTTCATCTACGCCGGTCTGGACAAGCTCACTGACAGCGCCTTCTTCAAGAGTTCCGGTTCCGGGTCGGTGGGGGACCTGATGCACTCCGTGCGGGGCTCCGCCGCCATTCCGGCGATGGTCGACCTGGCTCTGAAGAACCCCGCGGGGTTCGGGTACGCCATCGCCTTCGGCGAGTTGGCCGTCGGGATCGGGACGCTGGTCGGTCTGCTCGCGCGGCTGGCGGCTCTGGGCGGTGCGCTGATCTCGCTGAGTCTGTGGCTGACGGTGAGCTGGGCCTCCGATCCCTACTACTACGGCAACGACCTCGCGTATCTGATGGCGTGGATTCCGCTCGTCCTCGCCGGGGCGCCGATGCTCTCGCTGGACGCGGCACTGCGTGCGCGGCGCAGGCAGCGGGCCGGGGGTTACAGGTAGCGAGCAGGGGCGGGCGGCTTCAGGTTTGTGCGCTCTCGCTGTGTGTCCTTCTGCGTCGGCGTATCGCCCGGGCCGTCAGGCCGGTCAGGCCGGCCAGGAACAGGCCCAGCGTGACGACCGGGATCACCGCGAACCACGGGGTCTCCCAGAGGCCGCCCGCGTCGCCGGCGTACATCACTCCGGCCAGGGTGAGGAACGCGCCGGCGACCAGCTTGCCGGGCTGGAACTCATGACGTAGCACGGGTCACCTCCGCCTGTCCCAGGCCGACTTCGAGGTCGAGGTCGAGCGTGCCGGTGTTCTTGCCGCCCGTGACCGGTGGCAGGGTCAGGTCCTTCTGCTTGCCGGGCTCCACGTCCACGTCCTTCTTGTCGTCACCCGGCAACTGGATGTCGCCCACCCCCACCTCGATGTTCAGCCGCACGGTCACGTCGTTGGGGACGATCACCTCCAGGCGGCCGGCTCCGACCTCCGCCCGCGTGCTCACCGTCTCTCCCTTGTCCGGGCGCGCCTTGGTCAGGTCGAGGGTGCCGACGCCGCTGCCGAGCTGGTAGTGCGGGCGTACGTCGGCGGCCGCCGTCGGGGTCCAGGTCGTGCGGGACCAGTGCGTGCTGATGTCCTTGGGCAGGGCGGCCGACCCGGCGAGCAGGGCCGCCGTGACGATCGCCAGGAAGACCGAGCCGGCGCCGGTGCGGCCGAGGAAGGCGCTGACCGCGATGCCCAGGCCGAGGACGACGAGCGCGCAGGCCAGGCCGGTCTGCAGGCTGGTGGCGAGCGTGTGGTCGTGCCACGTCAGGCCCGTGCCGAGGCCGCCCGCGAGCAGGGCGAGCAGGAAGAGCCAGCCGCCGATCCAGCGGGGGCCGCGCGGCCGGGGCGCCGGAGGGCGCGGGGTGCGTGAGCCGGCGCGGTCGCTCCAGGAGGTGCCCAGGCTGATGTTGACCGCGGCCGCTATGTCACGGTCGCGGGAGTCCCGGGGGCCCCAGAGGTAGCCGGTGCCGCCGACGTGCGTGCCGTCCTTGACGATCGGGTCGCGCCACCAGGAGGGGTAGGCGGCGGGAACCGGGGGCGCCTGGGCCTCCGGCGGGGCGTCGGCGACGGCCTGGGCGGCCAGCGGGTCGGGGTCGGGGGTGCCGCGCTGGCGCGACCAGTAACCGGCGCCCGCGAGGAGCAGGGAGAGCACGACGGCGAAGGCCAGCACTCCGCCGTTCTTCAGCATGGAGAGGAACACACCGCAGCCGACCAGGGCGAACAGCACGGCCGTCAGGGCCTGGCCGTCGACCCGGCCGGTCAGGAGCTTGCGGACCTCGTTCTCCTCCTCGTCGTCGTACGGGACGAAGAGCCAGGCGAAGCCGTAGAAGATCAGGCCCAGGCCGCCGGTCGCGGAGAGGACGACGAGGGTGATCCGGAAGATCACCGGGTCCATGTCGCACTGCCTGCCCAGGCCCGCGCACACGCCCCCGAGCATCTTGTAGCGCCGGTCGCGGCGGAACTTGACGGGGGAGGGGGAGGTGTCGGCGTCGGTGGTCGTGGGCGGTACGGCATCCGCGGCGGGCGCGGCATCCTGCGGCCCGGCGCCCGCTGCGGGGCGTGGGCCGGGGCCGGGTCCCGGACCCGTCGCGGCGTGCTCGTGATCGGTCATGGGTCCATGGTGACGGGCGCGAGCGCTCGGCGGCAGTCGGAACGACCCTGGGCGGACCCTGATATCGGCCCCGAGGCGGGGCCCGGGGAGTGTTCGACGGCGTGATGATGAAGATCAGGGGAGTCTCGGGGGCCGACCCTGATGCCCGGGACCGCCCGTCGTGTGACCATCGTTGGCATGCCGGAAGCCGCAGCAGCGCCCCTCGCCGAACCGCGGCCGCCGCGCAAGCTCTACCGCAGCGGTGACGGACGCTGGCTCGGTGGTGTGGCGCGGGGGCTCGCCGGGCACCTCGGGCTGCCCGTGATCTGGGTGCGGCTCGTCTTCGTCGGGCTGTTCATGGCGGACGGGCTGGGCGCGTTGCTGTACGCCGCCTTCTGGTTCTTCGTCCCGCTCGGCGTGGGCGGGGTGGGCGGCCAGCGGCCGCCTTCCCTCGTCAGCACCGAGACCTCGCCGGACGGGCGACGCAGGCTGGTCGCCCGCCGGCCGGACAAGGGCCAGATCGTCGCGCTGCTCCTCATGGTCGTGGTGGCCATGGTGTTCGTGAGCAACGTCAATCTGAGCGGCGGCGCCAAGGCGTACCTGTGGCCCGCCGTCCTCGTCGGCGCGGGCGTCGCCCTGGTCTGGCGCCAGGCGGACAACGCCCGCCGGGCGCGCTGGATGGAGGTCGGCCGGCGCCGGCGCACGCTCAGTCTGCTGCGGGCCGCGGGCGGCGTCCTCCTCGTCACCGCCGGCGTCACCGGCATCTTCGTCCTGCAGGGCTCCGCCGCCCACCTGGGTTCCGTCCTGCAGGCGGCCCTCGCGGTGCTGGTCGGGATAACGCTCCTGGCGGGGCCCTACCTCGTCCGCATGACCCAGGACCTGTCCGAGGAGCGCCTGATGCGCATCCGCGCCCAGGAGCGGGCCGAGGTCGCCGCCCACGTCCACGACTCGGTACTGCACACCCTGACCCTGATCCAGCGCAACGCGGAGAACGCGAACGAGGTGCGCCGTCTCGCCCGCGCCCAGGAGCGCGACCTGCGCACCTGGCTCTACAAACCCGAGGGCACCGGCAAGGACGAGGCCGACGAGCCGGCCAACCTCGCCGACGCGGTCCGGCGCAACGCGGCGGAGGTGGAGGACAAGCACGGCGTCCCCATAGAGGTCGTGATCGTCGGCGACTGCCCGCTCGACGAGCGGATCGGCGCACAGATGCAGGCCGCGCGCGAGGCGATGGTGAACGCCGCCAAGTACGGTGGCGAGGGCGGCGCGGTGCAGGTCTACGCCGAAGTCGAGGGGAAGAAGGTCTTCGTGTCGGTGCGGGACCGTGGGCCCGGCTTCGACCTCGACTCGATACCCGCCGACCGGATGGGCGTCAGAGAATCGATCATCGGCCGCATGGAGCGCAACGGCGGCACGGCGCGGCTGCGCGCGGTGCCGGGCGGCGGCACGGAGGTCGAGCTGGAGATGGAGAGGGCGGAGAAGACGTCATGAGCGACCCCACCGAGGCGAACAGGGAGCCCGCGGAGCCGGTCGGCGGCGGCACGGGCAGGCGCCATGTGCGCGTGGTCCTCGTCGACGACCACCGCATGTTCCGTACGGGCGTACAGGCCGAGATCGGCCGCACCGAGGAGACCGGCGTCGAGGTCGTCGGCGAGGCCGCCGACGTCGACCAGGCGGTCACGGTCATCACCGCGACCCGCCCCGAGGTCGTCCTCCTCGACGTGCACCTGCCGGGCGGCGGCGGCGTCGAAGTCCTGCGCCGCTGCGCCGCGTTGATGGCCGACACCGAGCAGCCGGTCCGCTTCCTCGCCCTGTCCGTGTCGGACGCCGCGGAGGACGTGATCGGCGTGATCCGCGGCGGCGCGCGCGGCTACGTCACCAAGACGATCACCGGTACGGATCTCGTGGACTCCATCTTCCGTGTGCAGGAGGGCGACGCGGTCTTCTCGCCGCGGCTGGCCGGCTTCGTCCTCGACGCCTTCGCCTCCACCGACGCCCCGCCGGTCGACGAGGACCTCGACCGCCTCACCCAGCGCGAGCGCGAGGTGCTGCGCCTGATCGCCCGGGGGTACGCCTACAAGGAGATCGCCAAGCAGCTGTTCATCTCGGTGAAGACGGTCGAGTCCCATGTCTCGGCGGTGCTGCGGAAGTTGCAGCTGTCCAACCGGCACGAGCTGACGCGCTGGGCCACGGCGCGCCGGCTGGTGTGACGGGCGGGGGTTTCGCGCAAGCCGGTCACACCACCCGCGTCGCCCCCGCGAACGGCATCTCGTCGATGGGGGCGATCTTCACCGGCTCCAGCGGGTTCGGGGCGTGGATCATCTGGCCGTTGCCGATGTACAGGCCCACGTGGCTGATGCCGGAGTAGAAGAACACCAGGTCGCCCGGGCGCAGTTCGGAGCGGGAGACGCGGCGGCCGGCGTCGATCTGGGCGTACGTGGTGCGGGGCAGGGAGACGCCCGCTGAGCGGTAGGCGGCCTGGACGAGGCCCGAGCAGTCGAAGGCGTTCGGGCCGGTCGCGCCCCACACATAGGGGCTGCCGAGCTTGGCGTAGGCGTAGGAGATGGCGGCCGCGGCGCGGGAGTTGGGCGCCTCGGCCGTGGCGGTGCCCGGTGCCTGCAAGCCGTCGCGCCCGGTGGCCGAGGAGCGGGACGCGCGGCCCGTGCCCTCGCCGAGCCGCGCGCGCTCCGCCGCCGACAGCCGGGACAGCAGCCGGCGCGCCTCGTCCAGCTTCCCGGTGATCGTCTTCTTGGTCCGCCGCAGCTCTGCCTGGCGCGCCTTCAGGGACGTGAGCTCCACGCGCGCGGCGCCACGCAGCTGCTCGATCTCGCGCAGCCGCGTGCGTACGAGGGCGACGGCAGCCGCCTGCCTGGTGCCCGTCCGCTCGACGAACTCGGCGCCCTCCAGATAGGCGTCGGGATCGTCGGAGAGCGCGAGCTGCAGCGAGGGGTCGAGACCCCCGGCGCGGTACTGCGCCGCCGCCACCGAGCCCAGCGCGTCCCGCGCCGAGTTGAGCTTGTCCGTCTTGCGTGCCGCCTCGTCCCGCAGGCCCCGCAGCCGCTCCTCGGCCGCGTCCGCCTTCTCCTTCGCGCCGTCGTACTTCTCGGTGGCGACCTCCGCCTCCTCGTACAGCTTGTCCACCCGCGCCTTGACCTGTGCCGGGGTCAGGTCCGGTGTCGCCTGTCCGGTCCCGTCGAAGGCCGTCGCGGTCGCCGCGCCCGCCAGGGCGATCGTGAAGGCGGTACGGGCCGTGGTGCCGCCCAGCGAGCGGGAGCTGGGCCTGCGGTGCGCTGCCACCTGGACTTGCACGTCCTTTCGTACGACCGCCCCGTCCCGGGGGCGGTGTGCGCGTCCGGCGGCGGCCCGCACAGGGGGAGCAGGCCGCCGCCGGACCTTCTCGGCGGTGGTGTCCGACTGCCGCCCCTGGCCCGGGCGGCGGTGGGGAGCCGGTCACCTGGTGGAGGACGCTAAACCTCACGGTGTCGGCTCGGTAACGCCTTGTGCGGAAGTGCCGCGAGCGGACCGGCGGATGACCGCATACGACCGTGATCCGGCCCCGGGTCCGTCGACTTCGGTCGGCGCGCTGACCGAAGCGGCGATTTCCGGGCGCGTCCGGGAGACCGGATGCTATGGACCGCATATATGCAAGATCCGCACTTCTGCGGTGGGGCGGTGTCGGGCGTCCCGTACGCCTCTGTCTAAGCTCCGGCCTCATGGACGTACTCATCCATCTCTTCGTCGGCCTGCACATCATCGGCATCGCCGCGCTCCTCGGCGGCTTCCTCACGCAGATGAAGGCGATGGGCCAGGGCACGGCGCGGTTCGTGCCCGGCATGCTGCACGGCGCGCTGACCATGCTGGTCACCGGCGCCGTCCTGGTCGGTCTCAACCAGGCCGACGACCACCACGTCAACAACGTCAAGATCGGCATCAAGCTGGCGCTGCTGGTCGTGATCCTCGGTCTGGTCTACGTGAAGCGGGACGAGGAGAAGGTGGACAAGGGCGTGTTCGGCCTGGTGGGCCTGCTCACCACGGTCAACGTCTTCATCGCGGTGCTGTGGACGTGACCGTGCCCGTGACCCCGGCCGCGGTCCGGTAGGCCCGTCCGTCAGACCCGGTCCAGCGGCCGGTGCGGCTCGTCCGGCAGCTCCACCTTGATCGTGTCCCCGGGGCGCACCGGGCCGCCCTGCGTCACGATGCTCATGATTCCCGCCTTGCGCACGACGGCGCCGCGGTCGTCACGGCCGACGACCTGCTTGAGCAGTCCGTCCTGGAAGGCGTCGATCTGCCGGCAGGGGTTGCGCAGGCCGGTCACCTCGACCACGGCCTCGGCGCCGATGCGCAGCAGCGTGCCCACCGGAAGCCCCAGCAGGTCGATGCCGCGGGTGGTGATGTTCTCTCCGAGTTCGCCGGGGGCCACCCGGAAACCCGCCTCGCCGACCTCGCCGAAGAGCTCCTCGTGGATGAGGTGCACCTGGCGCAGGTTCGGCTGGGTGGGGTCCTGTGCGACGCGCGAGCGGTGCTTGACCGTCACACCGGCGTGCACGTCCCCCTCGACACCCAGGCCGGCGAGCAGGGTGATGCTCTCCCGGTTCGGCTTGGTGAACGAGTACTCCCTGTTGCTGCTGACCGCCGTCACAACCCCGCCCATGTGCGGAAACCCCCTCCTCGCAGCCAAGATCCGCCTCGATCCTAACCACCGGCCCGGCCTGGACCCCCGTGGTGCGCCGAAAAATCAACGGGACGATGATAAAAATCGACGCCGTGTAGACTTTCTGTCGTGGGGGCACTCTGGCTCCCCGCGACACCGTTCAGGAGGAGCAGTGGAGAAGCGGAACTGGCTCATCACCGGCGTCAGCACGGGCCTCGGACGCGCCTTCGCCCAGGCCGCCCTCGCCGCCGGGCACACCGTCGTGGGCACCGTCCGCTCGGAGAAGGACCGGCTGGCCTTCGAAGAGCTCGCCCCCGGACACGCTCACGGACGCCTCCTGGACGTGACCGACGACGACGCCGTCCGTGACGTGGTCACGGAAGCGGAGCGGAGCGTCGGCCCCCTGGACGTCGTCATCGCCAACGCCGGCTACGGGCTGGAGGGCGTCTTCGAGGAGACCCCGCTGGCCGAGGTGCGGCGGCAGTTCGAGGTCAACGTGTTCGGGGCGGTGGCCACCCTTCAGGCGGCGCTGCCCGCCATGCGCCGGCGCCGTCGCGGGCACCTGATGGCCGTCACCTCGATGGGCGGGCTCATGGCCGTGCCCGGCATGTCCGCCTACTGCGGCAGCAAGTTCGCCCTGGAAGGCATCCTGGAGGCGCTGGGCAAGGAGGTCGCGCAGTTCGGGATCCACGTGACGGCGATCGAGCCCGGCTCCTTCCGCACCGACTGGGCCGGACGGTCCATGACCCGCGCCGCGCGGACCATCGACGACTACGACGAGCTGTTCACCCCGATCCGGGCGGCCCGGCAGAAGGCCAGCGGCAACCAGCTGGGCAATCCGGCCAAGGCCGGGGAAGCGGTCGTGCACATCACCTCGGTCGAGCGGCCACCGGCCCACCTCGTCCTGGGCTCGGACGCGCTGCGACTGGTCACCGCCGCGCGCACGGCCGTGGACGAGGACATCCGAGCGTGGGAGACGCTCTCGCGTACGACCGACTTCGCCGAGGGCGCTCAGCTGTGACGCCCGGCCACCACCCCGCGCGCGGGCGGCGCGGCACCGAACGCAAGGGCGATGTCCGGGAGCGGGCCATCCTGGACACCTGCGAGGCCCTGCTGGCGGAGAAGGGCTACGACGCCATGACCGTCGGCGACATCGCCCAGGGCGCCGGCATCACGCGCGGCGCCCTGTACTTCTACTTCGGCTCCAAGCAGGAGGTGGTCACGGCGCTCGTGGCCCGGACCGTCGAGCACCTGTGGGAACGGTCCCGGGCCACCGCGCAGGCGGACGAGCCGCGCCAGGCCATCGCGGCGGCCATGCGGCGCACGGTCGAGCTGTGGAACGAGCACGGCCTGGTCATGCGTACGGCGATCGACCTCTCGCTGACCGTGCCGGAGATCGGCGCACTGTGGCAGCGCACGGCCGACCTGTTCATCACGGCGATCGCCGCGGTCCTGGAGCGGGCCGGCGTCCCGGCCGGCCCCGGGCCGCAGCAGGCCTCAGCGATGGCGCGCGCCCTGTGCTGGATGATCGAGCGGACCTTCTACCACGCATCCCAGGAGTCCCGCGAGAGGCTGCGGGAGGCATCGGCGACCTGCGAGCACATCTGGCTGACCAGTGCCGGCCTGACCGCCTGAGACGCCTTCGGGCCGCGGCCGGCGCGTGCTCAGGCCGGTCGTACCACGCTGTGGATGATCGACTCGCCGCCGTAGTAGATCGACTCCTCGCGGACGTACGCGCCCGGCTTCGGGGCGTGGATCATCATGCCGTTGCCGATGTAGATGCCGACGTGGCTGACGTCGTCGTAGAAGAAGATCAGGTCACCGGGCTGGGCGTCGGCGAGGGAGACCGTGGTGCCCGCGTTCACCTGGTCGTAGGTGGTGCGCGGGAGGGTGACGCCGGCGGCCTTCCAGGCGGCCTGGGTCAGGCCCGAGCAGTCGTAGGAGTCGGGGCCGGTGGCACCCCAGACGTACGGCTTGCCGATCTGCGCGCGGGCGAACGCGAGCGCCTTGTCGGCCTTGGTGGCGTACGAGCCGTCGGAGGAGGTGCCGGTGCCCGTGCCGCTGCTCGTGCCCGTGCCGGTGCTCGTGCCGGTGCTCGTGCCCGAGGAGGCGCTCGCCTCCTGCGCCGCCGCCTTCTGCTGCGCCGCCAGCTCGGCCGCCTTGCGGTCGGCCTCCTCCTGCTTGCGCTTCTCGATCGCCGCGAGCCGCGCCTTCTCCTCCGCGTTCAGCCGCGACAGCAGCTCGCGCGCGTCGGAGAGCTTCTTCTGGACCGTGGACTTGGCGGTCCGCAGATCGCTCTGCGTCTCGGTGAGCGTCTGCAGGCTCCGGGTGGCCTCCTGACGCTTCTTCATCGTCGTGGACTGCTCGGTGACGTAGGCGTCGACGGCGCTCTTCTGACGGCCGGTCAGCCGGCTCATCAGCTGCGTCTCGTCGAAGTAGTCCTGCGGCGAGTCCGCGAGCAGGAAGGTCGCGGTGTCGGGCGCGGCGGCGCCCGTGCGGTACTGGGCGGCGGCGAAGGAACCCAGCTGCTCCCGCGCCTCGTTGAGCTTCTGGGTGCGCCTGGCCACGTCGTCGAGGAGGGTGTCCACGCGCTTGCGCTGCTTGGTGGTCCTCTCCTTGGCCGCGTTGTACTTCTCGGTGGCCGACTCGGCCTGGCGGTAGAGGTCGTCGACCTTCTTCTCGACCTCCTCCAGGCTCGGCCTGCCGTCGGCGGCGGGGGCGGCGTTGGCCGACTGGGACAGCAGGGCCACGGAGGTGAGGGCGGCCGTGGCGAGGGCGGGGGTGCGTATGCCTGCCACGCGCGGACCCGCGGGGCGCGACTTGCGGTGCGACGCCAAGGGAGGCGACTCCTTCCATGTTCCGCCTGCCGAGTGAGCGCGGGTGGTTCGGAAGGGTTGCCCTACGGCCTGATCCCGGCGGGGAGTCGGGCCGATTCACCCCAGGTCGGTTTGGGTCCCCGGCTCCGGATGCGCGGCGGCGCCCCGGACTCGGCGGAGGCCGCGCGGCCCGGCGACGTTCGCCGGTGGGGGTCGTACGGCCTGCCCGGAACCGTAGCCAACTCGTGTGGCGCCTGTGAAGGTTGATGTTCGATATGCCCGATACATTTTCGTGACCTTTGGTCAATGCGTCGCACGCGGTCGCCAATGTGGAGTGATCTGCCACGACTTGTGCGTGTTCTGCCCGGAGTGACCTCGTCCGCCCCGTTCCCGGCGCTAACTTCCAGCCAGCCACGGTCCGCTGCCGTGGCGGGAGGGGGTACGGCCATGAGGAAGCGCACCGCACTCGTCGTCGGCACATCCGTCGCACTCGCCGCCACCGCGGGCATCGCACCCGCGAGCGCGGCGGGCGCGCACGGCGGGGGCAAGCCGGTGGTCCGCGTGATCGCCACCGGCCTCGACAACCCGCGCCAGCTCTCGTACGACAACGGTCACCTGTACGTCGCCGAGGCGGGCCGGGGCGGCAGGAAGTGCCTCGGCCAGGGACCCGAGGGTCCCACCTGCATCGGCCTCTCGGCGGGCGTCACCAAGATCTTCTGGGACGGCGGTGCCTGGAAGCACCGGCGCCTGGTCGGCGGCCTGCCCTCGGCCGGCGCCCCCGACGGCGGCTTCTCGGTCGGCCTGGACGGCGTCACGGCCCTGGGCGGCTGCGTGTGGGGCGTGGAGACCTGGGCGCCGCCGGAGGCCGGCGTGCCCACCGCACCGCCCTGGAACAAGCTTGGCAAGCTGCTGTCCATCGACCGGGGCGGGGCACGGATCGCCGCCGACATCTCCGCCGTCGAACTGAAGTACAACCCGCACAAGGCCTCCGTCGACTCCAACCCCTACGCCGTCCTCGCCCTCCCCGACGGCCGCGAGATCGTCGCGGACGCGGCCGGCAACGACCTGGTCGAGGTCGCCCCGGACGGCTCGGCCCGCCCGTTCACCGTCTTCAAGGACCACGACGGCCACGAGGCGGTCCCGACCTCGCTCGCCCTCGGCCCCGACGGCTCCCTCTACGTCGGCGAGCTCAACGGGGAGCCCGCGAAGCCCACCGCGCGCGTGTGGAAGGTCGACCCCGCGAGCGGGAAGATCCTCGGCTGGCGCTCCGGCTTCGGCTCGGTCACCGGCCTCGCCTTCAACGGCCACGGCGACCTCTACGTCAGCCAGCTCTTCGCCGGCGTCGTGACCAAGGTCTCGGGCGCCACGCGGACGAGCGTGAAGGTGCCGTTCCCGGCGGGCGTGGCCGTCGACCCCTGGGACGGCAAGGTCTACGTCTCGGCCTGGTCGGTCGCCGACCGTGACGGGACCGTCCTGGACGGTCACCGGACGCCGGGCGGCCAGGTCTGGAAGATCCTCGGCTTCTGAGGCCCGCCGGCCACCGATCCGGCGGATGTTCCCAGGGCGGCGGCGGGCTGTCAGTGGGGCGCCCTAGACTCGGAGAGCGATGAGCAGCCTCTTTGACGACAGCTTCCTGGCGGACCTCCAGGCCCCCCGCGGCCACGAGGAGGAACCCCCGCCGCCCCCCGAGGACGATCACGTACCGGAACCGGTTCCGGACGATCTGTTCGGCGGGAAGTTCGACGTGCCGCCGGACCGGGACGCCTACTACCGGGACGGCGCCCCGCGCCCGGCGATCGACGCGGCGGCCCTGCTGGAGGGGCTCAACGAGAACCAGCGCGCGGCCGTCGTGCACGCCGGCAGCCCCCTGCTCATCGTCGCCGGCGCCGGCTCCGGCAAGACGCGCGTGCTCACCCACCGCATCGCCCACCTGCTCGCCGAGCGGGGCGTCCACCCGGGCCAGATCCTCGCCATCACCTTCACCAACAAGGCCGCCGGCGAGATGAAGGAGCGCGTGGAGCAGCTCGTCGGCCCGCGCGCGAACGCGATGTGGGTCATGACCTTCCACAGCGCCTGCGTGCGCATCCTGCGCCGCGAGAGCAAGAAGCTCGGCTTCACCTCGTCCTTCTCGATCTACGACGCCGCCGACTCCAAGCGCCTGATGGCCCTGGTCTGCCGCGACCTGGACCTCGACCCCAAGCGCTTCCCGCCCAAGTCCTTCAGCGCCAAGATCAGCAACCTCAAGAACGAGCTGATCGACGAGGAGGACTTCGCCGCCCAGGCCGGCGACGGCTTCGAGAAGACCCTCGCCCAGGCCTACGCCCTCTACCAGTCGCGGCTGCGCGAGGCGAACGCCCTCGACTTCGACGACCTGATCATGACGACGGTCAACCTGCTGCGCGCCTTCCCGGACGTCGCCGAGCACTACCGCCGCCGCTTCCGCCACGTCCTCGTCGACGAGTACCAGGACACCAACCACGCCCAGTACGCCCTGGTCAGGGAGCTCGTCGGCACCAGCGAGCACCCCGTCGACGTACCGCCCGACGAGCACGACGTGCCACCGGCCGAACTGTGCGTGGTGGGCGACGCCGACCAGTCGATCTACGCCTTCCGCGGCGCGACCATCCGCAACATCCTCCAGTTCGAGGAGGACTACCCGGACGCGACGACGATCCTGCTGGAGCAGAACTACCGCTCCACGCAGACCATCCTCAGCGCGGCCAACGCGGTCATCGAGCGCAACGAGTCCCGCCGCCCGAAGAACCTGTGGACCAACGCCGGCGCGGGCGCGCGCATCACCGGCTACGTCGCCGACACCGAGCACGACGAGGCCCAGTTCGTCGCCGACGAGATAGACCGCCTGGTCGACGCGGGCGAGGCGAAGGCCGGCGACGTCGCCGTCTTCTACCGCACCAACGCCCAGTCCCGTGTCTTCGAAGAGGTCTTCATCCGCGTCGGCCTGCCCTACAAGGTCGTCGGCGGCGTCCGCTTCTACGAGCGCAAGGAGGTCCGGGACGTCCTGGCCTACCTGCGGGTGCTGGCCAACCCGGAGGACTCGGTGCCGCTGCGCCGCATCCTCAACGTCCCCAAGCGCGGCATCGGCGAGCGCGCGGAGGCGATGATCGACGCCCTCGCCCAGCGGGAGAAGATCAGCTTCCCGCAGGCGCTGCGCCGCGTCGACGAGGCGTACGGCATGGCGGCCCGGTCGACCAACGCCGTCAAGAAGTTCAACACGCTGATGGAGGAGCTCCGTACGATCGTCGAGTCCGGCGCGGGCCCGGCGACCGTCCTGGAGGCGGTGCTCGAACGCACCGGCTACCTCGCCGAGTTGCAGGCCTCCACCGACCCGCAGGACGAGACCCGGATCGAGAACCTCCAGGAACTCGCGGCCGTGGCGCTGGAGTTCGAGCAGGAGTCGGAGGAGGCCACCGGCTCGCTCGCCGACTTCCTGGAGCGGGTCGCCCTGGTCGCCGACTCCGACCAGATCCCCGACGAGGACGAGGACGGCTCCGGCGTCATCACCCTGATGACCCTGCACACCGCCAAGGGCCTGGAGTTCCCGGTCGTCTTCCTCACCGGCATGGAGGACGGCGTCTTCCCGCACATGCGCGCCCTCGGCCAGACCAAGGAGCTGGAGGAGGAGCGGCGCCTGGCCTACGTCGGCATCACCCGCGCGCGGGAACGGCTGTATCTGACGCGCTCGTCGCTGCGCAGCGCGTGGGGGCAGCCGTCGTACAACCCGCCCTCCCGCTTCCTGGAGGAGATCCCGGCGCAGCACGTCGACTGGAAGCGGACCGGCGCCACGGCACCGGTCTCCTCCGGCCCGGTGTCGGGTGTGGCGGCCTCCCTGTCGTCCTCGCGTTCGCGCTCCTCGGCGAAGGGTGCCTCCGGGTTCGCCACCAGCCGGGCCTCCGACAAGCCGGTGGTCTCGCTCGCGGTCGGCGACCGGGTCACCCACGACCAGTTCGGGCTCGGCACGGTCGTCGCGGTGAAGGGCACGGGCGCCAACGCGGAGGCGACGATCGACTTCGGGGACGCCAAGCCGAAGCGGCTGCTGCTGCGGTACGCGCCGGTGGAGAAGCTGTAGCGGGACGGCCCGCCGGTCCCAAGGGGCTGGGCCCTACGTCGGGTCCAGCCCGTGGCTGCGCAGCCACGGCAGCGGGTCTATCGGCGAACCGCCCGCCGGCCGCACCTCGAAGTGCAGGTGGGGGCCGGTCGAGTTGCCGGAGTTGCCGGAGTACGCGATCGGGTCGCCGGCCTTCACCGTCGTACCGGAGGCGACGCGGTAGCTGGAGAGGTGGCAGTACCAGGTCTCCGTGCCGTCCTTCGCCGTCACGATCATCATGTTGCCGTACGCGCTGTTCCACTGCGTGCGGACGGTGCCGTCGGTCGCGGCCATCACCGTCGTGCCGTAGGAGACGGGGAAGTCGATGCCGGTGTGCACGGACATCCAGTTGACGCCCGCCTGGCCGAAGTAGGCGCTGAGCCCCCTCTGGGTCACCGGCAGGACGTACTTCGGGCGCAGCCGCTCCTTGCGGGCCGCCTCGGCCGCCGCCTTCTTCTTCTCGGCGAGCTGCTCGGCCTTGAGGTCGATGCGCTCCTGCGTACGGCTGGCCCGGTCGGCGAAGTCGTCGGCGCCGGCGGAGAGGCTCTCCAGCTGGGTGTCCAGCTTGTTGTTGGCGGCGGACGGTTTCACCGCGTGCGCGTCCGAGGCCGTCGTCGAGGTGTCCTTGTCGCCGGTCAGGGTGCCGACAGAGGCGGCGGCGATCCCCGCCACGCCCATCACGCACGCCGAGGGCACGGCCACCGTCAGCAGCGCGGAGCGCTTGGCGGGCGTACGGCGGCGGGAGCGGCCCGCGGCACGGGCGGCCACGCGCGAGGCCGGAGCCGGCGCGGCCTCTTCCTGGTCGTCGAGAAGCGGGGACTCCGCCTCCGCCTGCGCCGTCTCCGCCGTGTCCCCGGTCTCCGGGTCCAGGACGGGCAGCACGCCGGTGGCGGCCGGCCTCTCGTCCTCGGCGGCGGGTTCGTCGGGGGCCGCGTTCCACTGCGTGGCGTCGTAGGCGCCGGTGTCGAAGGCCTGCGTGCCCCATTCCCAGTGCTGCGTCTGGTCGGCCGGGGCCTCGGACTGCCCGGGCTGGAGCCACGCGCCGGCGTCCCACTGGCCGGAGGTGTCGTTGCCGGTGGACTGCGGCGGGATGGCGGAGAGCTGCGGGTGGCCGGTGCCCCAGGCGGTCGTGTCGTACGCGCCGGTGTCGTAGGCGGCGTGGTGCTGGGCCGCGTAGGCGTCGTAGTTCAGGGTCTGGTGGCCGCCCGTGCTCCAGGCGGTCGTGTCGTAGGCGCCCGTGTGCTCGCCCGGCAGGCTCCCGAAGAGGGGGTCCGCGTCGAAGGTCGCCGTGGTGTGGGCGCCGGTGGCGAAACCGTTCGCGTCGTAGCCGCCGTAGGTGGTGAAGTCGCCGTACTGGGCTTCCTGCGTGCCGTACGACGCGTAGTGCGCCGAGGCGGCGTCGGAAGCCGGGGTCGGGGTGGTCAGGATCCCCGACGGGTGACGGTCGTTCACCAACTTCTCTTTCGCCTCGACAACAGGGGCTGCCAGAGCAGTGCGGCGACTGTACCCGGCGGTATGCGGGCGCGACAATCTTCAACGGGTTTCGGGCGCGCGGGAAACGGGCATTCGGCCGTGTTTCGGGGGAGTGCGGGCACGGCCTTGGCCCTGTGTTCGAGGAGTGTTCGATCGCGGTCGGGGTTCTCCCGGTGTCACGCCACGGTCAGACCACCGGAGTGGGCGGCGGACTCGGCTCCGGTCCCCTCGGCGTCGAGGGCCTGCCGTATGCCCGTCGCGACGGCCGGGTGCACGGGCAGGGCGAGATGCCCGATCCCGCTCACCCGCACGTTCTGCGCCAGCAGGTCCGGGTGGTCGATGCAGGCGGTCTCCAGCGGGTCCATCAGATGGTCGAGGTCGCTCCAGAAACTCACGAAGTGCGTACGGCAGCCGGGCGCGGGCCTCGACAGCTCCTCCAGCACCTCCGAGCCCGGGCGCATCTGGCGCACGATGGGGTGCGCGTTGGCCAGCGGCACCACACGGGTTCCCGCGTGCGGGGTGCCGAGCGTGACCAGGGTGCGGACGCGCAGGTCACCGCCGAGGCACTGGACGTAGTACCGGGCGATCAGGCCGCCGAGGCTGTGGCCGACGACGTCGACCTGCCGGCTGCCGGTGCGCTCGCAGATCTCCTCTATGTGCCGGCCCAGCAGCTCGGCCGCCGTACGGATGTCGCAGGTCAGCGGCGAGTAGTTGAGCGACTCGATCTGCTGCCGGCCGTGCTGGGCCAGGCTGCGGCGCAGCAGGACGAAGACCGAGCGGTTGTCGATGAAGCCGTGCAGCAGCACGACCGGCGGCTTGGCCTCGGTCGGCAGCGGCGCGGCGCCCTCCGGCGCGGGGAAGGGGGCCGGCGCCCGGCGTTCCTGCGTGATGCCCGAGGGATAGAGGAGGAGGTGACCGGCGAGGATCGCGAACTCCAGGGCCGTCGCCTTCAGGAGGGTCAGTGAGAGTCCGGCCAGTCTGCCCGGCAGCAGGCGCTGGCAGAACGGAAGAAAGGGCTGCACCGCCCTGGTGACCATCATGGCCGACCTCCTGTCGGCACACGGGAGGACGACTCCGTCCCCCGTGCGCCCTCATGGGGAATCGCGCCGAAGACGGTCGACGAGGCGCGAAAGAGGCGCGCGAGACGAGGCCTGGATACGGCGAATACGGCGCGGGTGGTTCGGATGGCTCCGGTGGTTCCGGTCGTACGGGTGGTTCTGGTCGTGCCTGGTGGTGCGCCTGTGACGCCGATGAGACGGCGAGGCCCTGTGCCGGTGTGGCGACGAGGATCCCCGCTGTCGTGCCTGACCTGCCCTGCGTGCCTTTCCTGCCCTGGTCGATGCGCCGCACCGCCACGGCGCGCGGCCTGCGGCGCGGTGGTGCGGCGACCTCGTTGCGGCTCCCGTTGCGCTTGCTCCCGCTGGAACGTTGCGCTGCGAACGTGTCCCACCGTGTGATTTCCCCCTCGCTGTCCACCGTGAAACGGCCGGTTGCGGGATGCTGGCGATAACGTTCGTTCACTTCCCCGGCCGGTGCGGGTACCGAGGTACTCGTCGGTAGGGACGCATGCAGTCGCTTCATGGAGGCAGTGATGGGTGTGGCAGCCGGTCCGATCCGCGTCGTGGTGGCCAAGCCGGGGCTCGACGGCCATGATCGCGGGGCCAAGGTGATCGCGCGGGCGCTGCGCGACGCCGGCATGGAGGTCATCTACACCGGGCTCCATCAGACGCCCGAACAGATCGTCGACACCGCGATCCAGGAGGACGCCGACGCGATCGGGCTGTCCATCCTCTCCGGCGCGCACAACACGCTGTTCGCGGCCGTGATCGACCTGCTCAAGGAGCGGGACGCCGAGGACATCCTGGTCTTCGGCGGCGGGATCATCCCGGAGGCGGACATCCCGCCGCTGAAGGAGAAGGGCGTCGCGGAGATCTTCACGCCCGGGGCGACGACGCAGTCGATCGTGGACTGGGTGCGGGCCAACGTCCGGCAGCCGGCAGGCGCCTAGCCCGTCGCCCGCCGCGGATGCGTCGGGGTGGGCGTCCCTGGGGGCTCCGCCTCCAGTTCCTGCGCCATCGCCGCGCGCAGGCGCAACGTCGACACCAGCCGCTGGAACGCCTCGGCCCAGTACCCGCCCGCTCCCGGCGAGGCGTCCTCGGACTCGTCCGGGACGGCCAGCAGGCCGTCGAGGCGGCTCGCCTCGCACGGGTCGAGGCAGCGCTCGGCCAGGCCCATCACTCCACTGAAACTCCATGGGTAACTCCCCGCGTCGCGCGCGATGTTGAGGGCGTCGACCACCGCCCGTCCGAGCGGCGCCGCCCACGGCGCCGCGCACACCCCCAGCAGCTGGAACGCCTCGGACAGACCGTGCGCCGCGATGAAGCCGGCCACCCAGTCGGCCCGTTCGGCGGCGCCCAGCGTGCCGAGCAGCTTGGCCCGCTCGGCCAGTGACACCGCTCCCGGCCCGCCCGCCTCGGGAGCGGAGGGCGCGCCCAGCAGCGCCCGCGCCCACTCGGCGTTCCGCTGCCGCACGGCCGCCCGGCACCAGGCCGCGTGCAGCTCGCCCTGCCAGTCGTCCGCCACCGGAAGGGCCACGATCTGCCCGGGCGTACGTCCGCCGAGCCGCGCCGGCCATGTCCCGAGCGGTGCCGCCTCCACCAACTGACCGAACCACCACGACCGTTCACCCCGTCCCGCGGGCGCCTTGGCCACCACACCGTCGCGCTCCATGCTCGAGTCGCACTCGTGCGGGGCCTCGACGGTGAGCGTCGGCGTGTCCCGCGTGTGGTCCACGGCCACGCACGACCCGGCCCGGACCGCCATGCGCGCCGCGAGCGCGGAGTCCGGCAGCGCGGAGAGCAACTCGGCCGCCGTCGCCCGGACGTTGCGACTGCGGTCGGACAGCGCCTGCTCCAGGAAGGGCTCGTCCTGCGGGCCGAGGCCCGTGCGCAGCGAGTCGAGGAACATCAGGCGGTCCTCGGCCCGCTCCGTCGGCCAGGTCGTCGCCAGCAGCTCGCGGGCGGCGGCCGGCTCACGCGCGCGGATCGCGGCGAGCAGGGCCACCCGCTCGGCGAACAGGCCCTCCTGCCACAGGCGGTGGATCCGCTCCGTGTCCCGCGGGTCCGGCAGTGCGGTGCCCCCGCCCGGTGCGGCCCGCAGCGCGAACCGCCACTCCGTGTTCAACCGGGCCAGCCACACGGCCCGCGGCCCCGCGAACGTCAGCACCGCCGACCGCAGGTCCGTCCGTCCGCGCGCGGCGTCCAGCAGCGCGGGCAGCAGCGCGGCGGGCGCCGCGAAACCGCGGGCGTTGGCCGCCGCCAGCCACTGGGGCAGCAGCTCCATGAGGTCCGGCGCCGTGCCCCTGCGGCCACCGCCGCCCGTGCCGGGGCGGTCGGCCAGCAGCATCGCCAGCCGGCGCGCCGCCGCGGCGGGCAGCGCCGGGCGCGGGTCCTCGGGGGCCGGTTCCGGACGGGCGGCCGCCCGTGCGGGGCGCAGCCCGGCCCGGCGCCGTACGGTCTCGGCGGCCGCCGCGTCCAGCAGCGCCACCGGCGCCTGCCGCCCCGGCACGCAGCCCGGCGGGGTCCGGCGCTCCGTCCCGAGCAGCGCCGCCGTGACGAGCTCCTCCCAGGCGCCCGCAGCGGGCGTGTCCACGGAGGTGGGGGTGCTGCTCATACGGTTCCTTTCCGTCGGCGCCTGCCGGTGAGTGCGGCGAGGGACGGCCCTGTCGGGTGTCCAGTTATGCGGCACACATGCGCGCATGGGGCGTCGTGTGATGGGTGCGGTCGGTGAGGAGCGGGACGGGTGACGCGGCGCCCGCCGTCGAGGCTGCTCAGCACAGGGCGACCGCCTCTCCCGGCCCCTCCGGCCACGCCGTCAGCGGGGTGAAGCCCTGGTGGCCGCACTCGCCGAAGACCCTGACCGGTGCTCCGCCGGAGAGGGCGACGAGCCGCCACAGGCCGGAGCGGGCCCGGGCGGCCGGCGTCAGCGGCAGCGCCGAGTCCTCGTCGGCGTCCGCGAGCTGCCACCCCTCGCCGTCCGGAACGGGCACCACCCGGTCCAGGGTGACCGGGACGGAGTCCAGCCACGGGTCGTCGCGCAGCGCCCTGCCGTACCGCGCCGCCGCCTCGGCCGTCGTCACCCCCGGCGGCCGCAGCTGCGTCGGCGCCGGGGCCGCGAACTGCTCCCCCAGGGCCGCCCGCGGCTGCCCCGCGCCCGGATACGCGGCCACCTCCGCCTCCAGGGCCAGCCCCACCGGCAACGCCAGCTCCGGGGCGCGGCCCGCGGCGCCGTAGGAGAGCAGCAGCGCCGTGCGGTCCGAGTCGGCGCCGTACAGCCAGATCCGGCGAGTCGTCAGGCGCACGTCCGACGTGTCGTACTGGGCCAGCACCAGCCAGCGGTCCCGCACCGGCGGTCCGTCCGCCGAGGAGCTCAGGCCGACGCGTGACCGGACCGTCGCCGCCAGCCCCTCCGGCAGCCGCCCGCGCCGCAGCCAGCCCTGGTCGAGGAGGTGGAGCAGCGCGCACTCCTCCAGCAACCGCACCGGCCAGCCGGGCCCGGAGGCCGGTATCGACCCCAACTCCCGCACGCGCGTGGCCAGTCCGGGAGCCTGGGCGTCGACCATGCGGGCCGCCGTCTCCTCCCACAGCCCGTACCCCGCGCCTTCCGCCGCGGCCAGACCGCCGCGCAGCAGGTCGGCCAGGCGCTGCTCCAGCTCCGTCGCCCCCGCCGTGATCCGCTCGGCCCGGCGCTCCGCCCGCCGCCGCGCCGCCTCGGGATCAGCGGACCCCGGCGCGGATGCCGCCTCTTCTCCCTTCTTCTCCTGCGCGCGTCTGCGCCGGCCCGCGAGCCACTGCTCGGCCCAGTCCGGCGCCTGGCCGGTCGGCACCGCCCCGTCCCCGCCCGCCCAGAGCAGCAGCAGCCCGAGCGCGTGTTTGCACGGGAACTTCCGGCTCGGACAACTGCACTTGTACGCGGGCCCGGAGGCGTCGGCCATGTCGATGACCGTCTGATACGGCTTGCTGCCACTGCCCTTGCACAGCCCCCACACCGTCCCCTCGTCGGAACTGCCGGCCTCGGACCACGGGCCGGCCGCGCCGAGTTTGCTTCCCGCTTTGCGTGACGCGTCGTCAGGCGCCAGTGCCAGCACCTGGTCCGCGGTCCAGCGCACCCCCTGCTGAGTCATGCCATCGAAGGTAGATCCCCCCACTGACAATCGGCCTCGCGAGCACGTTTTCCCAGGTCAGAGCGATTGTCAGTGGCGTGGTGCAGGGTTGGTGGCAGAACCGAACCGGCCGAGCTGGAGGGGGCCTCAGCCATGTCTGTGTCCGTCGAACCGACTTCCGTCGACCCGCTGGAGAAAGAGCGGGCCGAGGCGTTGCGACCGCACGCCGAGGACGCCTTCGCGGAGGAACTGGCGGCGCTCGCCGCGCAGGACGACCGCCCGCGTCCGGCCCGCTGGAAGCTGTCGCCGTGGGCGGTGGCGACGTATCTGCTGGGCGGCACCCTGCCGGACGGCACGGTGATCACGCCGAAGTACGTGGGCCCGCGCCGCATCGTCGAGGTCGCCGTCACCACGCTCGCCACCGACCGCGCCCTGCTCCTGCTCGGCGTGCCCGGCACCGCGAAGACGTGGGTGTCGGAGCACCTGGCGGCGGCGGTCAGCGGCGACTCGACCCTGCTGGTGCAGGGCACGGCCGGCACGCCGGAGGAGGCGATCCGGTACGGCTGGAACTACGCGCAGCTGCTCGCGCACGGCCCGAGCCGCGACGCCCTCGTGCCCAGCCCCGTCATGCGGGCCATGGCCGAGGGGATGACGGCGCGGGTGGAGGAGCTCACCCGGATCCCGGCCGACGTGCAGGACACACTCATCACGATCCTGTCCGAGAAGACGCTGCCCATACCGGAGTTGGGCCAGGAGGTGCAGGCGGTCCGCGGGTTCAACCTCATCGCCACGGCCAACGACCGCGACCGCGGGGTCAACGACCTCTCCAGCGCCCTGCGCCGGCGCTTCAACACGGTGGTGCTGCCGCTGCCGGAGAGCGTCGAGGCCGAGGTCGACATCGTCTCGCGCCGCGTCGACCAGATCGGCCGCTCCCTCGACCTGCCGGCCGTGCCGGACGGCATCGACGAGATCCGCCGCGTGGTGACCGTCTTCCGTGAGCTGCGCGACGGCGTCACCGCCGACGGCCGCACGAAGCTCAAGTCGCCCAGCGGCACGCTGTCGACGGCGGAGGCGATCTCGGTCGTCACCAACGGCCTCGCGCTGGCCGCCCACTTCGGCGACGGCGTGCTGCGGGCCGGCGACGTCGCCGCGGGCATCCTCGGCGCCGTGGTGCGCGACCCCGCCGCCGACCGCGTCATCTGGCAGGAGTACCTGGAGGCGGTCGTCCGCGAGCGGGACGACTGGATGGACTTCTACCGCGCCTGCCGCGAGGTGAGCGCGTGAACGACCTCGGCTGGGGCCGCCCGGCCGGAAACGGTGGCAGCGGTGGGAACGGCGGAAGCAACGCATCGGCCCGTTCGGCGCGCGGGACACGCAGGGCGCGCGGAGTGGGCGCGGCGGGCGGCACCGGTGACGGCGGTGCGGGCGGAGTCGGCGGTGCGGGCGCCGGGCGGATGTCCCGGGGCGGCGGTCGGTGGGTGCTGTGACGAGGGGGACGGTGTGACGGGACAGGACAGGCGCGGTCCGCTGCTGCTGGGCGTACGGCACCACGGGCCGGGGTCGGCCCGGGCCGTGCGGGCGGCGCTGGAGGCGGCCCGGCCCCGGGCCGTGCTGATCGAGGGACCGCCGGAGGCCGACGCCCTCATCCCGCTGGCCGCCGACGAGGACATGCGGCCGCCGGTCGCCCTCCTCGCCCACGCCGTGGACGAGCCCGGCCGCTCGGCGTTCTGGCCGCTGGCCGAGTTCTCCCCGGAGTGGGTCGCGATCCGCTGGGCCCTGGAACACGACGTCCCGGCGAGCTTCATCGACCTGCCCGCGACGCACACGCTGGCGTGGGGGAGGGAGGAGGCGCAGCCCGGTGCCGACGACGACCGGCCCGGCCCCGAAGGCGGCCCCGCCTCCGACGTCCGCGTCGACCCCCTCGCCGTCCTCGCCGAGACCGCCGGCTACGACGACCCCGAGCGCTGGTGGGAGGACGTCGTCGAGCACCGGGGAGCGGGGGAGGGGGACGCCTTCGCGCCGTTCACCGCGCTGGAGGAGGCCATGGGGGCGCTGCGGGAGGCGTACGGCAGCGGGGGCCACGACCGGGACCTGGTGCGCGAGGCGTACATGCGGCTCCAGGTGCGGGCGGCGCAGCGGGAGTTCGGGGACGAGGTGGCCGTGGTGTGCGGGGCCTGGCACGTGCCGGCGCTGCGCCGGAAGTCCGCTGTCGCCGCCGACCGCGCCCTGCTCAAGGGGCTGCCGAAGGTCAAGACGGACATGACGTGGGTGCCGTGGACGCACCGGCGGCTGTCCCGGGTCAGCGGATACGGCGCGGGCATCGAGTCGCCGGGATGGTACGGACACCTGTTCAGCGCCCCGGACCGGCCGGTGGAGCGGTGGATGACCAAGGTGGCCGGGCTGCTGCGGGCCGAGGACCGGATCGTCTCCTCGGCGCACGTCATCGAGGCGGTACGGCTGGCCGAGACGCTCGCGGCGATGCGCGGACGACCCTTGCCCGGGCTCGGCGAGACGACCGACGCGGTGCGGGCGGTGATGTGCGAGGGCTCGGACGTGCCGCTGACGCTGGTGCACGACCGGCTGGTCGTCGGGGACGTGCTGGGGGAGGTGCCGCGGTCGGCGCCGGCCGTGCCGTTGCAGCGGGACCTGGACCGGTTGCAGCGCCGGCTGCGGCTCAAACCGGAGGCGCTGGAGCGGGAGTTGGAGCTCGACCTGCGCAAGGAGACCGACGCCGCGCGCAGCAGGCTGCTGCACCGGCTGCGGCTGCTGGGCGTCGGGTGGGGCGAGCCGGCGGCCTCGCGGGGCAGCACGGGGACGTTCCGGGAGACCTGGCGGCTGCGCTGGGAGCCGGAGCTGTCCGTGCGGGTGGCCGAGGCCGGGGTATGGGGGACGACCGTGCTCGCCGCCGCGACCGCCAAGGCGGAGGCGGACGCCGTGGCCGCGCAGGCGCTCGCCGAGGTCACGGGCCTGGCCGAGCGGTGCCTGCTGGCCGAACTGCCCGACGCGCTGCCCGTGGTGATGCGGGTGCTGGCGGACCGGGCGGCGCTGGACGCGGACGTCGGCCACCTCGCCCAGGCCCTGCCGGCCCTGGTCCGCTCCCTGCGCTACGGCGACGTGCGCGGCACGGACACCGCGGCGCTCGCCGAGGTCGCCGCCGGACTCGCCGAGCGCGTCTTCGTCGGACTGCCCCCGGCCTGCGCCGCCCTCGACGCGGACGCGGCGCAGGAGATGCGCGGCCATGTGGACGCCGTGCACCGGGCGGTGGGCCTGCTCGGCGACGCGCCCGCACCGGCCCACGGCGACCTGCGCGGGCGGTGGCACACGGTGTTGCGGGTGCTGTCCGCACGGGACACCGTTCCCGGCGTCGTCCGGGGGCGCGCCACGCGACTGCTGCTGGACGACGGGGAGTTGGCGCAGGACGAGACGGCCCGGCTGATGGGGCTCGTGCTGTCGCCGGGGACACCGCCGGGCGACGCGGCCGCCTGGATCGAGGGCTTCGTGGGCGGGGGCTCCGGCGGCGGGATGCTGCTCGTGCACGACGAGCGGCTGCTCGGGCTGGTGGACGCCTGGCTGACCGGCGTGCCGGCGGAGGCGTTCACCGACGTACTGCCGCTGCTGCGGCGCACGTTCTCGGCGTACGAGCCAGGGGTGCGGCGCACGCTTGGTGAGCTGGTCCGGCGTGGTCCGGACCGGCGGGGCGGCGCGGCGGCCGGTGCCGGCATACCGGGCTTCGCCGCCGACCTGGACGCCGAGCGGGCGGACGCGGTGGTGCCGGTGGTGCGGCTGCTGCTCGGACTGGACGCCGACGACGAGGACAGACGGAACGACGACTACGCGGGGGTGGCGTGATGACGAGCGGTCAGCGGAAGGCGCGGGGCGGAAGCAAGGCGGAGACCGTCCGGGAAGGACGCGGGCCCCGGGCCGGTGTCCGGCCGGCGACGACCGTGACCGTGGTCCCGCTCTGGGACCGGCACCGTACGGGGGTGCGGGGATGACCGGGGGTGCGGGGATGACGACGCCGGCGACGGACCCGGCGCGGGAACGCCTCAGGCGCTGGCGGCTGGTCCTCGGGGGCGACGCGGCCGACGGCACCGGATGCGCGCTGTCGGGCCAGGACGCGGCGATGGACGGGGCGCTCACCGCGCTGTACGGCAAGCGGGACAAGGGGGAGAAGCAGGGGCAGGCGGGGCGGGACCGTTCGGCGGGGCTCGGGGCGTCGGCGCCGTCGGTGGCGCGCTGGCTCGGCGACATCCGCACGTACTTCCCCTCCTCCGTCGTCCAGGTCATGCAGCGTGACGCCATCGACCGGCTCGGCCTGTCCACGCTCCTCCTGGAGCCGGAGATGCTGGAGGCGGTGGAGGCCGACGTGCACCTCGTCGGCACGCTGCTCTCCCTCAACAAGGCGATGCCGGAGACGACGAAGGAGACGGCACGGGCGGTCGTCCGCAAGGTCGTCGACGACCTGGAGAAGCGGCTCGCCACCCGCACCCGGGCCACCCTCACCGGCGCCCTCGACCGCAGCGCGCGGATCAACCGGCCGCGCCACCACGACATCGACTGGAACCGCACGATCGCGGCCAACCTCAAGCACTACCTGCCGGAGTACCGCACGATCGTGCCGGAGCGGCTCGTCGGGTACGGGCGGGCGTCGCAGTCGGTCAAGAAGGAAGTGGTGCTCTGCATCGACCAGTCGGGCTCGATGGCGGCATCCGTCGTCTACGCCTCCGTCTTCGGGGCGGTGCTGGCGTCCATGCGGTCGATCACCACCCGGCTCGTCGTCTTCGACACGGCGGTCGTCGACCTCACCGACCAGCTCGACGACCCGGTCGACGTCCTGTTCGGCACCCAGCTCGGCGGCGGCACGGACATCAACCGGGCGCTGGCGTACTGCCAGTCGCAGATCACCCGGCCCGCGGACACGGTCGTCGTGCTGATCAGCGACCTGTACGAAGGGGGCATCCGCAACGAGATGCTGAAGCGGGTGGCGGCGATGAAGGCGTCGGGCGTGCAGTTCGTGGCGCTGCTCGCGCTGTCCGACGAAGGGGCGCCCGCCTACGACCGGGAGCACGCGGCGGCGCTCGCCGCGCTGGGGGCACCGGCGTTCGCCTGCACGCCCGATCTCTTCCCGGAGGTGATGGCGGCGGCGATCGAGAAGCGGCCGCTGCCGATACCGGAGACTGCGTGACGGCCGGGCGACCCGGCAGGGTAGCTGACGATTTGTCGACCCATCGTCGTCGGACCCGGGCCAGCAAAAGGGACATGACTACCCATCGGTAACGCGGGGCTTGCGCAACCTCGGGAGGGCCGTGCAAGGATCGAACACCTCAGCGGTGCGCAGCGCTCCGCTCGCTCTTCCGCGTCGCGCCGTCTCGTCGCTCGTCACGCGTCAACCGTTCCGCCGCACGGGAGGACTCTTCCCCTCTTGACCTCGCCAGCCGCACTGTCCGGTGCCGCTCTGCGCGTGATGCGCACGGCGGCGGGGCGGCGTGCGCTGCACGTGGTGCTGCTGGTTGGCGGGTTGTTCGCGCTCGGGTTCCTCTGTGGGGAACAGGCGCACGCGGCGGAGGGCACGCCGACGGCACTCACGGCGCAGGACGGCTCGTCGGCTCCGTCGGTGCCTTCCCAACCGGCGCACGCCGTGCGCGCGTTGGTGAACGGGACGGTCGGCGCGCTGCTGCCGCCGCAGATTGGACCGGCCACGCCTCAGGCGACGGCTCCTCGGGGAACCGCTCCTCAAGGGACGCCGTCCCAGGGGACGACTCCGGTCCAGCCCGCCCCGAGCGCCCCCGCCCCCCAGGCACCGACCCACCCGGCACCCCCGGCCAAGCCGGCCCCCCACCACAGGGCAACCCCGGCCAGGCCGAAGCCGGCACCGGCCGAGCCCACCCCCGCTGATCCCACCGACCCCGTCACCACCCCACCGACACAGGTCGGCCAGGTCGGCCAGGTCGGTCAGATCCTCGCCCCCCTGACCGACGGCGTCCTGCGGTCCGTGGACGAGCAGGTACTGCGCCCGGTCGGCGGGCTGGTCGAAACGGTCACGGCCGGGCTCGGCGAAGTGACGGCGCAGATACCGCCGTTGTCGTCGCTGCCCGCCCTCCCGACGCTCCCCGGAGCGTCGACCACCCTGCCCGGTCTCCCGAGCCTGCCCGGCCTGCCCTCCGTGCCCGGTCTGCCGGGGCTTCCGGTGCAGACCTCGCCGGCACCGGTCACGCCGGCACCGCAGCCGGGCACGGCGGGACAGCCGTCGGACGCGCCGTCCTCCGACGGCCGTACCCGTGCCGGGGCGTCCGGCGTGACGTACGGGCCGGGGACCACCCCCGCGACCGGCGGCGCCGCGCACGCCGGTGGCCGGGCGGCGGCCGCCCACACCGGGTTCCCCCCGGCGCACCGGGCGCCCGACGGTGACACGGGCGGTGCGCAGGGCAACCGTTCGGCCGTCGACAACGGCACCCCGCGTCACGGCGGCGCCTGCGCCGTGACCCTGGACCACCGGGCGCCGCTGCGCCTCGTGGCCGGTACCCCCGCGCGCGCCGACGCGGCGCCGATCCGGGACAGGCACCGGGACATTCCGGTTTCCCCCGCCTAGGCGACAGACCCTCCCCCCGCCGCAGACCTGACGCGCGGGGGCGGAACAGGTCTGCCCACCCGTCCGGACCCCCTCCGAACCCCGGACGCACGCGCCGGCTCCGCTGGTCCCCGACTCCCCGGACCACCACCGGAAACCGGCCCCGGAAATGTCCCCCCAGCCTCCGAGGCCCGGGAACACCGGGAGCCCACTCGGCTCCGCGTGTCCCGTCGCGCCCGCGAAGCTCCCGAGGATCCAAGGATCTGACGCACCCATGAACAAGAACATCCGCCGCTCCATCGTCATAGCCGCCGGCGTCACCGGCGCCTGGGCGCTCGGTTCGGCCGCCGCCAGCGCGGACGAACTGTCGGCCACCTCCGTCTCCGTACCGGACGCGACGACCGGCACGACCACCACCAGCGGGGACACCTCCGTCCTCACCGACACCCTCGGCCAGGTCACCGACACCGTGACGGACACGGTCGACGGTGTGGTGACCGGCGTGCGGGACACCGTCGCGGGCGTGACCGGCGACGCGGCCTCGACGACCGCCGACAGCGCGGGCGAGGCGGCGTCCACCGTCACGGGCACGGCCGAGGGCACGGCCGACGGCGTGACCGGCGCGACGAAGGCGCCTACGGCGACCACCACGACCGAGCAGGTCCGCCAGGCCGCCGGCTCCAGGGCCTCGAAGATCAAGGGCGCCGCGGCCATCCAGGGCGCCAAGGCCGCCCGGGCCGCGCAGGCGCGGGCCAAGGCCGCCGCCGGGGAGAGCGAGGCCGTGGCGCGTACGGCGGTCTCGGACACGACGTCCGCCGGGGGCGAGGTCGACTACCTGTTCGGCCCGCTCGCCGCCTTCGCCCCCGAGGTGGAGGAGGCCCTGGCCGCCGCCCAGACCAAGCTCCAGGCCGTCCAGTCGGCGGCGCGCACGCAGGCGCAGGGCGTCGACGGCGCCGTACGGACGAAGGCGGTCCAGGCCGTCGCGGGCGCGGGCCGCACCGCCGGCGGCCAGGTGAGCGCCGCGCGCCGGGTGACCGCGGCGGCCGAGACCTCCGTCGCCGGCGTCCCGAGCCACGTCACGGGAACGGTGAACGGCGTCCACCAGCAGGTCGTCGGCACCGTCCAGGGGCTCCCCGGCCAGGTCACCCCGGTCGTCGACGAGGCGGTCACCGCGGCCGTCCCGCCGGTGGCCGTCTCCGCCGTGCACGGCGTCACCCCGGTCGTCGAGGGCACGGTCACGGGCGTCGTCCCGGTCGCCGGAAACGCGGCGGCCGACGTGACGCCGGTCGCCACGACTGCCGTACAGGGCGTCACGTCGGTTGCGACGGATGCCGCCCAGGGCGTCACCTCGACCGCGGCGGATGCCGTGCACGGCGTGACCCCGGTCGTCGCCGGTGTCGTCGGTGCCGTGCCGGCCTACGCCACCGGGCTGGTCGGGCAGGTCACGTCGGATGTCACCGGGTCCGTGCTGCCGCCGGTCGTGGACACCGCCGTGCACGGGGTGCTGCCCGTCGCCGGGCAGGCCGTGCGGGACGCGGGCGGGCTGGCGTACGGCGTGGGGGGTGACGTCACCTCCTTCGCCGACGGGGTCGCCGGCGGTGTCGTCGGCGGTGTGCCGCCGCTCGCCCACGGCGTCACCGGCAGTGCGGAAGGGCTGGCGTACGGCGTGACCGGTGAGGTCGGTCCGTTCGCGCAGGGGGTCGGCGGGGCCGTGCAGCCCGTCGTCGACCTCGTGCAGCCGGTCGTGCGGGGCGTCGCCGGCAGCGCGGGCGGGCTGGCGTACGGCGTGACCGGTGAGGTCGCCCCGTTCGCGGACGGTGTCGTCGGCTCGGCCGGCCCCTTCGCGCACGGCGTCACGGCTCAGGTCGCGCCCTTCGCCCAGGAGCTGACCGGCACCGTCGAGGCCACCGGCGCCCCGCTCGCCGGGCACGCCGTCACCGGCGTCCAGAGCGTCGCCGAGTCGGTCACGCCGGGCCACGTCACGCCGGGCGACGGCCACCAGGCCACCCCGTACAGCATCTGACCCGCCGCCCACCGGCGCCGTAAGGCGCCACCCGCGACGACCGCGCCCGGCGAGCGGATGCGACCGCCGCGGCGAACACCGACTCCGTGAGGACGAAGGGCCCGGACGGCCGAAAGCCGTCGGTCCGTCCGTCCGGCACCCTCACGGCAGGGGCGGGCGGTCCCCATTGGGGTGGGGACCGCCCGCCCAGGCCCCGCGACCAGGCCCTTCCGAGGGGCTTCGGGGCCGTACAAGGGGCCTCATCGGGCCAACCCCAGCCCGGTGAGGCCCTGCCCCGGCCTCTCGGCCTTCGTCACCCACCCTGGCCGATTCCCGGCCGCCGGCCGAGCCCCTTCCCGGTCTCTCCCCGGCACCTCCGCCGCACCTTTCCGCTCTCTCCTCCCCAGCTCCCCCGGGAGCGCTTTCCGGGGGCGCGCCCTCACATCCGGCACGCCGTGCCAGTGAGCGCGGCATCATGTGACAGGTATCACCGCTCAGGTGTGACCCTCGATTTAGGGAGGTCCCGCAAGCGGCGATAACCTGCGAGACGGACATGCCGCGCGCTCGGACACCGTGTGCGCTTCCCTTGTGACACATGCGGACGTCGTCACGTTGCCCTTCGCGGCACGCCCACGCATCCAACGAACCGCGAGATCACTGATAGGGACGGAAGCGCGTGGACCTGTTCGAGTACCAGGCGAGGGACCTCTTCGCCAAGCACGATGTACCGGTGCTGGCCGGTGAAGTCATCGACACGCCTGAGGCGGCGCGCGAGATCACCGAGCGTCTGGGCGGCAAGTCCGTCGTCAAGGCGCAGGTGAAGGTCGGTGGTCGCGGCAAGGCCGGCGGCGTCAAGCTGGCCGCCTCCGCGGACGAGGCCGTCGCCCGTGCGACGGACATCCTCGGCATGGACATCAAGGGCCACACGGTCCACAAGGTGATGATCGCCGAGACCGCCCCGGAGATCGTCGAGGAGTACTACGTCTCCTTCCTCCTCGACCGTGCCAACCGCACCTTCCTCTCCATCGCCTCCGTCGAGGGCGGCATGGAGATCGAGGAGGTGGCGGCCACCCGTCCGGAGGCCGTCGCCAAGACCCCGATCGACCCGATCGACGGTGTGGACGAGGCCAAGGCCCGCGAGATCGTCGCGGCCGCCAAGTTCCCGGCCGAGGTCGCGGACAAGGTCGCCAACGTCCTGGTCAAGCTGTGGGACACCTTCATCAAGTCGGACGCCCTCCTGGTCGAGGTCAACCCGCTGGCGAAGGTCGCCTCCGGCGAGGTCATCGCCCTCGACGGCAAGGTGTCGCTCGACGACAACGCCGAGTTCCGTCACCCCGAGTACGAGGAGCTCCACGACAAGGCCGCGGCCAACCCGCTGGAGGCCGCCGCCAAGGAGAAGAACCTCAACTACGTCAAGCTCGACGGCGAGGTCGGCATCATCGGCAACGGCGCCGGTCTCGTGATGAGCACCCTGGACGTCGTCGCCTACGCCGGCGAGAAGCACGGCGGCGTCAAGCCCGCCAACTTCCTGGACATCGGCGGTGGCGCCTCCGCCCAGGTCATGGCGAACGGCCTGGAGATCATCCTCGGCGACCCGGACGTCAAGTCCGTCTTCGTCAACGTCTTCGGTGGCATCACCGCCTGCGACGAGGTCGCCAACGGCATCGTGCAGGCCCTGAAGCTCCTGGAGGAGCGCGGCGAGGACGTCACCAAGCCGCTGGTCGTCCGCCTCGACGGCAACAACGCCGAGCTGGGCCGCCAGATCCTCACCGACGCCAACCACCCGCTGGTGCAGCGCGTCGACACCATGGACGGCGCGGCCGACAAGGCCGCCGAGCTGGCCGCCGCCAAGTAAGCACGAGGACGAGGACACCGAACACCATGGCTATCTGGCTCAACAAGGACAGCAAGGTCATCGTCCAGGGCATGACCGGCTCCACCGGCATGAAGCACACCAAGCTCATGCTCGGCGACGGCACCAGCGTCGTGGGCGGCGTGAACCCGCGCAAGGCGGGCACCTCCGTGGACTTCGACGGCACCGAGGTACCGGTCTTCGGCACCGTCAAGGAGGCCATCGAGAAGACCGGCGCCAACGTCTCCGTCATCTTCGTGCCGGAGAAGTTCACCAAGGACGCGGTCGTCGAGGCCATCGACGCCGAGATCCCGCTGGCCGTCGTGATCACCGAGGGCATCGCCGTGCACGACACGGCCGCCTTCTGGGCGTACGCCGGCAAGAAGGGCAACAAGACCCGCATCATCGGCCCGAACTGCCCCGGCATCATCACCCCGGGCCAGTCGAACGTCGGCATCATCCCGGGCGACATCACCAAGCCGGGCCGCATCGGCCTGGTGTCGAAGTCCGGCACGCTGACGTACCAGATGATGTACGAGCTGCGGGACATCGGCTTCTCCACGGCCGTCGGCATCGGCGGTGACCCGATCATCGGCACCACCCACATCGACGCCCTGGCCGCCTTCCAGGACGACCCCGACACCGACCTGATCGTCATGATCGGCGAGATCGGCGGCGACGCCGAGGAGCGGGCCGCGGCCTTCATCAAGGAGAACGTGACCAAGCCGGTCGTCGGCTACGTCGCGGGCTTCACCGCGCCCGAGGGCAAGACCATGGGCCACGCCGGCGCCATCGTCTCCGGCTCCTCCGGCACGGCGCAGGCGAAGAAGGAGGCCCTCGAGGCCGCCGGCGTCAAGGTCGGCAAGACGCCGACGGAGACGGCGAAGCTGGCGCGGGAGATCCTGAGCGCCTGAGGTTCGCAAGCGGTTCGTCGGTGGGCCCGTCCCCGGGTGGGGGCGGGCCCACCGCCGTCGTACGGCGAGGGCGCGCCGCCCGCTAGCGCGTCAGCGGCACCAGTCGCTCCGGGCCTGGCGCCGTCTCCCGGCGCAGCTTCGCCCGCAGCTCGGCCTCCGCCTCCGACAGGGCCCCCTGCGCCACCCGCGGCGGCACCCCCCGAACCGCCACCCCCGGCGCCACCGGCGGCTCGTAGTGCGTGGGCGCCGTCCGCAGCGCGACCGCCGTCGTCCCGATCAGGGCGGCCGTGAAGGCGATGGCCGCGCGCGTCCACAACCGCGTCCGGCGCTCGCCGCCCACCCGCACCGTCGGCGGCTCCGCCGCGCGCAACCGCTCCGCGGAGGCCAGCTCCGCCAGCCGCCGGCGCAGTACGCCGGGGTCGGCCAGGTCCGGCAGGCGGGCGGCGATCGTCTCGCGGGCGTACCTGAGCCGGCCCGCGGCGGCCGGTGTGCTCGCCTCCGTCTCGGCCGCCGTCTCCGGCAGCCCGAGCCCGACGCCGTCGTACAGCAGGACCGTGCGCCGGTAGGGCGGGGGGAGGGTGAGGAGCGTCGTCAGCAGGGCGCGGTCGGACGCGTCGGCGGGTGGGGGCTCCGGGTGGCGGTGGCGCGGGCGGAACCGGTGCCAGGGGGAGAGGGCGCAGTCGTGCGCCATCGCCCGCACCCAGCCCGCCGGGTCGCGGTCGCGGGCCACCTCGGGCCAGCGCTGCCAGGCGAGTTGGAAGGCGCGCTCCACGGACTCGCGGGCCAGGTCGCGCCGGCCGGTGAGCAGGTAGGTCTGCCGTACGAGGGCCGGGGCGCAGAAGGCGTAGAGCGCGTCGAAGGCCTGAGCGGGCGTCAGGACGGGCCGGTCGTCGGTCTCCTGGCTCTGCGTCACGAGGCGCCCCTTCGTACGAAAAAGTACATAACCGTATATTGAGCGACACTTCGGGGGTTCGCCTGTTACGACGAGAAAGCGCGTGTCGTTGGGAGCATGGCGGTCGTGATCCAGATGACCGCTCGCCGACCGTCGTTGCCGTCCCTGCTCACCCGGATGCGCGACCGATCGCCCGGCCTGGGCGCCGGCCTCCTGGGCGGCGCGCTCGCGGCCGGGCTCGGGCTCGGGGCGTTCGCCGTGCTCGTGATGGTGCTGTGGATCAGCTCGCCGTACCCCGACGGGGGACCGGGCGGGGCGCTGGACGTCGCGGCGGCGCTGTGGCTGCTGGCGCACGGCGCGGAGCTGGTGCGCACCGACACGCTCTCCGGTGCGCCGGCGCCGGTGGGCGTCACGCCCCTGCTGCTGTGCGTCCTCCCCGTCTGGCTGGTGCACCGGGCGGCGCGGGACGCGGCGGACGACGACCACGTCTCGGCGCGTACGGCGTGGGCGGGCGTCGTCCTCGGCTACCTCGGCGTCGGCACGGCCGCCGCGCTGTACGCGTCCGGCGGCGAGCTGCGGCCCGCGTGGGTGTGGACGGCGGTCTCCGTTCCGCTCGTCGTCGCACTCGCCGCGGGAGCGGGGGTCTGGACGGCGTACGGCCGTCCGCGCGACGCGATCGACGACGTGCTGGTGTCGTTGCCGGCCGGCGCGCGGCGCCTGCTCCTCGGCCAGGAGGCCCGGGCACGCGTGGACACGGCGGCGCGTGCGGCGGGGGCCGGGGCCGCGGTGCTCGTCGGGGGCGGGGCCCTGCTGCTCGTGCTCTCCCTCGCCTGGCACGGCGGGGCGACCCGCACGTCCTTCCTGCGGCTGACGGAGGGCTGGTCGGGCCGTTTCGCGGTGCTGCTGCTGTGCGTGGCCCTCGCGCCGAACGCGGCGATCTGGGCGGCGTCCTACGCCCTGGGCCCCGGCTTCACCCTGGCCGCGGGCCACACGGTCACCCCTCTCTCCTCCGCCCCGGCCCCCCTGCTGCCCCGGTTCCCCCTGCTCGCGGCGGTCCCGGAGGCGGGTCCCGGCGGGCTGCTGAACTGGCTGGCCGGGGGTGTGCCGGTGGTGGCGGCCCTGGTGGTGGGCTGGGTCGTGGCGGGCGGGGACCCCGGGGCGGTGGCGGAAGGCGACGACGGGACTTCCGCGACAGGCCCTCGTCCGGCGGCGACGGCGGCCTGGTCGCGGGGGCGGACCGCCGGGGTGGCCGCGGCGGCCTCGGTGCTGTGCGCGGGGCTGCTCGCCGTGCTCGCCGGGCTGGCGGGCGGGCGGCTCGGGTCCGCGGCGCTGGCGCGGTTCGGGCCGGTGTGGTGGCAGGCCGGGGGCGCGGCGCTCGGGTGGACGGCGGTCGTCGCGGTGCCCACGGCGCTCGGGCTGCGGGCGTGGCGGTGCCGGGAACGTGGAGGGAGCGGGCCGACGGTGGCCGGGCCGAGGCCGGAGGCGCCGGCCGGAAGGCGCGGGTTCCGGCTGCCGCTGCCCGGACGGGGCGGGTGGCCGACGGGCGGGGTGAGGGGGCGGGAGCCCGGAGGCGACCTGCCGCAGCCGTCCCCGCGGTCCTCGGCGGCCACGCCGTCCCACGTCCCCTACCCGGACGACCCGGACCTCGCCCCGTACGACTTCCTCCCCGCGGACCCCGTCCCGGACGAGGCCCCCTGGCACGACGACCTCTCCCGCGAGTCCCGCTGGACGGCCCTGCGGGAAGCCGCCGACCCACCGGAGACGCCGTGAACCGGGCGCCCCGGCCGGTGTCCCGTCAGCCGCTGCTCCCCAGCACCCCCCGCAGCTCCTTCGGCAGGAGGTGGCTGCAGGACTGCTTCGCCTCGTTGGTGAGGGCGTCGGAGGTGCAGGTGTAGTAGTCGCTGTAGACCAGCTGCGCGGTGAAGCCCGCGCCGACCAGGGCGATGGCCAGGGACGCCGTGACCAGGCCGCTCACCGCCGCCGTCGTCTGGGGCCGCTCCGTCGGGTCCGTGCCGCGGGGCTTGGCGCGCAGGGCGCTGATCCCCCAGTACAGGGCGAGCGCGCCGAGCAGGAGGGCGACGTACGGCCAGCTGAAGAGGGCGAAGAAGAAGGCCCACATCCCGCACAGCAGGGCGTAGCGCGCACGGCGCTGGACGGGGTCCGTCGGGTCCCAGCGCATGTTCGCGCCGGGACCGCCGCCCGGCCCCTGTCCCTGCCCCGGCCCCGGCCCGGGGCCCTGGCCCTCGGGGCTGCGGCCCGGGGCGCCCGGACGCTCGCCGAAACCGCCGGGGGAGCGGCCGGGCTGGCGGTCGCTCCACTGGCTGCCCCAGGGAGAACCCTGCCCCTGGCCCTGCCCCTGGCCGTGTCCTTGCCCCTGGTCGCCTTCGCCGCCTTCGCCGCCGGCCGGCCTGCGCGGCTGCCAGGGGCGGTCCGGCGTGCCCTCCGGCGGCGGCGCGAAGGGGTTGTCGTCCTGGGCGCCGCTCTCCTGGCCGTCCCCGCTCTTGCGGCCCGAGGGCGCGTCGGGCGGCGAGGCGGGGCGCTCCCGCAGCAGCACGCCGATGCGCTCCCCTTCCTGCGCCGACAGCGGAGGGAGCGGGTGGAGTCGCAGACTGCGGTCCGGCATCAAGTGAGCGTCTTCTCCTTGTGTGTACGGCGGATTCGGTGACCAAGGCTGGTGTGGCGCGAGCCCCTCACTCCCAGAACGCACCGCACACGCACCGCGTTCCCGAGCCCGCTCCACGCAGACGCTACCTTCCGGCCACGCCCCCGTCCCACGGGGGCCGCCCGGTGTGCCGGTATCGTTGCTGACGGTCGGCCGCTTCGTAGACTTCCCCGTATCCGGGGGCGCGAAGCATTCGTACGACCGTACAAAGCGACCGGGCGACGCGGCGGTGAGCGAAGCGACCGTGCGTACCGGTCGTGCAGACGTCTCCCGAAGAAAGGGCTCCACCGTGGCCGCCAAGCCCGTGGCCAAGCGCCTCGTCGTGCTGGTCTCCGGATCCGGTACGAACCTCCAGGCGCTCCTCGACGCCATCGCGACGACCGGCGCCGAGGCGTACGGAGCCGAGATCGTGGCCGTCGGCGCGGACCGCGACGGCATCGAGGGGCTCGCGCGCGCGGAGCGCGCCGGTCTGCCCACGTTCGTGCGCAGGGTCAAGGACTACGGCACCCGGGAGGAGTGGGACGCCGCCCTCGCCGAGGCCGTCTCCTCCTACGAGCCCGACCTGGTCGTCTCCGCCGGGTTCATGAAGATCGTGGGCAAGGAGTTCCTGGCCCGTTTCGGCGGGCGGTTCGTGAACACGCACCCCGCCCTGCTGCCCAGTTTCCCCGGAGCCCACGGCGTGCGGGACGCGCTCGCGTACGGCGCCAAGGTCACCGGCTGCACCGTCCACTTCGTCGACGACGGCGTCGACACCGGGCCGATCATCGCGCAGGGCGTGGTGGAGGTCCGCACCGAGGACGACGAGAGCGCTCTGCACGAGCGCATCAAGGAAGTCGAGCGAAGGCTGCTCGTCGAGGTCGTGGGGCGGCTCGCCCGCAACGGCTATCGCATTGAGGGACGAAAGGTAGTTATCCAGTGACCGCCACCGCCGGGACCAGTAAGCGGCCGATCCGCCGGGCGCTCGTCAGCGTCTACGACAAGACGGGCCTCGAAGACCTCGCGCGCGGCCTGCACGAGGCGGGCGTCGAGCTCGTCTCCACCGGGTCGACGGCCGGCCGTATCGCCGCCGCCGGCGTTCCCGTCACCAAGGTCGAGGAGCTCACCGGCTTCCCCGAGTGCCTCGACGGCCGCGTCAAGACGCTGCACCCCAGGGTCCACGCGGGCATCCTGGCCGACCTGCGCCTGGAGAGCCACCGCGAGCAGCTCGCCGAGCTGGGCGTGGAGCCGTTCGACCTCGTCGTCGTCAACCTCTACCCGTTCCGCGAGACCGTCGCCTCCGGGGCCACCCCCGACGAGTGCGTCGAGCAGATCGACATCGGCGGCCCCTCGATGGTCCGCGCCGCGGCCAAGAACCACCCGTCGGTCGCGGTCGTCACCAGCCCCGACCGGTACGCGGACGTGCTGGCCGCCGTACGCGACGGCGGTTTCGACCTCGCCGCCCGCAAGCGCCTGGCGGCGGAGGCCTTCCAGCACACGGCGGCCTACGACGTCGCGGTGGCGAGCTGGTTCGCGTCCGCCTACGCCCCCGTCGACGACTCGCGGTTCCCCGACTTCCTCGGCGCGACCTGGGAGCGCAAGAACACCCTGCGCTACGGCGAGAACCCGCACCAGCCGGCCGCCCTGTACGTGGACGGCACGCACTCCGGCCTCGCCGAGGCCGAGCAGCTGCACGGCAAGGAGATGTCGTACAACAACTACACGGACACGGACGCCGCCCGCCGTGCCGCGTACGACCACGACGAGCCCTGCGTCGCGATCATCAAGCACGCCAACCCGTGCGGGATCGCGATCGGCGCGGACGTCGCCGAGGCGCACCGCAAGGCGCACGCCTGTGACCCGCTGTCGGCGTTCGGCGGTGTCATCGCCGTCAACCGTCCGGTGTCGAAGGAGATGGCCGAGCAGGTCGCGGAGATCTTCACCGAGGTCATCGTCGCGCCGGACTACGAGGAGGGGGCCCTTGAGGCCCTCGCCAAGAAGAAGAACATCCGGGTGCTGAAGGCCGCGGGCGCCCCCGCCAACCCGGTCGAGGTCAAGGCGATCGACGGCGGGGTGCTCCTGCAGGAGACCGACCGCCTCCAGGCCGACGGCGACGACCCGGCCAACTGGACGCTGGCGACGGGCGAGCCGCTGGACCCGGCGGAGCTGGGGCAGCTGGCCTTCGCCTGGAAGGCGTGCCGCGCGGTCAAGTCCAACGCCATCCTGCTCGCCAAGGACGGCGCCTCCGTGGGCGTCGGCATGGGGCAGGTCAACCGTGTCGACTCCTGCAAGCTCGCCATCGAGCGGGCCGGCGAGGAGCGGGCCCGGGGCTCGTACGCCGCCTCCGACGCGTACTTCCCCTTCCCCGACAACATCGAGGTGCTGGCCGCCGCGGGCGTCAAGGCCATCGTCCAGCCCGGCGGCTCGATCCGCGACGAACTCTCCGTCGAGGCCGCGAAGAAGGCGGGCATCACGATGTACTTCACGGGGACGCGCCACTTCTTCCACTGACCCGCACGCCCGTCCGCGCGGTCGCGGTCTCCGGCCCTCCCCCGAGGGAGCCGGAGACCGCGGCCTGGACGGCGCCGGTCACCCGACGCTGGTCACTCGGGTGCCGTCCGGCGTGACGGTGACCCGCGTGCCGTCGGGCGTGGACGTGACGCGGGTGCCGTCCGGGCTGGAGGTCACCCGCGTGCCGTCCGGGGTGTTCGTCACCCGCGTGCCGTCCGGGGTGGTGGCGGACGCGGTGGTCACCGTGACGGTGAGCAGGGCGGTGGTGGCGAGGAGCAGGGCCGCGGGTCGTGCGATCTTCATGCCGTTTCCCCCATGGAGTTGCCTGGACACTGTGGGCTCCACCGGACCACGCGGCACCCCGGCTTCGGTACCTGTGAAGTCCCAGGGTCACTTCCGGACCGCGGGGGTGTACTCCTTGAGGTAGTGGGCGACGCGGGCGCAGTAGTCGCGGTTCTTCGGGGGAACTCCGCCCGCGGCGTTCACCTTCTTGTACGACGTGCGGTAGCCGGCGGCGACGAGGACGCGCCGGTCGCCCGGGAGGCCGTCGTCGAGGTGCTGGTCGATGTAGCAGAGGTAGCGGCCCATGGCCGGGATGGACTGGGAGGGGGTCAGCGGCGGGGTGGGCGTCGCGGAGGCGGGCACGCCGTCCGCGCGGATCCACCAGCGCAGCACCGCCGGCGTCCAGCGGGCGATGCCGTACTCCTGGTTGCCGGGATCGGAGAGGTCCGGGTCGAAGTCGCTCTCCGACTTGAGCATCGCCGCGATCAGCGCCGGCGTGACCTCGGGCCGGCTGCACTGGTGCGCCGAGTCGACGATCAGCTTGCGGTACCGCACGGGGACGCCCTTGTCGGTGCGCAGTTCGGCGGCGCCGTAGGCCGCCGCCGCGCTCTTGGCGGAGGTGCCGGTGTCGGAGGCCCGGGTGCTGATGCCGTAGCCGAGGGCCGCCGCCGTCACCGTGGCCCCGGCGGCGAGGGCGGCCACGGTGACGCGGCGACGGGCGAACCGCGGGCGGGGCGAGCGGCCCGTGCCCGCGGCCGCCTCGACGCGGCGCAGCAGCGCCTCGGTGCCGATGCGGTCGGCGTGCGTACGGGACAGGCAGGCGCGGACGATCTCCCGCCAGGCGTCGGGGAGCCGGGGGGACAGGCGCAGTTCGTCGGCGCCCCGGGCGTAGGCCGCGGCCGCGTCGCGGCGGGTGCTCGGGGTGGCGCCGGGCAGCGGGAGGGAACCGGTGAGGACGAGATGGGCCAGTACGCCGAACGCCCAGACGTCCGCCGAGGGGCGGACGCGGCGGCCCCGTTCGCCGATCTCGGACCAGAGGAGCTCGGGCGGTGTGTAGTCCGGCGTGGAGAAGGCGGGCGTGTACGCGTGCGTGCCCTCCAGTTCCCCCGCCATGTTGAAGTCGGCGAGCCGGGCCGAACCGTCCGCCATGATCAGCACGTTGGCCGGCTTCAGGTCGCCGTGCACCCACCCGGCGCGGTGCAGCTGCGCCAGCCCCTCGCAGACCTGCGCGAGCAGCGCCGGTCCCGCGGCCGGACGCGCCTCCCGCTCCAGCAGGGTCGCCAGCGAGGTCCGCGCCTTCTCCAGGACGAGGACGGTGGCGCCGTCGAGGGCGGGGTGGCCGGGGTCGTCCACGGTGAGGGTGTCGTACATGCGGATCAGGCGGGGGCGCCGCAGCCGGCGGTGCAACTCCACCTCGCGGTCCACCAGTTCGCGCAGATGGGCCAGCCGGCGCGGGGTGCCCGTGCCGGTGGGCAGGAACTTCAGGGCGGCGGTGCGCGGTTCGCCCGCGGCGCGCCGGCCCTCGTAGACGCTGCCGAAGGCCCCCGTCGCGAGAGGACCCCGCACCTCCCACTCGCCGACCCGGTACCCCTTCGGCACGGGCACGGCGTACGGCTCGCTCATCCCGGCACCCGGCCGGACGGCGCCGCGAGGACCACCAGGTCGTCCTCGCGCACCAGGTCGAAGCGCAGGGCCAGCGACACCAGGGACTCCTTCTTGCCGTTCAGGCGCGGGCCCTTCTCCGCCTCCTCCGGGGCGGGCTTGAGCCGCAGCTTCACGGCGAGGTAGTCGATGTTCCACTGCACGGAGGTGCGGGAGGCGGCCGGCCAGCCGGGGCGCAGCCGGTCGACGACCTGGTCGACCGTGGGCAGCGGGGCGTGCGGGTCGCCGCGCAGCCGGGGTTCGCACAGGGCCGCGAGGACCGCGAAGTACCGCTTGGTGCGGTCGACGGAGAACGCGGGGGCCGTCGTCGCGCCGACAGCGTCGTCGTCGCCTGCCCGGGGGTGGAGGTAGTCGTGGCGCGGTGCCCACACCTCGATGGCCAGCAGGTCGCCGGCGGCCGGCAGCACGATCCGCGAGAACTCGAAGGGGATGGGCGCGTCGAGGCGGCCCGGACCGACCTTGATGTGCTCGCCGGCGCCCTCCGGGTTCTCCACGACGTACGTCTGCTCCCGGCTGAGGTTGCTCAGGATCCAGAAGGCGCCCTGCGCGGTGATCTCACCGGCTCTGCGCGAGACCCCCGGGTGGGCGATGGTCAGGTCGTTGCCGGGTGCCGAACGCCCGAAGGCGAGCCGCTCGCCGGGTGCGAGGCGGATCGTGGGGCGGTCACGGTCGTCCTCCGGGGTCGGCGGAGGTACCACGATGATGCTGTACAAGGTGCGTCTCCCCGTGCCTGACGGCTACCCACGTCAGACTAGGGCGACGCAGCGGGGCCGTGCCCCCCTCGGACGGGTGGGACACGGCCCCGGACGGTTATTGGCGCGAAGTGCTCAGTAGTGCGCGCCGCCCGCGTACTTGGCGCGGTTGAACCAGGCGTTGCCGTTGGCGTTGCCCACGAACACGGCGACGAGGATGGCGAGAACCGTGTGGATGAGGCCCACGACGATGAACGGGTAGATGCCCAGGATCGCCGTGATGATCGCGAAGACGAGGGTGGTGATGCGCACGCCGTTGCCGCCGCTGTTGAACTTCACCGCCAGCACGATCGCGAACACCGCCCAGGCCAGCGCGAACGCCGCGAACGCCCACAGCATGCCGGCCGAGTAGTCGGCGAGCTGCTGGAAGGCCGCGTCGTCCTTGAGCTGGTCGTCGTTCTTGGCCGCGCTGACGCCCGCCGCGGCGACCGCGAACAGGCCGACGCCGATGAGCTGGAGGCCGACGATCACCCACAGCATCACGCGGGCCGCGCTCACCGTGCCGGGCATCGATGTCATCACGGGTCCGCCGCCGTAGGGGCCCACCGGAGGAGCGGCCGGGTAGCCGTAACCGGGCGCCTGCGCCTGGGGGTAGCCGTAGCCGGGCTGCTGGCCCTGGGGCGCGCCATAGGGATTGTTCGGGTCGCCGAAACTCATGGCGGGTCTTCCTCCGTTGTTCCGAGTGCGGGGACGACGCGCGGCGCCGTACGGAGGAAGGTCTGCGGTTGCGGTGCGTCCCCCCGATGAGCTGCCCGCGGCACTGCCCAGTCATCGTTCTTGACCGAGTACTTACTTGTCCAGCCACATTCGATACGCGTTGTGCACCTGCAACCTGGCCGATCTTGACCGGATACGACCGGATGGCGATCGCGGGACCCGGATTGGAACCCGGACCGGGTCATCCGCGAGGATGGGGGCATGACCGCCCAGATTCTCGATGGCAAGGCCACCGCAGCCGCGATCAAGTCCGATCTGACCGCCCGCGTGGCGGCGCTGAAGGAGAAGGGCGTCACGCCCGGCCTCGGCACGATCCTGGTCGGGGACGACCCCGGCAGCCAGAAGTACGTCGCCGGCAAGCACCGCGACTGCGCGGAGGTCGGCATCGCCTCCATCCAGCGCGAACTGCCGGGCACCGCCACGCAGGAGGAGATCGAGGCGGTCGTACGGGAACTCAACGCGGACCCGGCGTGCACCGGTTACATCGTCCAGCTGCCGCTGCCCAAGGGCATCGACGAGAACCGCGTGCTGGAGCTGATGGACCCGGCCAAGGACGCCGACGGACTGCACCCGATGAACCTCGGCCGCCTCGTGCTGAACGAGCCGGCCCCGCTGCCCTGCACCCCGAACGGCATCCTGACCCTGCTGCGCCGCCACGGTGTGGAGATCAAGGGCGCGGAGGTCGTGGTCGTCGGCCGCGGTGTCACCATCGGCCGCCCGATGCCGCTGCTGCTGACCCGCCGCAGCGAGAACGCCACGGTGACCCAGTGCCACACCGGCACCCGTGACCTCTCCGCGCACCTCAAGCGCGCCGACATCGTCATCGCCGCCGCCGGCGTCGGCCACCTGATCCGCGCCGAGGACGTCAAGCCGGGCGCCGCCGTCCTCGACGTCGGCGTCTCCCGCAGCCCCGAGGGCAAGATCGTGGGCGACGTCCACCCGGACGTCCGCGAGGTGGCCGGCTGGATCTCCCCGAACCCCGGCGGCGTCGGCCCGATGACCCGGGCGCAGCTGCTCGTCAACGTGGTCGAGGCGGCGGAGCGCAGTGTCGGCTGAGGCGAAGGGCCCCGGGCGCGGCGAGACCGACGGCCCCGCACCCGAGGTCACGGCACCCGGGACGCGGGCCGCGGACAACCACGTCGACGGCGCCGACGTCAAGGTCGAGGACCCCGAGGCGCAGGCGGAGGAGACCGTCCGGGACGCGATCAGCGCGCCCGACGCCACCGGGCGGCCCCGACGGGTGACCCGGCGCTTCCCGCTGTTCACCCGGGACACCGCGCGGCCCGAGGGCGGTGGCCGGGCCGCCCCCGGGGACGCGCCGGCGCCCGCCCGGCAGTGGCCGATGCTCGCGGTGCTCGGCGTGGTCGCCGTCGGCCTGCTGCTGACCGCGCTGGACGCCTTCCGCTACGGCACGCTCCTGATCGGCATCGCGCTGGTCGCCGGCGCCGTCCTGCGCTGGCTGCTGCCCGACGTCGGCATGCTCGCCGTCCGCTCCCGCTTCACCGACATCGCCACCTACGGGACGCTCGGCCTGGCGATCGTCCTGCTGGCGATGATGGTCCAGCCCAACCCGTGGCTGCAGATCCCGTTCCTCAAGGACACCCTGCACTTCACGCTGAGCAACTAGGAACGCGGTCGCACGACGGCCCGTCCTCTCCCCCGAGGAAGGACGGGCCGTCGCGTGTTCTCACCCTCCCGTGCCCTGAAGTGCCTGTTCAAGCGCTGTCAGGGCGCTGTGGCACAGCGGTGACCGTTCCGCGACGCGGTCCCCGCACGGCCACGGCGAAGGAACCAACCGCCGCCCGCCGTCGTCCCTCGGACCGACCGGGCAGGACGAGGACGCCGCGGAGGTGAGCGAGCGATGGGCGCCTGGCAGCCGCTGCCGGAGGATCTGCCGCCGGAGGTGCGGCGCTTCGTGGAGCAGCTGCGCCTCCTGAAGGACCGCACCGGCCTCAGCCTGGTCGCGCTCGGCGCCCGCACCGCCTACAGCAAGTCCTCCTGGCACCGCTACCTCAACGCCGGCCAGCCCCCGCCCCGGCAGGCCGTCGCCGCCCTGTGCCGGATCGCGGGCCTCGACACCACGGACGCCGAACGCCTCGGGGTGCGCTGGGAACTGGCCGTACAGGCCTGGCCCCGGCCCGCCCAGCCGCCCGCGCGGCCCGAGGACGCCGACGCCTACGAGGACGACCCGACGCTGCCGTGGTGGGACGCGCCGGAGCCGTCGCCCGGCGGGCGGCTGCTGCGGTACGCCGTCGCGCTCCTCGCCCTCATGGCCCTGATCGCGGTCGCCGGGGTCGTCGCCCTGGGCTGAACGACCGCCGGACGACCATCATGTGGCCGGTGAGCGGGTGGATACGACCGTTACGGGTGGGGTTGCCCCTGTGCGGCTACTGTGCTGATGTATCGACAAGTTGGCGAACTCGGTGCGGAGTCGTCCGGCGGCCGGGTTAGCGTGTGCGGGTCCGAGTGCTCCCGTGCGCCCCCACTCCGGGAACTGAGATCCTTACCGGGCGCATCCCTGTGGGTAGCCAGAACGGGACTCGGCCGGGGCGCCACGCGCGGGGGAAGCGGAGAACAGCACAGACCGGGGGAAAGAGGGGGGAAGCAATGCCTCGTTGGAGGGCCTTGCCGGATGAACTCGATCCGCAGGTCAGGGAGTTCGCGAGCCAGTTGCGCAGGCTCGTGGACCGCAGTGGACTGAGCGTGGCGTCGGTGGCCGACCGCACCGGCTACAGCAAGACGTCCTGGGAGCGCTATCTGAACGGCCGGCTGCTCGCGCCCAAGGGGGCGATCGTGGCGCTGGCCGAGGTCACGGGGACCAATCCGGTCCATCTGACGACCATGTGGGAGCTGGCCGAGCGGGCCTGGAGCCGCTCGGAGATGCGGCACGACATGACCATGGAGGCGATCCGGATCTCCCAGGCGCGGGCCGCGCTCGGGGAGTTCGGCGCGCCGCCGGCCAACGCCAAGGGCAAACCGGCCCGCAAGAGCGGCAGCGCGACCGCGACACCGGGGGTGGCGGGTCCGGCGGGCGTGGCGCCCACGGTGCCGCCGCAGCCGGCGTCCTCCGATCCGGTGGCCCCCTCGTCCTCCTCCGAGGGGTCGGGCGGCAACTCGTGGGGCGTGGCCGGGTATCAGGGTCCCTCGCGGGCGGGCGCGGCCGCGTCGCCCGACGGTTCCGCGTGGACGGCGGACGCGCCGGGTCCGTACGGCGAACCCCCGCAGGGCCCGCGACCGGGCGGGCCGTCGCCCACCGGGGGCGGCCGGCGGCGGCTGACCATGTTCCTGGCCGGGCTGGTCGGTGTCCTCGTCGTGATGGCGGCCGTGTTCTTCCTGACCGACCGCGGCGGCGACGACAGCGCCGGCAAGAAGGCGTCCCCGTCGCCCACCGCCAGCGCCCGGACCGACCTGCCGGCCGGCGTGAAGTGCAGCGGGGCCTCCTGCACCGGCAAGGACGCGGAGGCCATGGGCTGCACCAAGGACACCACCGCGGTGACGACCGCCAAGACCGCCACCGTCGGCACGGTCACCGTCGAGGTGCGCTACAGCAAGACGTGCGCCGCCGCATGGGGCCGTATCACCCAGGCCGCCCAGGGCGACCAGGTCCAGGTGACGGCGGGCGGTGCCAAGGAGAGCGACGGCATCACGGCGGCCGGCGACACGATCGCCTACACCCCGATGGTCGCCGTGAAGGACGCGGGCGAGGCCAGGGCCTGCGCGACGCTGGCCTCGGGGCAGCGGGGCTGCACGCCGTAGAGCCGTCCGCCGCAGGGCGGAAGGCCGCAAGGAGACCGGGCGAAAAGAATTCCGTCGGGGTACGCATGGTCCGCCGATTCGCGGGCACGCGACCCGTACCCCCACGGGAGTCCGGCACTGTCGGCAACCCCCACCGGCGGCCGCCTCAGTCCCTCCTCTCCCGGACCGGGCGGCCGCCCCCTTTCGTCCCGGCGCTGTGGGACGGGCCACACGGACCCGGACGTCCGGCATCCCGGATGCGCGATAGCCTGACCGGTGGATCTCTTGATGCCAAGAGATCGATCAAATGTACGTCCGCACCCCAGGGCAAGGACGCCCACCGCCAGCTGTCATACGGAGAACGCCATGACCCGCACTCCCGTGAACGTCACCGTCACCGGCGCGGCCGGCCAGATCGGTTACGCCCTGCTCTTCCGCATCGCCTCCGGCCAGCTGCTCGGCGCGGACGTGCCGGTCAAGCTGCGCCTCCTGGAGATCACGCCCGCGCTCAAGGCCGCCGAGGGCACCGCCATGGAGCTCGACGACTGCGCGTTCCCGCTCCTTCGGGGCATCGACATCACGGACGACCCGAACGTCGCCTTCGACGGCGCCAACGTCGCCCTCCTCGTCGGCGCCCGCCCCCGCACCAAGGGCATGGAGCGCGGTGACCTGCTCGAGGCCAACGGCGGCATCTTCAAGCCGCAGGGCAAGGCCATCAACGACCACGCCGCGGACGACATCAAGGTCCTGGTCGTCGGCAACCCGGCCAACACCAACGCCCTGATCGCCCAGGCCGCGGCCCCGGACGTACCGGCCGAGCGCTTCACCGCGATGACCCGTCTGGACCACAACCGCGCGCTGACCCAGCTCGCGAAGAAGACGGGCTCCACGGTCGCCGACATCAAGCGCCTGACCATCTGGGGCAACCACTCCGCCACCCAGTACCCCGACATCTTCCACGCCACGGTCGCCGGCAAGAACGCCGCCGAGGTCGTGAACGACGAGAAGTGGCTGGCCGAGGACTTCATCCCGACCGTCGCCAAGCGCGGCGCCGCCATCATCGAGGCCCGCGGCGCCTCGTCGGCCGCCTCCGCCGCCAACGCCGCCATCGACCACGTGTACACCTGGGTCAACGGCACCGCCGAGGGCGACTGGACCTCCATGGGCATCCCGTCGGACGGCTCCTACGGCGTCCCCGAGGGCCTGATCTCCTCCTTCCCGGTCACCACGAAGGACGGCAGGTACGAGATCGTCCAGGGCCTGGAGATCAACGAGTTCTCCCGCGCCCGCATCGACGCCTCCGTCAAGGAGCTGGAGGAGGAGCGCGAGGCGGTCCGCGGTCTGGGCCTCATCTGACCCGACCGGGAACCGCGCGTTCTCGACGGCTCTGTCACGAGCCCGCACGGGCCCTGTTCCGGTTTCCGGCCGGAGCGGGGCCCGTTCCCGTTTTCGCCGCTACCGTCTGAAGCGGTACCCGGTGGGGTGATTCGGGGGGTTCGCGATGAACGGATGGGACACGTACGGCTCGGGCTCCGGGCCGGAGCGGGAGCCGAGCGAGGAGAGAGGCCGGGCCGCCTGGTCCGACGGCGAGCCGGGCACCGTGCCGCCGTGGGCCTCGGCCGAGACGCAGACGGGCGGCACGCTGCCCCCGCCCTGGGTGCCGACCCCGCCGCCGGGCCCCGTCCATCCGGCGCCCCCGACCCCGCCGTACACCCTGCCGCCCACACCCGTGCCCACGCCTCCGCCGCCCCGGCGGGTCGGGCGGACGCTCGCCGTCATCGCCCTCGTCGTGGTGATCGGCGCGGGCACCGGCGCCGGGACCTGGTACCTCGTGCGCGGCCACCGCACGGGCCCCGAGGCCGGGCCGGTGACGAGCAGCAGCGCCGGCGTCACGCCCTCGGCACGGCCGGCCACCAGCCCGCCGCCGAGCAGCGGCGCGCCGCAGGACACGGCGACCGCGACCCCGTCGGTCCCGGCGCCCGTCTCACCGGCCGCCGGCTACCGCAGCGCCCAGGACCCCGTCGGCTACACGATCGACGTGCCCCAGGGCTGGACCCGCCGCCAGAAGCAGGGCAAGCTCGCGCCGGTCGTCTTCTACGACTCCCCGTCGGACGGCCGCCAGTTGCAGATCTTCGAGGTCACGGAGGCCACTCCCTACGAGTCCCTCACCCTCGCCGAGAAGGACCCCGGGTTCGGCTTCGCCAGGCAGCCCGGGTACGAAGTCCTCGACCGCGATCACGGGGACACCTGGGCGGAGCTGTCGTACCGTTACGACGACGCGGACAAGGGCGCCCGGCAGGTGATCGACCACCGCTTCCGCGCCGCCGACGGCACCCTGTACGCGATCCGCTCCAGCGGTCCCGCGGACCTGGACCCCGCCCTGGTGCGCACGCCGCTGGCCACGGCGGTGCGGTCCTTCTGCCCGACGGGCACGGAGTGCGTCTGAGGCGCCCGCACGTCACTCCAGGCCTTTCTTGCCCGGGGCCCAGAACGGCTTGGTGAGGACCGCGCGCCGGTCCCATCCCGCCTCCCGGACCAGCACCTGCCGGACCTGCTGCACGGTCCGCGCCTCCCCGGCGACATAGGCGATGCCGCCCGGTGCGGGAGCCAGCCGCCGTACGGCGTCCGGCAGTGAACTCGCGCCCCTGGTCAGCCAGTCGAGCCGGTCGGCGTGGCGCAGCGGCAGCCGGTCCGCCGGCGTCCGCGTCTCCACGCAGCCGGAGATCCGCGCCCCGTCCGGCAGCGCGGCCAGCATCGCCCCGAAGGCGACGGAGGCGGTCTCGTCGCCGACGAAGACGTGGTGGGCCGCGTCGGGCCGGAGCGTGAACGTGCCCTCCGGCTTCCGCAGCCGCACCCGGTCGCCCACCCCGGCGCTGCGCCCCCACCGCGCCCCGGGCCCGTCCCCGGGGTGGTCCAGCACGCACAACTCCACGGCGCCGGCGGGGTCGTAGCGCCAAATCGAGTACGTCCGCAGGGTCAGCCCGCCGCCGGCCAGCACCCGCACCTGCTGTCCGGGCCGGACGGCGAGCCCGGCCAGGGCCTCGCTCTCGACGCGGAGCCGGCGCATGCGGGCGGCGACGGGTTCGGCCTCGGTGATCGTGCCCTGGAGCGTGAGCAGGTCCAGGACGGGGGAGGGCAGCGTGGGCATGGGGGTGCTCCTGGAACTCTCGGGCGGGGAAAGGGAGTTGGCGGGGTGGCGGCGTCACGGCCGGCCCGAACGCGATAGTACGCGTTTCCCGTCCGACGCGATAGTGCGCGACTTCGCGCGGTCGCCGTATCCGGCCACGACCGCCGCCGTGGCCGCCAGTACCAGGACCGCGACCGTGCGCAGCGCCGGTCCCATGCCGTGCGCGAAGTCGGGGTGCGAGGCCAGCACCGTGCCGGTGACGGCGACGCCGAGGGCCGCGCCGACCTCGCGGGCGGAGGTGCCCAGGCCCGAACCGAGGCCCGCCTGGTGTGCCGGCAGCGAGGTGACCACGCCCAGGGTGAGCGCGGGCATGCACAGGCCGGCGCCGGCCGAGATCACCAGCAGCCAGCAGGCGTACAGCGGGTAGGGCGTGCCCGCGTCGGCGACGGACACGCCGAACAGGCCCAGCCCGATCAGGGCGAGCCCGCCGCCGATGACCGGGCGGGGGCGGGACGACCAGCGCGCCGCCAGCCTCGGCATGAGGGCCATGCCGACGATGAGCGGGACGATCGCGACCCCGGTGAGGGCCGGACCGTAGCCCTTCTCGCCTTGCAGGAACTGGGAGTTGACGTAGAAGAGGGCGAACAGGCCGAAGAAGCCGGTGGCCATGCCGAGGGCCGCGGCGCGCAGCCGGCGGGAGGCGAAGACGCGCGGGTCGAACAGGGGGGTGCGCGAGCGCAGGGCGTGGCGGGCGAAGGCGGCCGTCAGCAGCGCGCCCGCCGCGAAGGCGCCCAGGATGAGCGGTGAACTCCAGCCGTACGCCGGGCCCTCGATGATGCCGGACAGGAGGGCGACCAGGGCCGCGGTGAGCAGGAGGGTGCCGAGGGGGTCGGGGTGGTTGTGCGGGGCCCGTTCGGTGCGCGGGGTGGTGCGGGCGACGGCGAGGGCGAGCAGCGCGGCCAGGGGGGTCATCACGGCGAACAGGGCCCGCCAGCTGAGGTACTGGCCGACCAGGCCGCCGCCGAGGTTGCCGACCAGGCCGCCGGCGCCCAGCGCCAGGGTCCAGGAGGCCATGGCCCGCGCCCGCTCCTCGGGGCCGGCCAGGCGCATCAGGATCGACAGCGTGGCCGGCGTGATCAGCGCCGCTCCGGCCCCGGAGAGGCCGCGTCCGGTGATCAGCAGGGCCGGGTTCGGCGCCAGGGCGCTGGTGGCGGCCCCGGCGGCGAACACCCCCAGCCCGGCCAGCAGGGCGCCCTTGCGGCCGTGCCGGTCGCCGAGGGCGCCGGCCGGGACGAGGAGCGAGGCGAAGGCGATGACGTAGGCGTCGACGGTCCACAGCAGTTCGCCGTGCGAGAGGTGCAGGGACGACGAACTCAGCTGCGGGATGAGGAGGTTGATGGCGGCGACCATGCTCTGGGCGACCAGGACGCAGGCGCACAGGGCGAGCAGGGTGGACCGTTTCAGGGCGGGCGGGGACATGGCTCCTCCTGGGAAGTCCGGTGACTGGTGGGGGGCTGTGCCGTCACCGTAGGCTTGCTCCCGTCCTGCACTCCAGTGCAACCTTTGCAAGGGATCGATGCGTGTGACGCAATCCGCGAACCTGGACCTGAATCTGCTGGTCGCGCTGGACGTCCTGCTGGAGGAGCAGAGCGTCGGCGCCGCCGCCCGCCGGCTGCATCTGTCGGAACCGGCGATGAGCCGCACCCTCGGCCGCATCCGCAAGGCGCTCGGCGACCCCGTCCTGGTGCGCGCCGGACGGCAGATGGTGCCGACCCCGCACGCGCTCGCCGTGCGCGCCGAGGTGAGCGCGGTCGTGGAGCGGGCGCGGGCGTTGTTCGCGCCGGGTCCGGACGCCGATCTGCGGACCGTGCGGCGCACGCTGACGATCCTCGGCCACGACGCGATCGCGGCCGCCTGCGGTGCCGCCCTCTTCGCCCGCGCGGCCGCCGAGGCACCCGGCATCCGCCTGCGGTTCCTGGCCGAGAGCCACGTGGACGCGCCGTTCCTGCGGGAGGGGACCGCCGACCTGGAGGTGGGGGTGGTGGACACCTCGGCGCCGGAGGTGCGTGTGGAGTCACTGCACGAGGACCGGATGCTGGGGGTCGTGCGCGCCGGACACCCCCTGCTGGAGGGCGAGTTGACGGCGGAGCGGTTCGCCGCGGAGGCCGATCACCTGATCGTGTCCCGACGGGGCAAGCTGCACGGGCCCGTTGACACCGCCCTCGCCGAACTCGGCCTCCGGCGCCGGGTCGTGGGGGCGGTCGGCACCTTCCCCGCTTCGCTCTTCGTCGTGCGGGACACCGATCTGGTCGGGCTGATCAGCTCCTGGGCGCTGCCGCTCGCGGCCGCGCTGGACCTGGTCGCCTTCGACGTCCCGCTCCCGCTTCCGCCGCTGAGCCTCGGGCTGGCCTGGCATCCGCGGCACGACGCCGATCCCGCGCACGCGTGGCTGCGGCGGACGGTGCGGGAACTGCTGGCCGAGTGGGCCGGGGGGCCTATCCGGTGAGCCGCTTCTCGAACCAGTGGGCCGCGTAGACGTGGTCCGTGTACGACGGGATCTCCGTGTAGCCGCTCGCCCGGTACATCGTCTGCGCCTCGGTGAGGCTCGCGTGGGTGTCCAGGCGGACGACGCTCAGGCCGCGCGCCGACGCCTCCTGTTCCAGCGCGCCGAGGATGCGGCGGGCCAGCCCGAGCCGTCGGGCGTCCTCGTGCACCCACACGTGTCTGATCTCGCCCACGCCCCGCTCCAGCCGGCGCAGCGCCCCGCAGCCCACCGGCCGGCCCTCCTCGTACGCCACGAAGAACGCGCCGGCCGCCCCGGACACCTCCTCCGGGCCCACCAGGTCCGCCTTGTCGAAGCCCTCCGGGAAGCGTGCGTCGAGGTCGGCGGCGTAGGCGTCCAGGCAGGCGCGGGCGTCGGGATGGGCGCCGTCGACGCGCTCGACGGTGATGGCGGCCAGGCGCAGCAGGCGCTGCGAGGTCGCCATGGCCTCGACCAGGCGTGCGCGCTGGGCGGGATCGAGGGCGTCCAGCAGGCCCGTCGCGAGCGCGTCGGCCCGCCGGTTCTGCTCCCTGACCTCGGCGCGTCCGGCCGGCGTCAGCTCGACCCTGCGCAGCCGGCTGTCGTCCGGGTGCACGCTCAGCCGGACCATGCCCTGCGCCTCCAGCGCCCGGGCCATCCGGCTCAGATACCCGGCGTCCAGGCCGAGCCGGCTCCTGAGCTCGCGCAGGGAGGTGCCCTCGCCGATCTCGAACAGCAGACGGGCCTCGCCGAGCGGGCGGTCCTGGCCGAGGTAGTGGTCGTCGAGCGCTCCGATGCGGCGCGTGAAGTAACGGTTGAACCGGCGAAGGGCCGCGACGTGCTCCGCGGGCACCGGCTCCGTACGGGGTCCTGGCGCTCCTGCCTCCATATTTCTTTGACTCTAGTCAAAGAAGCGTGAGCCGTCCACCCCGGCATTCCGGTTTCGTCCGTCCCACCCGTCGCTCTATGCTGATCCTTTGTCAACTGAGCGTATGCCGACGGCTCTTCACACGCATCGGGGGAATCGCGTGAGCACCGCTTTCGTGCCGCAGCAGCCACAGCCCGCGCCCGCGGGCGCGCCACCGGCGCCGCCCACCCCGCCGCACGCCAGCGAGGCGACCCGGCTGCTGTGCGCGGGGACGTATCTGGACTCCGCTTACCGCGACCGGGTCATCGAGGAACTCCACCTCAACGAACAGCGGATCGTCGCGCCGTCGCTCGGCTTCGACGCCGCCCGCGTCCTCGCCCACGCCCTGCGCGCCCGCCGCCAGGAACTGCTGTGGTCCGCGGCGATCCTCGGCCTGTGGATCGTGGGGCTGGCGCTCAGCGGCGGTCTGCTGCTGCTGTTCCTGCTGGCCGGCGTGCTGCTCGCGCTCGCGCCCTGGATCCGGGGCCGCGGCGACCAGCCGCTGTACCGCAAGATCGCCGCGTTCCTCGTGCGCTGGTGGGGGCGGTACGCCTTCGCGGCGTTCCTGGTCCTCGCGGTCGTCGCGGCCTTCGGCGGAGGCGACGACAGCGGCTCCTCCTACGACTCGTACGACTCCTCCTACGGCACCTCGGACACCGGCACCCTCGGCGACGCCGTGGTGCCGGACTTCGGTCTCAACGACTTCGTCAAGCCCTGGCAGGCCTGGTTCACCATCGGGATCTTCGTGCTGATCGCCCTGTGCGTGCACGCCCAGCGCAACCAGTTCAGCCGGGCGCTGGCCGCCGAACTCTCCCCGCAGCGCTTCCCGGACGCCGCGGGCGACCCCGCCGAGCAGGCCGACAACCCGCGCTTCCAGCGGATCAAGCAGCGCATCCGGCTCGAACAGCACGCGCCGCTGGTCATGTACCACGAGGCGCGCCCGTTCTGCGGGGCGGGAGCGGCGTACGACACCTGGGTGCTGGCCGTCGAACTGCGGCCGGACGAGGAGAAGAAGCAGCAGCCGCTGAGCAACCGCGTGATCCTGGAGCGGGTGCGCCCGCTGCTCGAACAGCTGCGGGTCCCCGCCGAGTACGCGGGGCCCGGCGTCCGGGACCGGCTGCGCTGGCTGGAGATCGACGAGTGCGTGTTCCTGCCGGCCGAGGGGCTGCTCGACCGGGCGCAGGCGCCGTACCACCCGCAGGCCTTCGAGGACCACCGGGCCCGCGCGGTGGAGGAGGGCGCCGAGAAGCGGCGGCACTTCCTGCGCATCCGCGTCGGCGGATGGGAGGAGGAACTGGTCGTCACGGTCTTCGTGCGCATCCACACCCAGGGCCGGATGCTGATGCTGGAGATCGCGCCGCATGTGCTGACGCCGGTGCGGCAGGACTTCAAGGACGCCGACCGCGCGGCGCACCGGTTCCGGCACAACCACGCGTTCGGCAAGGCCGCGGCGGCGATCGTCCTGGTGCCGGGTTCGGCGGGCCGCTCGCTGGCCTCGCTGGGGCGGGGGCTGGTGTACGCGTGGCGGCTGCTGACCGGCGGTTACGCGGGGGCGCTGCCGGACGGACCGGCGCTGTCGGTACGGGAGTTGGGGGCGGTGCCGTACGGCTCCCTCTTCCAGGAGATGGACGTGGCCCGCTACCTGCGCAGTGTGCAGGACCGGGTGGCGAACGGCGTACGTGCGGCGCTCTCCGAATCCGGTTACGAGACCGGGGAGTTCGTCCAGAAGATCGTGCAGGGTGACGTGCTGAACGTCGAGCGGATCGAGAACAGCACGTTCGCGGTGGGCAAGTACGCCTCCGCATCCAGCGTTTCGGGCGGCTCCGGGCCGCAGAAGGGAGCCGACAGCAATGGCCGGTGAAGAGCCCCGCGTCAACCTCGGGAACGTCACGGGGAGCACGTTCGCGATCGGCAGCCACGCGCACGCCGAGAGCCACCACCACGGCACGGGCGGCGCGCAGCGCGACGAGGACGCCGAGCGACTGCTCGCCGCGGTACGGGAGTTGCGGGCCGACCTGGCCCGGGTGCGGGCGAGCGACGAGACGACCGCGCTGGACGCGGCGCTGGCCGAGACGGAGACCGAGCTCACCGGCACCGGCCAGGCGACCCCGTCCCGCCGCGAACGCCTGCGCCGGCTCCTCGCCGACTCCCAGTCCCTGCTGACGGTCCTCACCTCCGCCGCCACGGTCGCCGGCCTGCTGGGGATGTGACGCGATGACCGGGGGACCGCGGTACTGGAACGAGGACACGCAGAGGTGGGAGGAGGAGGGGACGGAGACGGGGACGTCGACGGCCTCGACGCCACTGCCCACGCCACCGACGCCTGCGCCCTCGACGCCGACCCCGCCCGCGGTGCCTCCGCCGCCGTCGGAGGTGCCGGCTCCGGCGGCGGGTCCGGGTTCCGATGCGGGGGGAGCCGGGCAGGCGTCGCGGTGGCCCGGTGGCGGGGCCGGCAGCGGCTGGCACGGTCCCGGGGCCGGGGGGACCGTCGTGGACGAGGACGGCGTCGGCGTCGGGGGGCCCGGTGGTTCCGTCTCGCCCGAGTGGTCCGGTGCCGGGTCCTGGCCGCCCGTCGACCAGTCGTGGCAGCCCGCCCCGGCCGCCGGACCGAACCGGCGGGTCGTGTGGTCCGTCGTCGTCGGGGCCGCCGTGGTCGGAGTGGCCGTGAGCCTCGTGCTGACCCTGGTCGTGGGGAAGGGGGACGGCGATGACCCCGGGCACAAGCAGGTCGCGGCCGGCTCCTCCGTCACGTCCCCGCCGTCCGAACCGACCCCCACCAACACCGACACCGCCTCGCCGTCATCGTCCCCGTCCGCCACCGCACCCCCCGACGGTTACGAGGCGTACGACGACGAGGAGGGGTTCCGGATCGCGATCCCCCAGGGGTGGACGCGCAGTACCGTTCCGTCGTCGTACGGGATCGCCGTCGTCAACTACCGCAGCCCGGACCGGGAACACCGGTTGCAGGTCTACCAGGTGCAGGAGGACTCCCCGGACGCCTCCTTCGACCTGTACCTGTCGGACCAGACCAGCAAGCCGGCCGGTTTCCAGGAGCTCGACCTGCGGAACCTGGACGACGGCGAGTTCACCGGCTCGCGGCTGGAGTACCTGGCCGACACCATCAAGGGCGAGCCCGACGTCGGCACCTGGCACGTCTACGACGAGCGCTTCGTCGCCCCGGACGGCAACATCTACGCCATCGCCTCCTACGGCCCCGACTCCGACGGCCAGGACGAGGACGGACTCGCCCACCTCACCACGGCGTTGGACTGGTTCTGCCCGCCCTACACCACCTGCGACGCCGACCCCGCCGTCGACTAGGCGCTCCACGAGGCCCTGGGACGCCGGACGAGAGTGCGGGTGCGAACGCCGGGCCCGCGCCCCTCTGCATGCAGACGGGTCCTCGCACGACGTCGCCTCGCTGCTCGTAGGTGCCCCTCTGTGATGCGCGCCACCGACTCGGCCTGGTTTTCACCCTATTTGTCCGGATGTTCAGTGACGCGGCGCACTTTCGGCCATGGATTGCGCATGCATCCGGGGGGCAAGGGCAGGTGCTCACGGTCCCCGAAAGTCACGTGTGTAAACACAGGGGAGCTGAACAGGAACGGAAGGCAACACCGATCATGGCCGGACACCAGGCACGGCAGGCACAGCAGACCATCCACACCGCCGGAGAGTGGCGCGAGGCCGTCTCCGGCGCCACCCGGGAGATCATCGACCCCGCGGACGGCCTCCCCTTCGCCGTCGTCGCCGAGGGTGACGAGAAGGACACCGACCTGGCGGTCGCCGCCGCCCGCCACGCCTTCGACCGCGGCGACTGGCCGCACACCCCGGCCGCCGACCGCGCCGCCCTGCTGCGCCGGGTCGCCGACCTCCTCGTACGGGACCGCGAACGGCTCGGCCTGCTGGAGAGCCGCGACGCCGGGAAGACCGCCGAAGAGGGCCGCGTCGACATCGACTGCGTCGCCGACGCCTTCCGCTACTTCGCCGACCTCGTGGCCGCCGAGGCCCCGGGCCGGGTGGTGGACGCGGGCTCGCCCGACATCCACAGCGTCGTGGTGCACGAGCCGGTCGGCGTCTGCGCGCTGATCACCCCCTGGAACTACCCGCTGCTCCAGGCCAGTTGGAAAATCGCCCCGGCCCTCGCCGCCGGCAACACCTTCGTCGTCAAGCCGAGCGAGATCACCCCCCTGACCACCGTCGCGCTCATCGAGCTGCTCGCGGAGGCCGGGCTCCCCACCGGTGTCGCCAACATCGTCACCGGCCCCGGCCACTCCGTCGGCGCCCGGCTCGCCGAGCACCCCGACGTCGACCTCGTCTCCTTCACCGGCGGCCTGGTCAGCGGCACCAAGGTCGCCCAGGCCGCCGCGCCCGGCGTGAAGAAGGTCGCCCTCGAACTCGGCGGCAAGAACCCCAACGTCGTCTTCGCCGACGCCTGCGCCACCGACGAGGGCTTCGACACCGCCGTCGACCAGGCCCTCAACGCGGCCTTCGTCCACAGCGGCCAGGTCTGCTCGGCCGGCGCCCGGCTCATCGTCGAGGAGAGCGTCCGCGAACGCTTCGTCGCCGAACTCGCCCGCCGCGCCACGAGGATCCGCCTCGGCCGCGGCACCGAGGACGGCGTCGAGTGCGGGCCGCTGGTCTCCGCGCAGCAGCGCGCCAAGGTCGAGTCGTACGTCGCCTCCGCGCTCGACGAGGGCGCCGTGCTGCGCTGCGGCGGACGCCGGCCCGAACCGGCCCCCGAGCGCCCGGCCGGCGGCTACTTCTACGAGCCGACCGTCCTCGACCAGTGCCACCGCGAGATGAGGGTCGTACGGGAGGAGGTCTTCGGACCCGTCCTCACCGTCGAGACCTTCCGCACCGAGGACGAGGCCGTGGCCCTCGCCAACGACACCGAGTACGGCCTGGCCGGCGCGGTGTGGACCGCCGACGCGGGCCGGGCCCGCAGGGTCGCGGGGCGGCTGCGCCACGGCACCGTCTGGATCAACGACTTCCACCCCTACCTCCCGCAGGCGGAGTGGGGCGGCTTCGGCAAGAGCGGAGTGGGCCGCGAACTCGGCCCCGCCGGACTCGCCGAGTACCGCGAGACCAAGCACGTCTACCAGAACCTCGCCCCGAAGCCCGTCCGCTGGTTCGCCGGCTGAGCCCCCCGCCCCCGTCCCCACCTCCAGGAGTGAGTACCTCCATGTCCCAGTCCCCCCATGTCTACGACTATGTCGTCGTCGGAGGCGGCACCGCGGGCTCCGTCATAGCCTCCCGCCTCACCGAGAACCCCGATGTCACCGTCGCCGTCATCGAGGGCGGCCCCAGTGACGTCGGCCGCGAGGACGTCCTGACGCTGCGCCGCTGGATGGGCCTGCTCGGCGGCGAGCTGGACTACGACTACCCCACCACCGAGCAGCCCCGCGGCAACTCCCACATCCGGCACAGCCGCGCCCGCGTCCTGGGCGGCTGCTCCTCCCACAACACCCTCATCGCGTTCAAGCCGCTGCCCTCCGACTGGGACGAGTGGGAGGCGGCCGGCGCCAAGGGCTGGGGCGCGGTGCCGATGGAGGCGTACTACGCCCGGCTGAAGAACAACATCGTCCCGGTCGACGAGAAGGACCGCAACGCCATCGCCCGCGACTTCGTCGACGCCGCGCAGACGGCGCTCGGCGTCCCGCGGGTGGAGGGCTTCAACAGGAAGCCGTTCACCGACGGCGTCGGCTTCTTCGACCTCGCCTACCACCCCGAGGACAACAAGCGGTCGTCGGCGTCGGTGGCGTATCTGCACCCGGTGATGGACGAGCGGCCCAACCTGACGATCCTGCTGGAGACCTGGGCGTACCGGCTGGAGCTGAACGGCACCCGCGCCGAGGGCGTGCACGTGCGCACCAAGGACGGCGAGGAGATCCTCGTGCGCGCCCGCGACGAGGTCGTCCTGTGCGCCGGCGCCGTCGACTCGCCCCGGCTGCTGCTGCACTCGGGCATCGGCCCGCGCGCGGACCTCGAAGCGCTCGGCATCCCGGTCGTCCACGACCTGCCCGGCGTCGGCGAGAACCTCCTCGACCACCCCGAGTCGGTGATCGTGTGGGAGACGAACGGGCCCATCCCGGAGAACTCCGCGATGGACAGCGACGCGGGGCTCTTCGTGCGCCGCGACCCCCGACACCCGGGTCCGGACCTGATGTTCCACTTCTACCAGATCCCGTTCACCGACAACCCGGAGCGACTGGGCTACCGGCGCCCCGAGTTCGGCGTCTCGATGACCCCCAACATCCCCAAGCCCAAGAGCCGCGGCCGGCTGTACCTCACCAGCGCCGACCCGTCGGTCAAACCGGCCCTGGACTTCCGCTACTTCACCGACGAGGACGACTACGACGGCCGCACCCTCGTCGACGGCATCCGCATCGCCCGCGAGATAGCGAGGACCGAACCGCTGGCGGGCTGGCTCAAGCGGGAGATGTGCCCGGGGCCGGAGGTGACCGGCGACGAGGAGCTGAGCGAGTACGCCCGCAAGGTCGCGCACACCGTCTACCACCCGGCGGGCACCTGCAAGATGGGCGCCACGGACGACGAACTCGCCGTCGTCGACCCGGAGTTGTGCATCCGCGGTCTGGACGGCATCCGTGTCGCCGACGCCTCCGTGTTCCCCACCATGACCGCCGTCAACCCGATGATCGGGGTGCTCATGGTCGGTGAGCGGGCCGCCGACCTGATCGGGGGTGGTGCGCGATGAACGCCCCCGTGTTCGCCGTCGACGGTCTGTGGAAGGTGTTCGGCCCGAAGGCCGACCGCGTCCCCGGCGACCCCGAGCTGACCTCCCTGCACCCGGCCGAACTGCGCGCCCGCACCGGCTGCACCGCCGCCGTCCGGGACGTCTCCTTCGACGTCCGCAAGGGCGAGGTCTTCGTGGTGATGGGCCTGTCCGGCTCCGGCAAGTCCACCCTCGTGCGCTGCCTGACCCGGCTCATCGAGCCCACCGCGGGCACCATCGCCATCGACGGCGAGGACGTCCGCGCGATGGACCGCACCCGGCTGCGCGAACTGCGCCGCCACCGTGCCGCGATGGTCTTCCAGCACTTCGGCCTGCTCCCGCACCGCACGGTCCTCGACAACGTCGCCTACGGCCTGGAGATCCAGGGCCTGGGCAAGGCGCGCCGCCGTGAGCGGGCCGCCGAGGTCGTCGCCAAGGTCGGCCTGGAGGGCATGGAACAGCGCCGCCCCGCCCAGCTCTCCGGCGGCCAGCGCCAACGGGTCGGCCTGGCGCGGGCGTTGGCGGTCGATCCGGAGGTGCTGCTGTTCGACGAGCCCTTCAGCGCGCTCGACCCGCTCATCCGCCGGGACATGCAGGAGGAGGTGGTCCGGCTGCACCGCGAGGAGGGCCGCACGATGGTCTTCATCACCCACGACCTCAGCGAGGCCCTGAAGCTGGGCGACCGCATCGCCCTGATGCGCGACGGCCGGGTGGTCCAGCTGGGCACCCCGGAGGAGATCGTGGGCAGCCCCGCCGACGACTACGTGCGCGAGTTCGTGCGCGACGTGCCGCGCGAGCAGGTCATGACCGTGCGGCGGGCCATGCGCGCCGGGGAGTGCGAGGGCCCGGAGCATCCGGGTGCCGTCGCCGCCGACGCCGTCGTCGCCGAGGCGATCAAGGTCGTCGCCGCCCGCGGCAAGCCGGCCTGTGTCGTGGAGGACGGCCGCTGTCTGGGCGTCGTGGACCACGAAAGGCTCCTCGGTGTCGTCGCCGGAACCGAGCCGCTGAAGGAGGCCGCGTGATGGCGACCCTCTCCGTGCCCGTCCCCCTCTCGGGCGGCCTGCTCAAACGCAGGGCCGTCCAGAAGCTCCTGCTCCTGGCCCTGGCCGCCGCCGTCCTCGCCCCGCTGGCCAACGCGCGCTGGGCCGGCGGCAGCTGGCCGCAGGCGCTGACCGTCGACCTGTCCAAGCCGCTGACCGGCGTCAGCGACTGGATCATCGACAACCGCGACAGCCACCCGCTGTTCCTGTACGGCTTCGGCTACGTCAGCGAGGCGGTCGTCGTCTCCGTACGCGCCGTCTACCTCCTCCTGCTCGGCGCGGGCTGGGCCGGCGTCACCGCGCTGGGCGCGTTCGTCGCCTGGCGCGCCTCCGGTGTCCGGCTGGCCCTCGGCACCGCGGCGGCGTTCCTCGCCTGCGGCCTGCTCGGCATGTGGATCCCGACCATGCAGACGCTCGCCCTGATGGTCGTCGCCGTCCTCGCCTCGGTCGTCGTCGGCGCCCTGCTGGGCCTCGGCGCCGGTCTGTCCGACCGCCTCGACCGCGCCCTGCGCCCGGTCCTGGACACCATGCAGGTGCTGCCCGCCTTCGCCTACCTGCTCCCGGTCGTCCTGGTCTTCGGCATCGGCGTCCCCGCGGCCGTGCTCGCCACCGTCGTCTACGCCGCCCCGCCGATGGCCCGCCTGACCTCCCTCGGCCTGCGCGGCGCCGACAAGGAGGTGCTGGAGGCCGTCGACTCGCTCGGCGCCACCGCCCGCCAGCGCCTGCTGACCGCCCGCCTCCCGCTGGCCCGCAGGGAACTGCTCCTCGGCGTCAACCAGACGATCATGATGGCCCTGTCCATGGCGGTCATCGCGTCGGTCATCGGCGCCGGCGGCCTCGGTGACCGCGTCTACCAGGCGCTGGCCTCGGTCGACGTGGGCGCCGCCCTGGAGGCCGGCATCCCGATCGTGCTGCTGGCCGTCGTCCTGGACCGGGTGACCGCGGCCGCGGGCGACGGCTCCGGCGAGACCCGGCCCCGGGGATGGCCGTACGCCCTGGCCGCCGTGGTCGTCGTCGCCGTGGCCGGGCGGCTCGCCGGCCGCCTGGACTGGCCCGACGCCTGGACGGTGAACCTCGCCGAACCGGTCAACCGCGCCGTCGACTGGATGACCGCGCACCTGTACTCGGGCGTGCCCGTGGTGGGCGGCACCGCCGACTGGGCGGGCCACTTCACCACCTGGGTGCTCGACCCGGTCCGCGGCGGCCTGCAGTGGCTGCCCTGGTGGTCCGTGCTGCTTCTGGTCGCCGCCCTGGCCTGGCTGATCGGCACCTGGCGCACCGCGCTCACCGCCGTCCTCGCCATGGCCGCGATCGGCGTGCTCGGCGTGTGGAAGCCGTCCCTGGACACGTTGTCGCAGGTCCTGGCCGCCGTCGCCGTCACCCTCGTGCTGGGTTTCGCGACCGGTGTCGCGGCGGCCCGCAGCGACCGCTTCGAGCGGCTGCTCCGCCCCGTCCTGGACGTCTTCCAGACGATGCCGCAGTTCGTGTACCTCATCCCGGTCGTGGCGCTGTTCGGCGTCGGCCGCGCGCCCGCCGTCGCCGCCGCCGTCGTCTACGCGCTGCCGGCCGTCGTCCGCATCACCACCCAGGGCCTGCGCCAGGTCGACCCGGCCGCCCTGGAGTCGGCCCGCTCGCTCGGGGCGACCCCCGCCCAGCAGCTGCGCCAGGTCCAACTGCCGCTCGCCCGCCCTGCGTTGCTGCTCGCCGTCAACCAGGGCGTGGTCCTCGTCCTCGCCGTCGTCATCATCGGCGGCCTGGTCGGCGGCGGCGCGCTCGGCTACGACGTCGTGTTCGGGCTCGCCCAGGGCGACCTGGCGACCGGTCTGGTGGCCGGCGCCGCCATCGTCTGCCTCGGGCTGATGCTCGACCGGGTGACCCAGCCGACGGAACGCCGTACGAAGAAGGGAGCGTGACATGCGACTGCGCACGACCGCCGTGGTGGGCTCCCTGGTGCTGCTGACCGGATGCGGCGCCGCCGACATGACCAAGCAGGCGTCCCCCTTCGCCCACGCCGGGGGCACCACCAGGAGCGTGACCCTCTCCGTGCAGTCCTGGGTCGGCGCGCAGGCCAACGTGGCCGTCGCGCAGTACCTGCTGGAGCACAAGCTGGGCTACCGCGTCGACACCGTCCAGGTCGACGAGGTGCCCGCCTGGGACGCGCTCAGCCAGGGCCGTGTCGACGCCATCCTGGAGGACTGGGGCCACCCCGACCAGGAGAAGCGCTACGTCGACGACAAGAAGACGATCGCGCACGGCGGCGCACTCGGCGTCACCGGGCACATCGGCTGGTACGTGCCGACGTACCTCGTCAAGCAGCACCCGGACATCACCGACTGGAAGAACCTCGACAAGTACGCCTCCCTCTTCCGCACCGCGGAGAGCGGCGGCAAGGGCCAGCTGATGGACGGCTCCCCGTCCTACGTCACCAACGACAAGGCGCTGGTGAAGAACCTCAAGCTGGACTACCAGGTCGTCTTCGCCGGCTCCGAGGCCGCGCAGATCACGCAGATCCGCCAGTTCGCCAAGGAGAAGAAACCCTTCCTGACGTACTGGTACTCGCCGCAGTGGCTGTTCAAGAAGGTCCCGATGACCGAGGTGAAGCTGCCCGCGTACAAGGAGGGCTGCGACGCGGACCCGGCGAAGGTCGCCTGCGCCTATCCGCACACCCCGCTACAGAAGTACCTCAACGCCGACTTCGCGAAGAAGGGCGGCAAGGCGGCGGCCTTCCTGAAGAAGTTCAGGTGGACGACCGAGGACCAGAACGAGGTCTCCCTGATGATCGCCGACCAGAAGCTGTCGCCCGAGGACGCGGCGAAGAAGTGGGTCGACAGCCACGCGTCCACCTGGAAGGCGTGGCTGTCCTGATCACCAGCGCTTCTTCAGCTCGTCGGCCATCCCCTTGAACGCCAGCGTCGCCCAGCGCTGCAGGCCCGGCCCGAAGGTGACGCGGGTGGCCCCGAGTTCGCCGAGCTCGGCGGGCCGCGGACCGCCCTCCAGGGTGGCGTACACGTTGATCGGCCCCTGGATCCCGGACCGCAGCAGGGGCAGTACGTCCGTCGGGGCGCCGATCGGATAGACGCAGTCGGCGCCCGCCGCGACGTACAACGCGGCCCGCTCGATGGCCCGTTCGGGATCGCCGTCGCCGCGCGTGAAGGTGTCGACGCGGGCGTTGACGAACAACTGGTCCCCGGCCGCGTACCGCACCTCGGCCAGCCAGTCGGCGTGCTCGCGCGGGTCCTTGAGCACGCCCCGGTGCGAGTCCTCCAGGTTGCAGCCCACGGCCCCCGCCTCGAGGAGCCGCTCCACCAGCTCCTTCGGCGCCAGCCCGTAGCCGCCCTCCACATCGGCCGACACGGGCACGTCCACCGCCCGGCAGATCCGCGCCACCGCGGCGAACATCTCGTCGGCCGGGGTCGCCCCGTCCGCGTACCCGAGCGAGGCCGCGATCCCCGCGCTGGGCGTGGCGAGCGCCGGGAAGCCGGCCTCCTCCAGCACCCGCGCACCGGCCGCGTCCCACGGGCCCGGCAGCACCAGCGGGTCGTTCGGGAGGCGGCCCTGGTGCAGGGCGCGGAAGACGTCGACCTTGCTCATGGCGTGTACCCTCCCGGCGGGATACGGCGGCTGACCATCACCCGGTTCCAGTTGTTGATGGCGACGACCAGGCCGACGAGATGGGCGAGCCGGCCGTCGTCGAAGTGCTTGGCCGCCCTGTCGTACACCTCATCCGGTACGAAGCCGGCCGTCAACACGGTGATCGCCTCGGTCAGCGCCAGCGCGGCCCGCTCCCGCTCGTCGAAGACGTCCTCCGCCTCCTCCCATGCGGCCAGCAGGTCCAGCTTCCGCTCGCTCACCCCGTGTTCGCGGGCGATCGCGAGATGCATGTCCAGACAGAAGGCGCAGTGGTTGAGCTGCGAGGCCCGGATGACGACCAGCTCGGCGAGGGCGGGATCCCCGAGCCCCCGCTTGGCGGCCGCGCTCACCGCCGACATGGCCTGGGCGACCGCCCGGTCCAGGACCCGCGTACGGGCCGTCACGAGAAGTCGCCCGGCTGGTAGTGACCGGGCACCGCGCGCGTGGTCACCCCGAACCGGTTCCACGCGTTGATCACGGCGATGGTGGCGATCAGCTGCGCCAGCTCCGCCTCCTCGAAGTGCTTGGCGGCCTTCTCGTACACCTCGTCCGGCACGAACCCGTCGGTCAGGACGGTGACCGCCTCCGTCAGCTCGATCGCGACGAGCTCCTTCTCCGTGTAGAAGTGCTTCGACTCCTCCCACGCGTTCAGCTGCACGATCCGCTGGACGCTCTCACCCGCCGCGAGCGCGTCCTTGGTGTGCATGTCGAGGCAGAACGCGCAGTGGTTGAGCGCGGAGGCACGCAGCCGCACCAGCTCCACCAACCGGGGGTCCAGGCCCTTCTTGGCGGCCGTGTCCAGGCGGACCATCGCCTTGTAGACCTCGGGGGCGTGCTGGGCCCAGCGCATCCGGGCCGGCTGCTCGGCAGCGTATTCGGTGGCTTCCTGTGTCGTCATGCCTCGACCCTAGGAGCCAGGCAGCCCAGGAGTATGGTCCATTTCCATGGCGAAATCATGGGCCACTTTGGGTGTCGACCTGCACCTGGAACCGACCGGACCGGGCGTGCGCCGGGGCCTGACCGACGCGCTGCGCGAGGCCGTCCGCACCGGCCGGCTGGCCCCCGGCACCCGGCTGCCCTCCTCCCGCGCCCTCGCCACCGACCTGGGCATCGCCCGCAACACGGTCGCCGACGCCTACGCCGACCTGGTCGCCGAGGGCTGGCTCACCGCCCGCCAGGGCTCGGGCACCCGGGTGGCCGACCGCCCGGTCAGCCCGCCCTCCGCGCCCGCGCCCCACCCCCGCGCCCCGAGCAGCCCCGCCTACGACCTGGTCCCCGGACTGCCCGACCTCGCCTCCTTCCCCCGTGCCGAGTGGCTCAAGGCCGCCCGCCGCGCCCTGACCTCGGCCCCGAACCAGGCCCTCGACTACGGCGACCCGCGCGGCCGCGCCGAACTGCGCACCGCCCTCGCCGGGTACCTCGCCCGCGCCCGCGGCGTACGCGCCGACCCCGAACGCATCCTCGTCTGCTCCGGCATCGCACACGGCCTGCGCATCCTCGCCGCGGTGCTGCGGGCGCGCGGCGGCAGCACCGTCGCCGTGGAGTCGTACGGCCTCTTCGTCCACTGGGACCTGCTCGCCGACGGCGGACTGCGCACCGTGCCGCTGCCCTTCGACGAACGCGGCACGGATCCGGGGGACTTGACCGACCAGGACGCCGTCCTGCTGACCCCCGCCCACCAGTTCCCGATGGGCGGCACCCTGCACCCCGACCGCCGGGCCGCCGTCGTCGACTGGGCGCGCCGCACCGGTGGCCTGGTCATCGAGGACGACTACGACGGCGAGTTCCGCTACGACCGCCAGCCCGTCGGCGCCCTCCAGGGCCTCGACCCCGACCACGTCGTCTACGCCGGCACCGCCAGCAAGTCCCTCGCCCCCGGTCTCCGGCTGGCCTGGCTCGTGCTGCCGCCGGGACTGGTGCGGGAGGCGGTGCAGGCCAAGGGCGGCTCCGACACGTGCGGCGCCCTGGACCAGCTGACCCTCGCCGAGTTCCTCACCTCCGGCGCCTACGACCGCCATGTGCGCGCCGCCCGGCTGCGCTACCGGCGCCGCCGCGACGCCCTGGTGACCCGGCTCGCCCAGAGCGCCCCACACGTGCACGCCGGGGGCATCGCGGCCGGCCTGCACGTCGTCCTGCGCCTGCCGCCGGGCACCGAACAGGAGGCGCTGCGTGCGGCGGCCTGGCAGGGCCTCGCGGTACACGGCCTGCACCGCTACCAGCACCCCGAGGCACGGGTCGAGCGCCGCGACGCGCTGGTCGTGGGGTACGGCACACCGCCGGACCACGCTTGGTCGGGGGCACTGGAGGCACTGTGCCGGGTGGTGTCGTAGGCGGGGTGGACGAGCGTGCTGCCGGGGGTGTGGACGGTTGGACGGTCGGGCGGGCTGCCGTCCGGGGCGCGGATGGCGGGGCGTGCGGGCTGCGGGGCGCCGGCGGTTGGGCCGGCAGTGGTGACGGTGCCCGTCGGATCGCTGTAGGTGCCGGTGAGGAGGGGCCTCGGTCCCGCCGTCACCGTGCCGTACGGGGCGGTCGTGCCGCCCGTGTCGCGGCTTTCTGCCCCATCCGTTGCAATTTCTCGGGAGGCATCACATTCCTCCCCCCGGACGCGGATGCTGGAGCCGAGCCAACGTACGGACGCGGTCCACGGCACCCTCCAGGACCTCTCGGGCAGGCCCCGGAAACCGGGTGCGGACCGCCGTCCCGGGGGAGGGGCTGCCATGGACGCTGCCATGCCCGGGGGACACCGAGGCCGGGCGGTGTTCCTGGGGCGCACGGACGAACTCGCCCGGCTGGAGCGGCTGTACGAGGAGGCCGGGTGCGGACGCCCCCGGCTCGTCCTCGTCGAAGGACCGGCCGGCATAGGAAAGACGGCCCTCGTACGGCGCTTCCTCGCCACCACCGCCCGGGGCGGCGTCCTGACGGTGACCGGCGAGGAGTACGAGGCGACGCTGCCGTACGGCGTACTGAGCGGACTCCTCGGCCGGTCCGTGCACGCCGATCCGCTCACCGCGGGCGCCGAACTGCTGGAGCTGCTCGGCGAGTTGCAGCACGGCGATCCCCTCGTGGTCCTCGTGGACGACGCCCACTGGGCGGACCCGCCCTCGCTGCACGCCCTCACCTTCGCGCTGCGCCGGCTGCGTGCCGACCGCGTCCTGTGCCTGCTCGTCGTGCGCGACCTCGCCGACCGGCGACTGCCCGAGGGACTGCGCAGGCTGCTCACCGACGACACCGCCGCCCGGCTGCGCCTGGACGGCCTGAGCGCCACCGACATCGGCGCCCTCAGCGCCCGGCTGCTGGCCGAGCCGCTGCCCCCGGCCGCCGTGCTGCGGCTGCACGGCCACACCCGCGGCAACCCGCTGCACTGCCGGGCCCTGCTGGAGGAGGTTCCCGCGGTCACCCTCCGCTGCGCCGACGCCACCCTGCCCGCCCCGCAGTCCTACACCCGCCTCGTCCTGGACCGGCTCGCCCGCTGCGGCCCGGCCGCAGCGGACCTGGTGCGCGCCGCGGCCGTCCTCGGCGCTCACAGCACCCTGGCCCGCGCCGCCCGGCTCGCCGCCCTCGACCGCCCGCTGCCCGCCCTGGGCGAGGCCCTCGCCCACGGCCTGCTCCAGGAGCTCACGCACGACGGCACCTCCGGCATCGCCTTCCCCCACCCCCTGATGCGCGCCGCCGTCTACCACGACCTGGGCCCGGTACGCCGTACCGCCCTGCACACCCGCGCCGCCGAGGCCGAGGAGGCCGAGACCGCCCGGCTGCACCACCAGGTCCGCGCCACGCACGGCCCCGACACCCGCCTCGCCGCCGAACTGGCCGACTGCGCCCGCCGCCGCGGCGCACTGGGCCGCTGGGTGGAGGCCGCACCCCTGCTGCGCCAGGCGGCCCGGCTGGCCGGCACCGCGCAGGAGCGGGGGCGGCTGGAGTGCGAGGCCGTCGAGGCGTACCTGTTCGACGGCCGGGAGGAGGAGGCCCGCCATGTGGTCGCCGGTCTCCCGGAGGCCACCGACGAGGCCGTACGGTGCTGCGCCCGCGGCCATCTCGCCCTGGTCGCCGGACACCCCGGGCAGGCCCGGATCCTGCTGGACGAGGCATGGCGGCTGCGCACCCCCGGCGCGGACCCCGAACTGGAGGCGCGGATCGCGGAACAGTACGTGATGGTCCACATGATGAGCGGCCACTCCGGCCTCTCCCGGCACTGGGCCGAACGCGCCCGGCGCGGCGACCGCCCGCCGCGCGCCGGCGGCACCCTGCGCTTCGTCCACCTGGCCGCCCTCGGCCAACTCGGTGCCTACGAGACGGCGTTCGCCCTCCTCGCCGACCTGCCCGACGCCCCGCTGGTGGGCGCCCAGGACGCCGAACTCCTCCTCGGCAGAGGCTCGCTGCACATGACGTCCGACCAGTTGCCGGAAGCGCAGGCGGACTTGGAGGGCGCGGTGGAGCTCGGACGCCGGATGTCCGTGCCGCTGCGGATGATCGCCCTGACGCTGCTGGCCAAGACCGAGTACCTCCGCGGCGACTGGGCATCGGCGACCCTGCACTGGCAGACGGCGACCTCCCTCGCCACCGACCTCGGCCAGAAGTGGCTCGCACCGCTCGTCCACGCCGAGGCCGCGCTCCCGCTCGCGGCCCGGGGAGAGTACGAACGCGCCGAGGAGTACCTGCGCGTCGCCCACGGCAACCCCGTGGTCCGGGAGTCCGTGATGATCGAGATCTTCGTGGCGTACGGACGTGCCTTCCTCGCCCTCGTCCGCGGCGACCCCGACACCGCCGCCGGCCTGCTGCGGCCCCTGCGTGCCCACGAGGACCTGGACATCACCGCGGAGACCGCCAACGTCCCCTGGCGGGACCTGCTCGCGGACTCCCTGCTGGCCGCCGGCCGTCTGGACGAGGCCGAGACGGTGCTGACCGCGCTGGAGGAACGCGCCGCCCGCCGCTCGCGCGCCTCGACGCTGGCCGCCGTCTGCCGGATGCGCGGCGCCCTGCACAGCGCCCGACGGGAACCGAAGCGCGCCCGGGACGCCTACGCCGAGGCCCTCGACCGCGCCGCCCGCGTCGGCATGCCCTTCGAGCAGGCCCGTACGGAACTGGACTTGGGCTTCTTCCTGCGCCGCACGGGCCGCCGTGCCCCCGCCCTGGAACACCTGCGGGTGGCCCGTGCGCGCTTCGCCGAGCTGGGCGCCGTTCCCTTCCTGGCGGCCTGCGACCGGGAACTCGCCGCGTGCGGGGTCGAGCCCGCCCCCGGGACTCCCCCGTGGACCCGGGCCAGGCTGACCCCCCAGGAACAGGCCGTGGCCCAGCTCGCGGCGACCGGTCTGACCAACCGCCGGATCGCGCGCGAGCTGGTCCTCAGCGAGAAGACCGTCGAGTACCACCTCGGTCACGTGTACGCCAAGTTGGGCGTACGGTCGCGGGTGGAACTCGTGGGTCGGGTGAGTGGACCTACTACGGGAGGATCTGGAACGGCTGGCTGATGGACAGCGTCGCGCCGGGATCACCGGTGCCGTACAGGACCGAGCCGTAGGCCTGGACCAGGTGCCCCCGGTGGTTCTTCAGGTCGGCGCTGGTCACCACGAAGGTGAACCTGGCCGGATAGTCCTTCCAGTTGGGGTCCGTGAAGAAGCCCTCGACCACTCCCGGCTGCGGTGCGCCGGCGACCTGCGCGGGAATCGCAGTGCCGTCGCTGAGGTCGCGCACGACCAGCGACACCAGGTATTTCCCCGCGTTCTGGTGCAGCGTCCGGCCTGCTTCGGCCTCCAGCACGATCTCGGCGTTGCTCTTGGGATCCAGCGTGAGGTCCGCGATGTCCCCGTTCGGCTCCCTGCTGAACACCCGCACGATCTGCGCGTCGTTCGGTCCCATGACGTCATACCCCCTGTTCCGGCCGGACCGTCCGGCCGTACAGCGGCACGTTAGGGAGCCGCGTCGGGCGACGGCCTCCGGGAAGGGGTCGGGGAAACCCCGGGGTCGGCCGCCACCGGTGCCTCCCCGAAGCGTCCCAGTGCCAACGCCCCCGCCACCGCCACCGCGAAACCCAGCACCGCCAGCCAGGTCAGCCCCTCCCGCGTACGGTCCCCGAGCCACACCACGCCGATCGCCGCGGGTCCGATGGTCTCGCCGACGACCATCCCGGCGGTGGCCGCGGTCACCGAACCGCGCTGCAGTGCCGTGGTCAGCAGCAGGAACGCGGCACCCCCGCCGATCAGGAGCGCGTACGTCGCCGGATTGCCCAGCAGCCTCGCCGGCGCGAGCGAGTCGATCAGCCGCACCGCCACCTCGACCACCCCGAACCCGAACCCCGCCCCCAGCCCGAGCACCAGGGCACGTCCCCGCCCCGACAGCCGCCCGCCCAGCAGCCCCAGCGAGAGCACCGCCAGCGCCGTCGCGAGCATCGCGTACCGCAGCGCCGCCGACCCGTCCCGCCCGCCCTCCGTCCCGGACGCCAGTGCGAGCATCGCGAGCCCCGCGCACACGACCCCCACCGCCGCCCACTCCACCCGGCTCAACCGCACCCGAAGCAACCGCGCCGCGACCACCGCGGTCACCGCGAGACTGGACGCCAGGGCCGCCCCGACCGCGTAGATGGGCAGCGAGCGCAGCGCGGCGATCTGCAGCAGGAACCCGAGCCCGTCCAGCGCCAGCCCGGCCAGGTAGCGCCACTGGCGCACGGCCCGCAGCAGCAGAGCGGCGTCCGTGCCCGCCTCCGACCCCGCGGCGCGCGCGGCGACCGCCTGCAACACCGTCGCCGTACCGAAGCAGACCGCCGCACCGAGCGCGCACACCATCCCAAAGAGCACAAAGCGACTGTAGGGGAGCGGTCAGGGGAAGGGCCGCCCGCGCGCACACTCACACCGATCTCTAGTCTGACCACGCACAACAGGCGCGCGACGGGCCGCGGAGCACCGCATCGCGCCGCAGTGGACCGCACGGCAATGGGGGAGACACGGACATGGCGGACACACGCCGGCAACTTCGCTCGGGCACGGTCGTACTCGGCGGCATGGGACTGCTCGCCGCCGCCCTCACCGCCTGCTCGTCCGACCCCGACAAGCGCTGCGTCGACCGGGACAGCTACCGCCTGGCCAAGGGCTACAAGATCGTCGCCGACAGGAACTGCACCTCCACCAAGTCCTCCGTCGACGGCGCCTGGTACTACGGCGGCACCAAGAAGGGCTCCTGGGTCGAGGGCGGCTCCTTCACCAAGCCGCGCAAGGCCTCCAGCGGTTCCGGCGGTGGCGGCCACGGGGTCTCGCGCGGCGGCTTCGGCGGCGGCAAGGGCAGCTCCGGCGGCTGAGGCACCACCCGTGGAGCGACACACCCTCACCCCCCGCCCCGGCTGGCAGCAGACCGTCGAATCCCAGGGGCTCGTCTACCCCCTCACCCGCCACCCCGACGGCTCCCTGCGCCCGTACTGGGACGAGAGCGCCTACTACTCCTTCACCCTCGCCGAGATCGAGGCTTTGGAGGAGACCGTCGAGGAACTGCACACCATGTGCCTCGCGGCGGCCGGCCACATCGTCACGGCGAACCGCTTCACCGACCTCGGCATGACCGACCCGCGCGTCGTCCGGGCGGTCACCGAGGCCTGGCATCGCCGCGCCGAACTCCCCTCCCTCTACGGCCGCTTCGACCTCCGCTACGACGGCACCGGCCCGGCGAAACTGCTGGAGTACAACGCCGACACCCCCACCTCCCTCGTGGAGGCGGCCTCCCCGCAGTGGTTCTGGATGGAGGAGCGCTTCCCCGGCGCCGACCAGTGGAATTCCCTCCACGAACGCCTCGTCGCCGCCTGGAAGCACCAGGCCGCCCTCCTCCCGCCGGGCAGCCCCCTCTACTTCGCCCACTCCTCGGCCGACGAACTCGGCGAGGACCTCATGACGGTCGCCTACCTGAAGGAGACCGCCGAGCAGGCCGGCCTGGACACCGACTGGATCTCCATGGAGGAGATCGGCTGGGACGCCCTCTCCGGCCGCTTCGTCGACAACCGACTCCGCTTCATCCGCAGCTGTTTCAAGCTCTACCCGTGGGAGTGGCTCACCACCGACCCCTTCGCCGGCCACGTCCTCGACACCCTCGACAACGGCGGCGGCACCGGCTCCACCCTGTGGATCGAACCGGCCTGGAAGATGCTGCTGAGCAACAAGGCCCTCCTGGCGGTCCTCTGGGAGCTCTACCCCGGCCACCCCAACCTGCTCCCCGCCCATCTCGACGGCCCCCGCGCACTCGCGCACACCACCGGCTACGTCGCCAAACCGCTCCTCGGCCGGGAGGGCGCGGGCGTGACGGTCCACGAACCGGGCGCCGACCCGGTAATCCGCGAAGAGGCGTGCTGCTACCAGCAGTTGGCGCCCCTGCCCGCCTTCGACGGCAACCACGTGGTGCTCGGCGCCTGGGTCGTCGAGAACGAGGCGGCCGGACTCGGCATCCGCGAGTCGTCCGGCCTGGTCACGGACGAGTACGCGCGCTTCGTGCCGCACGTCATCCACTGAGCCGGCGGCTTCCGGGCCGATGCCTGAAGGGGGATACCCCAAGGCGGATGCCCGAAGGGGGGTGCCCGAAGGGGGGTGTCCGGAGGGGAGTGCCCGGAGGGGAGTGTGCTGCCGCCCGGCTCGGCTCCCCCGAACCTCAACGACCCGGGCGGCAGGCCCCCAGCATCCTCCGTGCCCGCACCACCCTGCTATCCGATTACGGCGGGAAACGGACACCTTTGTGGATAGCGCGGCCCGTCCCCGCCGGGGTCCCCGACCCCCGGCCCACCCCTCGCAGCGTCTGCGACGGCGTCTGCCCGTACGCCTGCCGGTAGTGCCCGGTGAACCTGCCGAGATGCACGAACCCCCAGCGCAGCGCCACATCGGTGACCGTCCCCACCGCCCGCCTGTCGGCGATGGCCAGCAGATCGCGGTGCGCGAGATCGAGCCGGACCCGGCGCAGATACGCCAGCGGGGTCGTCGCCAGATGGGTACGGAACCCCTGCCGCAGACTCCGCACACTCACCCGCGCCGCCCGCGCCATGTCGGCCACGGAAATCGGCTCATGGGCGTGCTCGGCGCAGAAGTCCACCGCCCGGCGCACCGCACCGGGCAGCACCGCGGGGCCCCGGCCCGCCACCGAATCGCTGAGCAGGTGCGGCTGCGCGTCCAGCAGACCGTGCACCAGCACCTGCTCGAAATGCCCGGCGCCCAGCGGTGAACGGTCCGCCAGCTCCGAGTCCGTGAACTCGCCGAACGCCTCCACCACCCGCAGCCACGCCCGCACCGGCCCCGCCCGCGGATCCAGCACCGGCGCGAAGAACAGCGGTGCCGACGGAAACTCCCCGAGCCGCAGCGCGAGCGCCCGGTCGACCGTCTGCCGGGGAATGATCAGCACGCGGTTCAGCGTCTCGCCGTTCCACCGCATCGACAGCCGCTGACCGGGGTTGACGATGCTGAGCGTGGACGACAGCGTCACCCCGTCTGCGGTCACGGCACCGGCGCCGGCGAGCGGAACGTGCACGTTGTAGAAGTCCGGCAGCTCCCCTGGAACCACCTCGACACCCGCCCCGTACCCCAGCTCGTACAGCCCGACGGCCCCCTCGTGCGCGCACCGGAACCGCCCGTCGACCGGCTGCTCGTCCAGCACCGTCAGCCGGTGCGGCGCGAACCGCGCGCTCACCAGTGCGTGCAGTTCCTCGACGTCACCGCCCCGGTAGAGCAACCCCCGGCGGTCCGCCCTTCCCCACCCGGCTTCACCCATGACGGACAAGCCCCTCGTGAAGCGCCTCATACGGACATACGGCCCTCAGTCTCCCGGCCCCGCCCACCCACCGCCTAGAGCCGGCCGGCCCAGGCCCCCGTGCCCAAGGCGCCCTCACCACCCGGTGCCGAGCGGGCCGTCGTCGCCCGCATGGTGGACGGGACGGCTGGGCCGTTCGGCCCGCCCGGTAGGCTGGCCGGCGGGCCGTGACTGGCGCGCTGGGATGGGACCGACCATCGGGGAGCGGCCCGAGCGAGTGAGTGCCGTGCGCCTGGGCCGTACCGTGAACGCTGAACGCCGACGTCCGGAGGTCCCTCATGTCAGCCGACTCCCTCTCCACCGAGTCCACCGCCTTCCGCGCCGCACTCGACGTGATCCGCGCCGTCGAACCGCGCGTCGCCGACGCCATCGGCCAGGAGGTCCACGACCAGCGCGAGATGCTCAAGCTGATCGCCTCCGAGAACTACGCCTCCCCGGCCACCCTGCTGGCGATGGGCAACTGGTTCAGCGACAAGTACGCCGAGGGCACCGTCGGCCGCCGCTTCTACGCCGGCTGCCGCAACGTCGACACCGTGGAGTCGCTGGCCGCCGAGCACGCCCGCGAGCTGTTCGGCGCCCGCCACGCCTACGTCCAGCCGCACTCCGGCATCGACGCCAACCTCGTCGCCTTCTGGGCCGTCCTCGCCGACCGGGTCGAGGCCCCCTTCCTGGAGAAGGCCGGCGCCCGCCAGGTCAACGACCTCACCGAGGCCGACTGGGCCGAACTGCGCCAGGCCTTCGGCAACCAGCGCATGCTCGGCATGTCCCTCGACGCCGGCGGCCACCTCACCCACGGCTTCCGCCCGAACATCTCCGGCAAGATGTTCGACCAGCGCTCCTACGGCACCGACCCGGCCACCGGCCTGATCGACTACGAGGCACTGCGAGCCTCCGCCCGCGAGTTCAAGCCGCTGATCATCGTCGCCGGCTACTCCGCCTACCCCCGCCTGGTGAACTTCCGCATCATGCGCGAGATCGCCGACGAGGTCGGCGCCACCCTCATGGTCGACATGGCGCACTTCGCGGGCCTCGTCGCCGGCAAGGTCCTCACCGGCGACTTCGACCCGGTCCCGCACGCCCAGATCGTCACCACCACGACCCACAAGTCGCTGCGCGGCCCGCGCGGCGGCATGGTCCTGTGTGACGACTCCCTCAAGGACCAGGTCGACCGCGGCTGCCCGATGGTCCTCGGCGGCCCGCTCCCGCACGTCATGGCCGCCAAGGCCGTCGCCCTCGCCGAGGCGCGGCAGCCCTCCTTCCAGGACTACGCCCAGCGCATCGTCGACAACTCCCGCGCCCTGGCCGAGGGCCTGATGCGCCGCGGCGCCACCCTGGTCACCGGCGGCACCGACAACCACCTCAACCTGATCGACGTCGCCACCTCCTACGGCCTGACCGGCCGCCAGGCCGAAGCGGCCCTGCTCGACTCCGGCATCGTCACCAACCGCAACGCCATCCCGGCCGACCCGAACGGCGCCTGGTACACCTCCGGCATCCGCATCGGCACCCCCGCCCTGACCACCCGCGGCCTGGGCACCGCGGAGATGGACGAGGTGGCGGGCCTGATCGACCGCGTCCTGACCACCGCCGAGCCGGGCACCACCAAGTCGGGCGCCCCCTCCAAGGCCCAGCACGTCCTCGACCCGAAGATCGCGGACGAGATCTCCCGCCGGGCCACCGACCTCGTGGCCGGCTTCCCGCTCTACCCGGAGATCGACCTGGGCTGACCGCCCGCGCCCGAGCGGAACGCTCTCTGTTGAGTTGTCAAAGATCCACGACCGAGATGTCAAAGAGATCCACGACTCTCACAGGTCGACGAGTTCCTGTCGTGGCTCATCCGGCGGCGGTCCGGCACCTTGCCGGGCCGCCGCGCGGCGTATCAGACCGGCGCCTCCCGCACCGGCCGCCACCCCCACGACCAGCCCCGGCACGGCCCACCACCAGTTGGCCCACCAGTCGGTGCCGGTGTCCGTCGCGGCCGTCCCCGCTGCCACCGTGGCCGTCCCCGCGTCCGCGTCCGGAGAGGCCGCCGTGTCCGTCCCCGCCGACTGCCAGGGCGCCGGGAAGATGCCCGGGTAGCCGTTCGCGGAGGCCCTGCCCATCACGCCCAGCTTCTTCAGCAACGTGCGCAGTCGGTCCGGGTCGTCGGCGCGGTGCCAGTAGCCGTTCGGCGTCTGCGACACGTCGGCCGCCGTGTGGATCCAGACCGCTCGGGGCCGGGAGTCGACGGGGAAGACCCGGTCTATCCGCCACGGCGTCATGTCGTGCGCCATCCACGTCACGTTGATCTGGCGGGCGTGGGCCAGGTCGGCCTCGGGCGGCTTCTCACGCGTCCCGACGCCCGGGGCGCCGAGCAGGCCCTGCAGGGCGTCGTACTCCTTGTCCGAGTAGTACAGCGCGGTGGCCTTCGCACCGGTCGGCGACGTCACCAGCACGCTGGTCGGACCTCCGGCTGCCGCGGACGACGCGCCCCAGACCATCAGCGACAACGTCGCGGTCAACGCCCCCGCCAACGCCCCGAGTTCGCGAATCCTGCTCCTCCACCGCGACATTCCCGTCCCCCAATCAAGTGGTCCTGTATGACCCGACTCGACCCGACCCGACCTGTCTCGTCCTGTCCGCGAGCCGCGTGTCACTTCTGGTACACCGCCCGACCCGCCGGGGTTCCCACCCCACCCGCACTTTTCCGAAGGCACTGTCGAAGACGGGCCCAGCGAAAGACAGCGCGCGAGCCCGTCCCTTCACGAAAGCCCGTCCCCGCGAACCCGTCCCCGCGAGTCGAGAACGCGTCACTTCGAGAGCACCTCGGACGCCTTCCCCAGCGACTCGGCGATCTCCATCGCCCGTGACTTCGACGTGACGCCCTCCAGCCGGAGCGTCACGTCCCCGTCGTCGGTCTCGTGGGGCCACAGCAGCGTCGGCCCGGCGGTGCGCTCCTCGCGGGTGAAGTGGGTGCCGTCCGCGTCGACCAGCCAGTAGTTCAGCAGATGCGGACGCGGGAACCACAGGGCGTAGCGCTGCACGCCGTCCGCCGAAGCACCCGCCTTTCCGTGCAGCTCGATCCACTCGGGGTTCTCGCGCAGCCTCTTGACGAAGGCGACGTCCAGCCCGGCGGGGATCTCGTCCAGCCGTATGGTGCGACCGCCCTCGCGCCAGCACAGGCTGACCAGGAACCGTCCCCGCGGCTGCCCGGTCACCGCCACCGTCTCCGGGACGCCCAGCGCCTTCGGAACCAGCGGCTCGAAACCGGCCCGGCGCCCGGCCTGCGCGAGCGAGAGCGACCGGCCGCAGCCGGGCACCTCGGCGCCCGGTGAGGGCACCGCCGAGGGGTCGTAGCGCACCTCGACCCCGCCGAAGTCGAACCAGTCGAGGACCGCGGCCCGCACGGGCGGTGTCAGCGCGAGCACCGTCAGCAGGCCGCACAGCGCCGCCGTCAGCGAACGCCACCGCATCCGCGTCCATCGCCGCACCGTGCGCAGCCGCTCCCGCGTGCCCGGAGCCTCGGCCACCGGGACCGCCAGATGCTCGGCCAGTATCTGGCCCAGCACCCGCTCGACCATCGTCTCGGAGTCGACGGAGCCCACGGAACCGCCGGCACCACCAGAGCCGGCGGAACCAGGGGAGTCGTCCGCGCCGTCCGCCCCCGGTGCCGCCAGCGACCGGCCCAGAGCCCTCAGCTCCTCCGGCAGCCCGGAAGCACCACCCGAGGACCCTCGTCCGCACGGCCCCCGCCTCCCGGCACCCGCCGGACCACGGGCACCCTCGCCGTCGTGGGCGTCGCGTCCCTCACGCACGCTCGTCACCCCCTTCCCGAGGCTCGAAATCCGGCAGGAGCCGGCCCAGCTTGCGCAGGGCGCGGTTGAGCCGGGACTTGACCGTGCCGCGCGGCCAGCCCAGGGCCTGGGCCGTCTCGGACTCGTCCATCTCCAGGAGATAGCGGTAGGTGACGACCAGGCGGTGCTCCTCGCTCAGCTGCTCCAGGGCGGACAGCAGCGCCGCGCGGCGCTCCGTCTCCAGCGTCGCCACCGCCGGGTCCGCCGACTCCGGTATCCGCGGCTCCGCCTCCACGAAGGCCGCCTCCCGGCCGGCGAGCGTGCGCTGCCGGGCCGCCGTACGCACTGTGTTCCTCGTCTCATTGGCGACGATCGACAGCAGCCACGGCTTGAAGGCCGCGCCGTCCCTGAACCTGCCCAGGGCGCAGTACGCCTTGACGAAGGCCTGCTGCACCACGTCCTCCGAGTCCGCTCCCGCCCCGAGCGCGGCGGCCGCCCTCAGCGCGATGCCCGTATGGGCCCGCACCAGCTCCGCGTACGCCTCCGGCTCTCCGGCGCGTACCCGGGCGATCACCGCGGCCTCATCGACGATGCGGCCCCCCTCCCGCGTTCTCACACTGTTGTTACACCGCGGAAGAGGGATCGGTTCCCACCTGTTTCCCACGGGTTCCGGATCGCCCCCACGGACCTGAGAGAATGGTGAACATGGCCTCTGATCGTCCTCGCGTGCTCTCCGGAATCCAGCCCACCGCAGGCTCGTTCCACCTCGGCAACTACCTCGGCGCCGTCCGTCAGTGGGTGGCCCTGCAGGAGACCCACGACGCGTTCTACATGGTCGTCGACCTGCACGCGATCACGGTCCCGCAGGACCCGGCGGAGCTGCGGGCCAACACCCGGCTCGCCGCCGCCCAGCTCCTCGCGGCCGGCCTCGACCCGGACCGCTGCACGCTGTTCGTCCAGAGCCACGTCCCCGAGCACGCCCAGCTCGCCTGGGTCATGAACTGCCTCACCGGCTTCGGCGAGGCCGGCCGCATGACCCAGTTCAAGGACAAGTCCGCCAAGCAGGGCGCCGACCGGGCCTCCGTCGGCCTGTTCACGTACCCGATCCTCCAGGTCGCCGACATCCTGCTGTACCAGGCCCACGAGGTGCCCGTCGGGGAGGACCAGCGCCAGCACGTCGAGCTGACCCGCGATCTCGCCGCCCGCTTCAACGGCCGCTTCGGCGAGACCTTCACCATCCCGAAGCCGTACATCCTCAAGGAGACGGCGAAGATCTACGACCTGCAGGACCCGACGGTCAAGATGAGCAAGTCGGCGTCCACCCCGAAGGGCCTCATCAACCTCCTCGACGAGCCGAAGGCCACCGCGAAGAAGGTCAAGAGCGCGGTCACGGACACCGACACCGTCATCCGCTACGACGCCGAGAACAAGCCGGGCGTCAGCAATCTGCTCACCATCTACTCCACCCTCACCGGCAAGTCGATCGCCGAGCTGGAGCAGGAGTACGAGGGCAAGATGTACGGCGCGCTCAAGACGGACCTCGCCGAGGTCATGGTCGCGTTCGTGACGCCCTTCAGGGAGCGCACCCAGCAGTACCTGGACGACCCGGAGACGCTGGACTCGATCCTCGCCAAGGGCGCGGAGAAGGCGCGAGCCGTGGCCGCCGAGACCCTCTCCCAGGCGTACGACAGGGTGGGCTTCCTGCCCGCCAAGCACTGACGTACACCGCCGAACACACGTACCACCGGGCAGAGCGCTGCACATCACTACGGTTGCGCCTGCCCGTGGCACAGCCGTGGCCGTACAGTCGATAGCCGACGGCCCGGAACACCAACCCGTCACGACGACAGGAGACGACGTGGGGACCGTAACGATCGGAGTGTCGATCGCGGTCCCGGAGCCACACGGCAGCCGGCTTCAGCAGCTGCGCGCGGGCTTCGGCGACGCCGCGGCTCACGGCATCCCCACGCACGTCACCCTGCTGCCGCCGACCGAGGTCGACAGCGCCGCGCTGCCGGCCGTCGAGGCCCATCTCACCGAGGTCGCCGCGGCCGGCCGGCCGTTTCCGATGCGGCTGTCGGGCACCGGCACCTTCCGGCCGCTGTCGCCCGTGGTCTACGTCCGTGTCGTCGAGGGCGGCGAGGCGTGCACCTGGCTGCAGAAGCAGGTCCGCGACGCCTCTGGGCCCGTCGCCCGTGACCTGCAGTTCCCGTACCACCCGCACGTCACGGTCGCCCACGGTATCGACGACGCGGCGATGGACCGCGCCTTCGAGGAGCTCGCCGACTACGAGGCCGAGTGGCCCTGCACCGGGTTCGCGCTGTACGAGCAGGGCGCCGACGGGGTGTGGCGCAAACTGCGGGAGTACGCCTTCGGCGGCGCCGTGGTGCCCCCGCAGGCCGGTCACGTGGAGCAGGGCACCATCAGCCGCCGCTAGCGGCTAGACCGGCAGCCGCCGGAACACCCCGCGTGGCAGGTGCCGCAGCGCCGACATCACGACGCGCAGCGTGCCGGGCACCCACACCGTCTCCGAGCGCCGCCGCAGCCCCAGCTCGACGGCCGTGGCGACGGCCTCCGGGGTGGTCGCGAGCGGCGCCTCCGGCAGGCCGGCGGTCATCTTCGAGCGCACGAACCCCGGGCGTACGACCATGACGTGCACGCCGGTGCCGTACAGCGCGTCGCCCAGGCCCTGCGCGAAGGCGTCCAGGCCGGCCTTGCTGGAGCCGTAGATGAAGTTGGCGCGGCGGGCCCGCTCGCCGGCGACGGAGGAGAGCACGACCAGCGAGCCGTGGCCCTGCGCCTGGAGCGCGCGGGCGCTCACCAGGCCCGCCGACACGGCGCCCGTGTAGTTGGTCTGCGCGACGCGCACGGCGGCCGCCGGTTCGCGCTCGTCGTGCGCCTGGTCGCCGAGGATCCCGAAGGCGAGCAGCACCATGTCGACGTCGCCCTCGGCGAAGACCTTGCCGAGCGTGGTCTCGTGGGAGTCGGGGTCGAGCGCGTCGAAGGCGACGGTGTGCACGTCCGCGCCCAGCAGCCGCAGGCTCCGCGCGGCCTCCTCCAGGGCGGGCGACGGGCGGCCGGCCAGCCACACCACGCGCGTGCGGCGGGCGATGAGACGGCGTGCGGTGGCGAGCGCGATCTCGGACGTACCGCCGAGGACGAGCAGGGACTGGGGGAGGCCGAAGGCGTCCTTCACGGCAGCACTCCTAGAGGTTGAGTCGGCGGGCGAGGTCGGAGACGAACACCCCGCGCGGGTCCAGTTCGGCACGCAGGGCACGGAAGTCGTCGAGGCGCGGGTACATCGCGGCGAGCAGTTCCGGGCGCAGCCGGGAGTCCTTGGCGAGGTAGACGCGCCCGCCGGCCGCGGTGACCTCCTCGTCCAGCTCGTCGAGGAAGGCGCCGAGGCCGGGCAGCGCGGCCGGGATGTCGAGGGCCAGGGTCCAGCCGGGCACGGGGAACGACAGCCAGCCCGGGTCGGCCTCCCCGAAGCGCTTGAGGACGGCCAGGAAGGACGGGCAGCGGCGCGCGGAGATGCGCCGCACGATCCGGCGCAGGGCCTCCTCCTGGCCGTACCCGACGACGAACTGGTACTGGACGAAGCCGCCGCGGCCGTAGACGCGGTTCCAGTGGGGGACGCCGTCGAGGGGGTGGAAGAAGGTGGAGATCCTCTGCAACTGGCCGCTGCGCGCGCGGGGCGCCTTCCGGTACCAGAGCTCGTTGAACAGGCCCACGGTCGTGCGGCTGAGCAGGCCCTCGGGAAGGAAGGACGGCGCGGGCGGGAAGCGCGGGGTCCGGAAATCAAACGGAGTTCTCCGCGCGCGTGCCGGCAGGGCGTCCACGGGCGCGTGGTCGCCGCGGGTGAGCACCGCGCGGCCCGTCGCCGCGCCGCGGGCCAGCAGGTCGATCCAGGCGACCGAGTAGCGGTAGCGGTGGTCGGTGGCCGTCAGCCGGGCCATCAGGTCGTCGAGGTCGTCGGCGCGCTCGGTGTCGACCGACATCAGGGACGTCTCGACCGGCAGCAGCCGCAGGGTGGCGGTGAGGATCACGCCGGTCAGGCCCATGCCGCCCGCGGTGGCCTCGAACAGGGGCGTGCCGGGGGCGACGGTGCGGATCCCGCCGTCGGCGGTGAGCAGTTCCAGGGACAGCACGTGCCGGGAGAAGGAGCCCGAGACGTGGTGGTTCTTGCCGTGGATGTCCGCGCCGATCGCCCCGCCGACGGTGACCTGCCGGGTGCCCGGCGTCACCGGCACGAACCAGCCGAGCGGCAGCAGCACCTCCATCAGCCGGTGCAGGGAGACGCCCGCGTCGCACAGCACGGTGCCGCCGTCGGCGTCGATGGCGTGCACGCGGTCCAGGGCCGTCATGTCGAGCACGGCGCCGCCCGCGTTCTGCGCGGCGTCCCCGTACGCCCGCCCCAGGCCCCGCGGGATGCCGCCGCGGGCTGCGCAGTTCCGGAGCGCGGCGACGGCCTCCTCGTACGTTCGGGGGCGGATCACCCGGGCCGCCGTGGGCGCGGTGCGGCCCCACCCGGTGAGGGTGGCGGTGACGGGAGGGGTGTCGGGTACGGCGTCGGCAGGCATGTCGGTGACCGTATCGCTGATGTGTGAGCGATTAGTTCTGAAACATCCCGGCTCTCCCCGAAATGGGTGATTAATGGGATGTCGCTCAATATTGCCGGAGTTCCGATGCCGTGGACGTGAACAGTGAGTCCACATGGACCACGAACTCGACGTACTCGACGGACTCGACGGCATGGACCGCCGGATCCTCGCGGCGATCCACGCGTACGGCACCGACCCGCGCGTCGCCGGCGCCGCGCGCGCCCTCTCGTGGGCCGGCGAGCACGGCGCGGTGTGGCTCGCCGCGGGCCTCGCGGGAGCCGCCGTGGACGGCGCTCGGCGCGGCGCCTGGTTGCGCGGAACGGCGCTCACCGCAGGCGCGCACGCCGTCAGCATGGGAGTGAAAAGGGTGGTGCGCCGTCCGCGCCCGGCGCACGTCCTCCCCCTCGTGCCCACCGTCGGCCGGCACTCCTTCCCGAGCTCCCACGCGACCTCCGCCGCGGCCGCCGCCGTCGCCTACGGGGCGCTCGGCGCGCGCGTGATCCCCCCGCTCGCCGCGGTGATGTGCCTGTCCCGCCTGGTCGTCGGCGTCCACTACCCGTCCGACGTGGCCGCCGGCGCATGCCTCGGGGCGCTCACGGCGCGCATCGGGTCGCGCTGGATGCGAGGGGGCGTGCATGACTGAGACAGCGCCCCTCGCCAGCAGCGCGCGGACGCGCGACACGGCGCTTCACGAGCAGCGCACGCCCCCCAGGCGCACCGCACCACCCCGGCGCGGCAACCGCCTCGGCCGGCTGCTCGTCGGCCTCCTGAAGACCGCGCGCCCCAAGCAGTGGGTCAAGAACGTCCTGGTCGTCGCCGCGCCGGCCGCCGCCGGACGGCTCTTCTCCCGGCACGCCGTCACCGAACTCGCGCTGGTCTTCGCCCTGTTCACCGCCTGCGCCGCCGCCGTCTACCTGATCAACGACGCCCGCGACGCCGACGCCGACCGCGCCCACCCCACCAAGCGGCGCCGCCCGGTCGCCGCCGGCCAGGTACCCGTACCGGTCGCGTACGCCACCGGAGCGGCCCTCGGCGTGCTCGCGCCGGCCGCCGCGGCCTGGCTGGTCTCCCCGGTCGTCGCGGCGCTGCTGACGGCGTACCTCGGCATGCAACTGGCCTACTGCGTCAGCCTCAAGCACGTCCTGGTCGTCGACCTCGTCGTCGTCACGACCGGGTTCCTGATGCGGGCGATGATCGGCGGGGTCGCACTCGGCATCCCGCTCTCGCGCTGGTTCCTGATCACCACCGGGTTCGGCGCGCTGTTCATGGTGTCGGCCAAGCGGTACTCCGAGGCCGTGCAGATGGCCGGGAAAGCGGGCGCCACGCGTGCGTTGCTCACGGAGTACACCACCGGATACCTGCGCTTCGTGTGGCAGCTGGCGGCCGGGGTCGCCGTCCTCGGCTACTGCCTGTGGGCCCTGGAGGAGGGCGGCGTCCCGCACACCAGCGTGCTGCCCTGGCGCCAGCTCTCCATGGTCGCCTTCATCCTGGCGATCCTGCGCTACGCCGTCTTCGCCGACCGCGGCACGGCCGGCGAACCGGAGGAGGTCGTCCTGCGCGACCGCGCCCTCGCCCTCATCGGCCTGGTCTGGCTGGCGATGTACGGCCTGGCGGTGGCCAACTGGTGAGCACGCACGCGTGGAGAACCCGCCAACCCCCACAGGACACCGGCGCGACACCACCCCGCCGCCCCCAACCGGACAGCCACGCGACGCCACCCCGCCGCCCCAGACAGGACACCGGCCCCCAGGACACCAACGCGACGCCAACTCGCCGCCCTGAACGGACGCGACCCCGGCACCCCCACCCCGGCACCCGTGCGCCCCGGCCCCGCCCGCGTCGCACCACCCGTCGGGAACTCCTCGCCTTCGCCTGCGTCGGGCTTCTCGCCTACGCCGTCGACCTGGCCCTCTTCACCTGGCTGCGCGGCCCGGGCGGCCTCGGTCCGATCACGGCCAAGGCGCTGTCCTTCGTGGCCGGCTGCTCGGTCGCCTACGTCGGCAACGCGCTCGGCACCTACCGGGAGACGAAACCCCGTGGGCTGCGCCCCTACGTCCTCTTCGTCGCGGTCAACCTCGCCGGAGCCGCCGTACAACTGCTCTGCCTGGCCGTCAGCCACTACGGCCTCGGCCTCACCTCGCAGCGGGCGGACACCGTCTCCGGCGCCGTGATCGGCATGGCCCTGGCCACGCTCGTGCGCTTTTGGGGTACCCGCACCCTGGTCTTCCGCGTGGAAGACGCCTCGGAGGGCATGGTCGGATCATGGACTGGCTGAAGAGACTCCCCGTCGTCGGGCCGCTGGTGACGCGCCTGATGGCCACGCACGCGTGGCGGTCCTACGAGCGTCTGGACCGGGTGAAGTGGGCCCGGCTGGCCGCCGCGATGACGTTCACCAGTTTCGTCGCCCTGTTCCCGCTGCTCACCGTGGCCGCCGCGATCGGCGCGGCCACGCTGAGCGAGAGTCGGCAGCACGACCTGCAGAACAGGATCGCCGAGCAGGTCCCCGGCATCTCCGACCAGCTCGACATCGCGAACCTGGTCGAGAACGCCGGCACCATCGGCCTCATCGCCGGGGCCGCCCTGCTGTTCACCGGCATCGGCTGGGCCGGCTCCACCCGCGAGTGCCTGCGCGCGGTGTGGGAGCTGCCCGACGAGGAGGAGAACCCCCTCCTGCGCAAGGCGAAGGACCTCGGCATCCTGGTCGGCCTCGGCGGCGCCGTCCTGCTCACGCTCGGCGCCTCCGCCGTCGCCTCCGCGATGGTCGGCTGGATCACCGACCAGCTCGGCATCGAGAAGGGCGGCTGGGGCGGCATCCTGCTGTACGTCGCCGCGTTCGCCGTCGCCGTACTCGCCGACTTCCTGCTGCTGCTCTACGTCCTGACGCTGCTGCCCGGCGTCGAGCCGACGCGCCACCGCCTGGTCGTCGCGGCGCTGCTCGGCGCGGTCGGCTTCGAACTGCTGAAGACGCTGCTGAGCGGCTACATGCAGGGCGTCGCCACGAAGAGCATGTACGGCGCCTTCGGCGTCCCCGTCGCGCTGCTGCTGTGGATCAACTTCACCTCGAAGCTGGTCCTGTTCTGCGCCGCGTGGACGGCGACGGGGAGCAAGGAGCAGGAGCTCACGGACGAGGCGTCCGCCGGCGTACCAGATCCGGCAGCGGCCACCGGCGGTTGACCAGGAACGCGCCCGCGGCGAGCAGCGCCAGCAGCCCGCCGGTGATCGCGAACGCGATCCCCATGCCACCGGTGCGCTGCCCGGCCGAGGCGTTCGCCGACGGTGTCGCCGAGGCGTCGCCCGCGTCCCCGCCCGCCTGCCCGGAGTCGGCGTTCGCACCCGGCTGGGCGCTGGACCGCGCGGCACCGCGGGGCGCCACCAGCTCGCCCACCGGAGTCGCCTTGCCGGCCGCCGCGAACCCCCAGTCGAAGAGCTTGGAGGTCTCCTTGTAGACCTCGTTGTGCTCGTCCTTCTCCGGGTGCATGACGGTGACCAGCAGCACCCTGCCGTTGCGCTCGGCGACCCCCGTGAAGGTCGCGCCCGCGTTGGTCGTGTTGCCGTTCTTGACGCCCGCGATGCCCTGGTAGACGGAGACGTCGGAGTCACCGGCCAGCAGTCGGTTGGTGTTCTGGATCTCGAAGGACTCGCGGACGGTCTTGCCCTTCTTGTTCTTCTTCGTCTCGCCCGGGAACTGCGCCCGCACCGTCGAGCAGTACGTGCGGAAATCCTTCTTCTGCAGCCCGGAACGGGCGATCAGCGTCAGGTCGTAGGCGGAGGAGACCTGCTTCGGGGCGTCGTAGCCGTCCGGAGTCACCACGTGCGTGTCGAGGGCCTGGAGCTCCTGGGCGTGCTCGTTCATCTCCTTGACGGTGTTGCCGACGCCGTGGTTCATGGCCGACAGCACGTGCACGGCGTCGTTGCCGGAGCGCAGGAAGACGCCGAGCCACAGGTCGTGGACCGTGTACGTCTCGCCCTCCTTTATCCCGACCATGCTGGAACCGGCGCCCATGCCGGCCAGGTCGGAGGGCACCACCTTGTGCTTCTCGGTGCTCGGGAACTTCGGCAGCACGGTGTCCGCGAACAGCATCTTCATGGTGCTCGCCGGGGCCAGCCGCCAGTGCGCGTTGTGCGCGGCGAGCACCTCGCCCGACTCGGCGTCCGCGACGATCCAGGAGCGCGCGGTGATGTCCTTCGGCAGCACCGGGGCGCCGCTGCCCAGGTCCACCTGGGTGCCGGGCTGCCCGAGCCGGGCGCCGCCCACGCTCGACATGTGCGCGGGGGGAGTGGCCGTGGGACTGGTGGAGGGGCTGGGGGCCGCGAGGGCGGCGGGCGCGGTCAGCGTGAGCGACGACGAGGCGACCAGGGCGGCGGCGGAGGTGACCAGCAGGGATCGCCTGGCGGTCTGCTTGGGTGCGGGCACGACGCAGAACGTACCTGCCGTCGCGCGGGAAGTCCCGCCCGCCCCACCCCGGGCACGCGGCCGGGAGCCGGACGGCGATACTGAACGCATGAAGCTCAGCCGCCCGGTGTCCTGGTTCCTGCTCGCCTTCGGGGTGTGGTCGTGGATCATCTGGGTCACTTTCGTCAAGAACCTGATCAAGGACAGTAGTGGGCAGGCCTTCGACGACGGCCACCCGACGGCGTTCTTCTGGGTGCATCTGACGCTGGCCGTCGTCTCCTTCGTATTGGGGACGGTCATCGGGGTCATCGGGTTGCGCGGACTGCGCGCTTTGCGCCAGACGTCATAACGGCACATGACCGTCGTCTTCGCGCTGCTCGCCCTCGCCGTCCTGGTGGCGGGCAACTGGTATCTGTGGCGTCGCCTGTTCCGCGACACCACCCGCGCCCCGGGCCCGGCGCGCCGCGCGGGCGCGGCGCTGATCGCCGGCGGCTGGGTCCTGGCGGTCGGCGCGCTGGTCGCCGAGCGCGCCGGAGCGCCGTTCTGGCTCCAGCGCACCCTCGCCTGGCCGGGCTTCCTGTGGCTGGCCGTGTCGCTGTACCTGCTGCTCGCGGTGGTGGCGGGAGAGGCCGTACGACCCCTGCTGCGGCGCCTGCCGCAGCGGCGGGCGCGGACGGCCGTACGGACATCGGAGCCGGAGCCCGAAGCGGCGCCGGAGCCGGCACCCCCCGCCCCCACTCGCCGTCTCGTCGTCTCCCGCATCGTCGCCGGTGCCGCCGTCACCGCCGCCGTGGGGACCGTCGGCTACGGCACCTACGGCGTGCTGCGCGGCCCGCGCGTGAAGCGCGTCACCGTCCCGCTGGCCAAGCTGCCGCGTGCCGCGCAGGGTTACCGCATCGCCGTGGTGAGCGACATCCACCTGGGCCCGATCCTGGGCCGGGCCTTCACCCAGAAGGTCGTCGACACGGTCAACGCCACGCGCCCCGACCTCGTCGCGGTCGTCGGCGACCTCGTCGACGGCAGCGTGCCCGACCTGGCCCCGGCGGCCGCCCCGCTGACCGGGCTGGAGGCGCCCGCCTACTTCGTCACCGGCAACCACGAGTACTTCTCCGGTGCCGAGCAGTGGGTGGCGGAGGTGCGGCGGCTCGGCCTGCTCCCGCTGGAGAACGCCCGCACCGAACTGCCCTGGTTCGACCTGGCCGGCGTCAACGACCTCGCCGGCGAGAGCGAGGGCCACGGCCCCGACTTCACCAAGGCGCTCGCCGACCGCGACCCGGCACGCGCGTGCGTGCTCCTCGCCCACCAGCCGGTCCAGATCCACGAGGCCGTCCGGCACGGCGTCGACCTCCAGCTCTCGGGCCACACCCACGGCGGTCAGCTCTGGCCCGGCAACCTCATCGCCGCCGCCGCGAACCCGACCGTCGCCGGCCTGGAGCGCTACGGCGACACCCAGCTCTACGTCAGCCGCGGCGCCGGTGCCTGGGGACCGCCCACGCGCGTGGGCGCGCCGTCGGACATCACGGTGATCGAGCTGGCCTCGAAACAGGCTTGAAGTCGCCCCGGACACCTGTGAACGAGCTGTGAAATCCGGCCGAAACAACCGGTCGGTAAGTTCTTGCCCATCTCACCAGATACCTCTTCCGCCAGGTGAAACACCTGTGGTTAGGTGAGCCGCCGCCACTAGGGGAGTGGCATCTGGGGTGGGGCCTTGAGGGCCCGGGGAGGGCGACCGATGCGTTCGGTGCGCATACGGATTCTCGCGACGCTGCTGGTGCTCGCGGGCGTGGGAGTGGGCGGCTGGCAGCTGCTGCCGTCGCAGGAGAACCAGGGCAGGACCATCACGGTCGGCACGACGGACGCCGTCACGGCGCTCGATCCGGCCGGGGCCTACGACGCCGGCTCCTGGGCCCTGTTCAGCAACCTCTTCCAGTCGCTGCTGACCTTCGAGCCGGGCGGTGCGGCGCCCGTGCCGGACGCGGCGAAGGGCTGCGACTTCGCGGGCGGCGACCTGACGACGTACACCTGCACGCTGCGCGAGGGAATCACCTTCCCCAGCGGCCGCACGATGACCGCAGAGGACGTGAAGTACTCCTTCGACCGCGTCAAGGCCATCAAGTCCGAGGTCGGCCCCTCCTCGCTGCTGAGCACGCTGCGCTCGGTCGACGCCAGGGGGCTGACCGTCACCTTCCACCTGACCTCGCCCGACGCCACCTTCCCGTTCAAGGTGGCCACCGGCGCCGGCGCGATCGTCGACCGCACCAAGTACCCGAAGGACGGCCTGCGCACCGACCCCGGCGCGGACGGCACCGGACCGTACGAGCTGACCGCGTACAAGAACGGCAAGACGGCCGACCTCACGCCGAACAAGCACTACAAGGGCGCCGTCGACAGCACCGGACGCCCCGTCGAACTGCGCTACTACAAGGACCCCGCCGCCCTCGACAAGGCGTGGAAGGCGAAGAAGGTCGACGTCGCCACCCGCCAGCTGCCGCCCGCCGTCCTCGCCGGGCTCAACCCGAGCGACCCGGACCTGCGCGTCTACGAGTCCGACAGCGCCGAGACCCGCAACCTCTACCTCAACACCCGCGCGAGCTCCCCGCTGCACGCGCCCGTGGTCCGCCAGGCGATGGCCTGGCTGATCGACCGCCAGGAACTGGCCTCCACCGTGTACAAGGGGACCGTCGCCCCGCTGTACTCGCTGATCCCGACCGGCATCACCGGCCACACCACGTCGTTCTTCGACACCTACCCGACGCCCAGCGCGAAGGCGGCGCGCGCCCTGCTCACCGCGGCCGGCGTCACGACACCCGTCCGCTTCACCTACGGCTACGCCGAGAACCGCGGCGCCGCCGAGGCGGAGGCCGTCGACCTCAAGCGGCAACTGGAGGCGAGCGGCCTGTTCAAGGTGACCCTCAAGGGCTACGCCTGGACCGACTTCCAGGAGGCCTGGGCGACCGGGAAACTGGACGCCTACGCCGTCGGCTGGGTCGCCGACTACCCCGACGCCGACACCTTCGGCGCCCCGCTGGTGGGCACCGGCTCCACCATGAACACCGGCTACAGCAGCAAGGCCGTGGACCAGCTCCTGCAGAACAGCCGGCAGTACGCCGACCGCGCCGACGCCGACCAGGACTTCCGCACGCTGCAGCAGGACATCGCCCACGACGTGCCGGTCATCCCGCTCTGGCAGGCCAAGGAGTACGTCGTCAGCAGCACCGACGTCGGCGGCGGGCAGTATCTCGACGACGGTACGGGCGTGTTCCGCCTGTGGCGCCTCACCTGGATCTGAGCCGGATCCGACGCGATCCCGCGCGCGTGACATTCCCCCGCCGGACGCCGGGTATCAGCCTGACGCGGGTCGATGTGACGGAGGTGTGCGCGGGGTGAGGAGCAGACGTGTTGAGACGCAACTCCTTCCGGCTGCCCCGGCACCCGGCGTCCGTCGGTCTGGCCCGGCGGCGGGTCAGGGATCACCTGGCCGACTGGGGGCACGGGGCCGAGGATCCGGCGCTGCGTGACGCGGTGCTGCTCGTCTCCGAGCTCGCCACCAACGTCGTACGCCACGGACCGCTGCTGGAGCGGGAGTTCGAGGTGGCGGTGACCGCGCTCGCGGACGGGTCCTGCCTCATCGAGGTGTCCGACGAAGGGCAGTCGGAGCCGCGGCTGAGGCTGGTGGGGGAGTGGGAGGAGACCGGCCGTGGGCTGCATCTGGTGGAGCACCTCGCCGCGGCCTGGGGAGTGTGGAGCCGGGGACGGCACGGAAAGACGGTGTGGGCGCTGGTGACGGCCCCGACGTGACGCGAGCCGGGGCCCGGCTGCCCGGGTCCTACGGGCCTTTACGACCGTACCGGCACCCGTGCCGGCAGCGTCACCGTCACCGCCAGCCCCTCGCCCGGCGCCGTGCGCACCGCCACCTGCCCGCCGTGCGCCTGCACGACCCCCTGCACGATCGCCAGCCCCAGACCGCTGCCCGCGCCCCCGCCGGCCCGGAAGAACCGGTCGAAGACCCGGGCCGCGTCCGCCTCGCCGAGCCCCGGCCCCTCGTCCTCGACGCACAGCCGCACCACCCCGTCCTCCCGCCGCACCCCGAGCCGCACCGGCACGTCGGCGGGCGTGTGCGTGCGGACGTTGCCCACGAGGTTGCCGAGCACCTGGCGCAGCCCCGACTCGTCGGCGCGCACCAGCAGGGCGCCCTCGGCCGCCACCTTGATGGGCCGCTGCGGCTGCTGCACCCGCAGGTCCTCGGCCGCGTCCCGCACCAGCCGGCTCAGGTCCACGTTCCGCAGGCGCAGTTCGGGCCGCTGGTCGAGACGGGCGAGGGTGAGCAGTTCGTCGACCAGGCGGCCCATGCGGTCGGTCTCCGCCAGCACCCGCTCCCAGGCCCGCTTCCGCTCGTCGGGATCGCTGAGCATGCCCTTGTCGTAGAGCTGGAGGTAGCCGCGTATCGCCGACAGCGGGGTGCGCAGCTCGTGCGAGGCGTCGGCGACGAAGCGGCGCAGCTGGGCCGCGCTGTCCTCACGGGTGCGGTAGGCCGACTCGACCTGGTGGAGCATCGAGTTCAGGGCGACGCGCAACTGCTCGACCTCCTGCGTCGGATGCTCGCTGGAGGGCACGCGCCGGGTCAGGTCGCCCTCGGCGATCGCCGACGACGTCTCCACCATGTCCTCCAGGGGCCGCATCCGGCGGCTGACCGAGACCATCGTCAGACAGGCCAGCAGCACCAGCAGCAGGCTCCCGACGGCGAAGTCGAGCTTGAGGGCCTTGCCCATGCCCATGTGCAGGGCCTCGGTGGAGGCGGCCATCAGGACGGTCGTGTCGTCGGCGAGGCGGACCGCGGTGACCCGGTAGGAGGCGCCGTTCACCCGCACGCTGTGCGGGTCGCTGTCCCGGGCGAGCGCGCCGGCGTCCCCGACCGCGCGGGCCAGGACGCGCTGCGCCTCGGTGGGCTTGACGCCGAGGACGCCGACGGGGTCGCCCGCGGCGTCGACGGCCGTGTAGATCGAGTCCGGTGTGGAGCGCTCCTTGTCGGTGTCGTCCGGGACCAGACGGTCGTGGACGAAGGCGAGGGCGCCGAGCGAGTCGATCTGGCGGATGGTGAGCTGCGAGCCGCTGAGCGAGTCGCGCATCTTGATCAGCTGGTTGTCGACCTGGTCCAGCAGGTAGTACCGCATGCCCATGAGGCTGACGGCGGTGGTGGCCACGATGCCGAGCGCGAGCAGCAGGACGTTGGCCAGCGTCAGCTTGGCGCGCAGCGAGTGGATGCCGCGCTCGCAGTACGGCCACCGGATCATCATGCGAGCCCGTATCCCACACCGCGCCGCGTGGTGATCACCGGCGGACCCAGGGTGTCCAGCTTGCGGCGCAGATAGCTGATGTAGGTCTCCACGACCGTCGACTCCGGCGGGGTGTGCTCGTACTGCCAGACGTGGCGCAGGAGCTGCTCCTTGGGCACGATCCGGCCGCCGTTGCGCACCAGGAAGCGCAGCAGGGCGTACTCGGTGGGGGTCAGCTCCACACTGCGGCCCGCGCGGTGGACGCTGTACGTCGTCTCGTCCAGCTCCAGGTCGCCGTAGCGCAGCGGCGGGCGCTGCGGCAGGACGTCGGCCGGGCGGGTGCGGCGCAGCACCGCCGTGATGCGGGCGACGACCTCGTCGATGTTGAACGGCTTGGTGATGTAGTCGTCGCCGAAGCCGAGGGCGCCGACGATCTCGGCGGGCGCGTCGCGCGCGGTGAGGAAGACCAGCGCCAGGTCGGGCTGCCGCTCGCGCAGTTCACGGCCCAGTGCGCGGCCGTCGCCGTCCGGCAGCATGACGTCGAGCAGCGCCGCGTCCGGCCGGGTGCGCTCGGCGAGCGCGCGGGCCTTGCGGACGCTGCCCGCGATCATCACCTCGAAGCGGTGGTAGCGCAGGGCGATGGCGAGGACGTCCGCGATGCTCGGCTCGTCCTCCACCACCAGCACGGTGCCTGGAGCCGTCGTCATGCCCCCAGTATCGGCGGCACCACTGACAGCCGGTCCGGATCGGTGCTTTGGAGTTCCTTGAGAGTGCGACCGGCGCTTTGGAGTTCCTTGAGAGTCATGGCGCGTTTCCGCCACACGCGCGTGGCGGGCCCAATCCTGTTGCCCAGGACCTGGGGGACCAACCGACGACCGACTACCGACGAAGGAGCTTTGATCGTGGCGGCATTGGCACGGTGGTGCTATCGGCACCGGCTGGTGGTCCTGTTGCTGTGGGTGGGGGCACTGTTCGGCCTGGGCTTCTCGGCCTCGACGGCGGGGACGAACTACGCGAACGTCTTCTCCCTCCCCGACACGGACTCCAAGAGCGCGTACGACCTGATGCAGAAGGCCTTCCCGGCCACCTCGGGCGACACCGACACGGTGGTGTGGAAGGTCGACGGCGGCTCGGTGCGGGACCAGGCGGTCCGGGACCGCGTCCAGCCGGCCCTCGACAAGATCGCCGGAATGTCCGGTGTCGGCGAGGTGACCAGCCCCTACGCGGGCGCGCGCGGCGCGGCGCAGATCAGCAAGGACGGCACCATCGCCTACGCCCAGCTGACCTTCACCAAGCGCGCGAACGAAGTGCCCAAGGACCTCGTCCAGAACGTCGTCGACACCGCGCAGAACGCCGAACGCGACGGCCTGCAGGTCGAGTTGGGCGGCCAGGCGATCCAGCGCGTGCAGGAGCCGCCGCAGGGCCTGTCGGAGATGGTCGGCATCATCGCGGCGGCCGTCGTGCTCTTCCTCGCCTTCGGCTCCTTCTTCGCGATGCTCCTGCCCATCGGCATCGCCATCTTCGGCGTCGGCACCGGCCTGTTCTCCACCCAGCTGCTGAGCCACACCACCGACATCCCCGACATCGCCCCGCTGCTCGCCTCCCTGATCGGCCTCGGCGTCGGCATCGACTACGCCCTGTTCATCGTCACCCGGCACCGGCGCGGCATCCTGCGCGGCCTGGACCCCGAGGAGGCGGCGGTCACCGCCCTCAACACCTCCGGCCGGGCCGTGCTGTTCGCGGGCGGCACGGTCTGCATCGCCCTCGCCGGCATGCTGGTGACCCGCCTGCGCTTCCTGGACGGCGTGGTCATCGGCACCTCCCTGACGGTCGTGCTCAGCGTCCTCGCCGCCACCACGCTGCTGCCCGCCCTGCTCGGCCTCCTCGGCAAGCGGGTCCTCAGCCGCCGCCAGCGCCGCCGGCTCGCCGCCGACGGCCCCGAGACGGAGCACGCGAGCGGACTCGCGGCCCGCTGGTCGGCCCGCGTCCAGAAGCGCCCCCGTACGATCGCCGCGCTCGCCCTGGCCGTCATGGTCGTCCTCGCCCTGCCCGTGCTGTCGCTCCGTCTGGGCGCCACCGACCAGGGCAACGACGACGCGTCCACGACCACCAGGAAGGCCTACGACCTCCTCGCCGACGGCTTCGGTCCCGGCTTCAACGGACCGCTCCAGGTGGTCAGCGTGGGCGGTGACGCCGGCACGCTGGTCAAGGACATCCAGGCGACGTCCGGAGTGGCCCAGGCGGCCGCGCTGCCGCCCGCGAAGGGCGTGACGGTGATCCAGGTCGTGCCGACCACCTCACCGCAGTCCAAGGAGACCGACGACCTGATCGACACCCTGCGCGACAAGGTGATCCCCCAGGCGGGGGCGCAGGCGCACGTGGGCGGGGTGACCGCCGTCTCCAAGGACTTCGCGTCCGTGACCGGCGACCGGCTGCCGCTCTTCATCGCGACGATCATCGGCCTCGGCTTCCTGCTCCTGCTGGTCGCCTTCCGCTCCCTCGTCGTGCCCCTGACGGCCGCCCTGATGAACCTCATCGCCGCGGCCGCCTCCTTCGGCGTCCTCGTCGCGATCTTCCAGTGGGGCTGGGGTCTGGACCTGCTGGGCCTCGGCAAGGAGGGCCCGATCAACGCCTTCCTGCCGGTCATCATGCTGTCCCTGCTGTTCGGCCTCTCGATGGACTACCAGGTCTTCCTCGTCAGCCGTATGCACGAGGAGTGGGTGCACACGCGTGACAACGCGCGCGCGGTGCGGGTCGGTCTGGCGGAGACCAGCCGGGTCATCAACTCCGCCGCCCTGATCATGGTCTGCGTCTTCCTGGCCTTCGTCCTCAGCGGCGACTCGGGCGCGGCGATGGCGGGCGTGGGCCTGGCGGCGGCGGTGGCGCTGGACGCCTTCCTGCTGCGTACGGCCCTGGTGCCGGCCGCCATGCACCTGCTCGGCAGGTCCAACTGGTGGCTGCCGGCGTGGCTGGAGAAGCGGCTGCCGCATCTCGCGGTGGAGCCCAAGGAGGAGGCACTGGAGGCGCAGGCCGCGGACGGACCGGCGTCCGCCGTCCACGGCTTCGTCCGTACGGCCGACGGTGAGCCGCTGGCGGACGCCTCGGTGACGCTGCTGTCGAACGGCGGGCGTCAGCTGGACCGGGTGACGACGCTGGCGGACGGCTCCTACATCGTGTCGGTGCCGGGACCGGGGACGTACCTGCTGGCGACGACGGCCTCGTCGTACGCGTCACGCGCGGCGCACGTGGTGGTGGGCGAGGGGCCCTTGGTGTACGACGTGGAGCTCGCCGAGGGCGAGGTGGACGCGGTCAACTAGCCCGGGCCGCCCACGGCCCCGGGGAGCGTGACCGGCTCCCCGGGGCCGCGGACGCCGCGGAAGCGGACCGCCTCAGCCGGAACGCTCCGCGTCGGGCCTGGGATCCGGGAGTGCTTTCGTCATCCCCGGCAGGAAGTCCGTGAACAGCTCGTGCACCTCCCGCACCAGCGGCCGCAGCACCCGGAACCGGGCCAGTGCCACCCCGCGGGCCGTCAGCCGCGCGCCCCGCTCGGCCAGCCGGTAGCTCCGCTCCCGCCCCTCGGTCCGGTCGAAGATCCAGTACAGCACCAGCCCCATCTGGGCGAGCCACATCAGCTCCGGCAGGACGTCCCGCAGTTCCTCGGGCACCTTGGTCCTCGCAGCACCTCGCAGCACCTCGCGGTGGACGGAGATCGCCTCCACGCGCGCGTGCTCCGACTCCTCCGAGAAGGGGCTGAGCGGGCTGTCCGGATCGGCCGCGTTCTTGAAGAACTGCACCGCGAACTCGTGGTACGGCGCCGCGATGTCGAGCCACGCCTTCAGCACGCCCGCGAGCCGTGCCTCCAGGTCGGCCTCCCGGTCCAGCACCTCCCGGACCGCCACCTGGTGCTCGGCGGCGATCCGGTCGTAGAAGCCCTGGATGAGGTGCTCCTTGCCGGCGAAGTAGTAGTACGCGTTGCCGACGGAGACCCCGGCCTCCTGCGCGATCGCCCGCATGGTCGTCCTGTCGTAGCCCCGCTCCTGGAACAGCCGCATCGCGGTCTCCAGGATCAGCGCGCGGGTCTGCTCGGACTTGCTGGCGGCAGCGGCACCCTCACCGGGGCCTTCGTTCTTGGCGGGCACGGAAGGAGAGCCTAACGAGTACGGTGTGCTCAACCGGTACGCGAGCGGCCCGCGCGGGCCTCAGGACCTGCGTCCCAGCTCCGGCCGCTTCGTGTAGTCCGTGAAGCCGAGGACGTTGCCCCAGGGGTCGGCGATCTCGACGGTCCAGCCGGTGGCCACGGCGAAGGGCTCGTCGAGCAGACCGATGCCGGCGCGGCGCAGCTCGCGGGCCGCCACGCGCGCGTCCGGCACCTCCAGCCACACGCGCGCCGAGGGCCACAGCGGCGGCCGGTGCCCGAACTCGTCCTCCTGCCTGAGCAGCATCCCCGGCGTCTCGCCGCCCACCTTCAGCAGCGCGATCCGGGCCTCGTCGAGCCGGAACGCCACGGCGAAACCGGCGCGCTCGTAGAAGCCGACGGCCTCCGCGAGGTCGCCGACGGGCAGCAGAACGTTGTCGAAACCGAGCAGTTCGTAGGACTCGTCATCTGACATGCGATCACATTAGGTACGGAGATGACTCCTGCCGGGCGGGCTGACCGCGGGGTCACTCAATGAGCCGAGAAGGCGGCCGGCGCGTCGCTACGCTGAGCCGTCGTCAGTGCCGCGGGCGAAGGGGGCGGGGGATGATGCCGGGACCGGAGGCCTTCTTCGGCGAGGTGCGGGTGGCCTTCGCCGAGACCGCGCGGAGACTGGGGCTGGAGGGGCCCGGCGCGGGGGAGGCGGACCGGCACCTCGCCGTCGCCACCTACGCGGGTGCCGGCGTGCGGTACAAGGCCGTGCTCGGCCTGTGGCAGGGCGACATCGAGATCCACGCCTGCCGGGACACCCCGTCGACCGAGTGCAAGGTCGGCGTCGTGGGTCTCGCCCTCGCCGCGGGCGTCGTCGGCCGCCGGGGCGGCGTCTCCTTCAGCGCCCGCAGCCTGCGGCAGCTGCGCAAGTCCCTCACCGGCCAGGTCCGTTACGTGGAACTCGTGCATCCGCTGCTCGCCGGCGACCCGGAGACGGCGGTGGCGCTGATGCGGGCGGCCGGCGCCAGGGAGTGGCGCAGGCCCGCCGTGAGGTGAGGCCGGGGCCGTTGTCAGTGGTGGCCCGTACTGTCGGCGGCATGGGAATCGTGACGTTCGTCGACGAGACGACAAGCGGGGGCCGCAGCGACGGCTGGGGACTGGAGATCGCCGAAGAGCGGCTCAGCGTGCGCGAGTTGATCCGGCGACGGGTCTTCCAGGAGGTCACCGAGTTCAACGCGCGCCGGCCGGAGGTGTTCCAGGGGCTCGTGCAGCCCGCCGACACCGAGCGCGTGCTGAACGGATACGCGCTGCGCACCCCCCGCCGGATAGACCCCGAGCGGCAGACCGCACTGGCCCTGGAGGCCTTCGCCGGCAACGGCTTCCTCGTGCTCGTGGGGGACCGTCAGATCACGGACGTGGACGAGGAGATCGAGCTGGCGCTCGGCACCGAGGTCACCTTCCTCAAGCTCGTCCCGCTGGTGGGTGGCTGATGGCCGCCGGCACCGCCCGATCCCACGCGCAGCTGATCCGCAACCAGATCGAGGCCGGCAACATGGGCAGGCTGGCCGACCAGGTGCTGAAGGCCGCCGCCGCCAACAACGGCTACTGGGGCGGCGGCTGGGCCGAACTCCTGCCGCTGCTCACCGACCTGCCGGTGCCCGAGCGCGGCCGGCTCGCGGACGCCCTCGCCGACCGCTTGCCCACCCTGGACGAGGACTCCCCGGCCCGGCAGAACGCGCTGGTCGTGCTCACCGTCATCGGCCGCGGTCTCCCCGGGGACCGCCTGGCGACGGAGCGGCGGGCGGAGCTGGCACGGCTCGCCGAACGCCACTCCTACTGGTACGCCGCACGGCTCGACGTACTGGCCGAGGCGGAGCTGGCCGCCGGCCGACCGCTCGACCCCGCCGTGGTGGCCGTCTTCCGCCGCACGGCACTGGACGCCTACCGCTCACCGGAGCTGACCGCACTGGCGAAGCGGCTCACCGACCCCGTCCTCAACGTCGGCGAGGAGTGGGCCGAACAGGCCATGCGCGACGGCGGCACCCCCGAGTGGCGGGCCCTGCTCGCGCACGCCGTCACCGCCACCGCGGCCAAGCCCACCGCCAAGTGGGACAAGCAGGCGCGGTCCCTCATCGACGGCATCGGCGCCGACCAGGTCCGCCGCACCGTCCTGCCCTGGCTCGCCCTCGTCGGCCGCCCCCGCACCCTCCCGCTGGACCGCCAGACGTACGAGGCCGACATCAACAGCGCCTACGACCCCTGGAACGCCAACGCGCTGCGCGGCCTGACCTGGCTGCTGGCCCTCCTGCCCGCACACCCCGACACCGCCCGCGCGCTCGGCACCCTGACCGAGACGTCCCTGAAGAAGGTCGCCGGCCTCGGCCCGCGCAACCCCAAGGTCGCCAACGCCGCCGTCAACGCCCTGGCCCGCATCGACTCCGAGACGGCCCTCGCCGAACTGGCCCGCCTCGCCACCCGCGTCACGTACAAGGGCACGCTGAAGCTGCTGAACACCGCGCTGGACGCGCGCGCCGAGGCGAGGGGCCTGTCCCGCGAGGAGATCGAGGAACTGGCCGTCCCCGCCTACGGTCTGACCGAGGTGGGCCGCGCCGAACACCGGCTGGGGGAGACCACCGCGCTGCTGACGGTCCACGGCTCCAGGGCCGCGCTCACCTGGCGCACCGCGGCCGGCAGGACCGTCAAGGGCGTCCCCGCGGCCGTCCGCCGCGACCACCCCGAGGAACTGCGGGAACTCAAGGCGGCCGCCAAGGACATCGACAAGATGCTCGCCGCGCAGAGCGAACGCCTGGACCGCCAGTTCCTGGCCCGCCGCACCTGGTCGTACGCCACCTGGCGCAACCGCTACCTCGACCACCCGCTCGTCGGCACCCTCGCCCGCCGTCTGCTGTGGACGGTCGACGGCACGACCGTCGGATACGCCGAGGGCGCGCTGCGCACCCTCACCGACGACCCCGTCCCCGACGGCACGGAGGTCCGCCTCTGGCACCCGGTCGACCAGGACCCCGCGTCCGTGGTCGCCTGGCGCGACTGGCTGGAACGCCACGGCATCACGCAGCCGTTCAAGCAGGCCCACCGCGAGGTGTACCTCCTGACGGACGCGGAACGGACGACGGGCACGTACTCCAACCGCTTCGCCGCCCACATCCTGCGCCAGCACCAGTTCCACTCCCTCGCCGCGGTCCGCGGCTGGCGCAACAAGCTGCGCCTCATGGTCGACGACGAGGCCCCGCCGGCCACGCGCGACCTGCCGCAGTGGGGCCTGCGGGCCGAGTACTGGATCGAGGGGGAGGGCGAGGGCTACGGCGACGACACCACGGAGTCCGGCAGCTACCTGCGCCTGCGCACCGACCAGGTCCGCTTCTACCCGATCTCCGCCCCGCAGAACTCGGCCCACTGCTGCGGCGGCGAGTACCGCATGTGGCTGCGCGGCTCCGAAGGCCCCGTCACGCCTCTCCCCCTCACGGACATCCCACCCCTGGTCCTCTCCGAAGTCCTGCGCGACGTGGACCTGTTCGTCGGCGTGGCCAGCGTCGGCAACGACCCCACGTGGCAGGACGGCGGCCCCGGCGGCCGCTTCCGCGAGTACTGGACGGGCTACGGCTTCGGAGAACTCACCGCGACCGCCGAAACCCGCCGCGCCCTCCTGGAACGCCTCATCCCCCGCCTGGCGATAGCGGACCGCTGCACCGTCGAAGGCCGCTTCCTCCACGTCAAGGGAGAACGCCACACCTACAAGATCCACCTCGGCTCGGCCAACATCCTCATGACCCCGAACGACCGCTACCTCTGCATCGTCCCGAAGTCCAGCCCGACCACCCCCACCCCGGGCTACCTCCCCTTCGAGGGCGACCGGACGCTGACACTGATCCTGAGCAAGGCGATGATGCTGGCGAACGACACCCAGATCACAGACCCGACGATCCTCAGCCAGCTCTGACCGCTCCATACTGAACACCGCTCAGGGGTGTATGGGGAAGGCGGGCTTCGTGCGACGAGTGCTGACGGTGCACTTCGCACCGTGCGCGCTGTTCGTCGCCGGGGTGGTGGCACTGGTGCGGGCAGGGAGCTTCTCAGGGCGGAGCGACTGGGCCGCCGTATGGCCCGAACGACCGACGGCGATACTCGGCCTGTTCTCACTGGTCACGACGGGCGCAGCACTCCTCGCCCTGCTCGTGCAGCCGTTCCAGGTGCGTGCGGTACGCGTCCTCGAAGGCTATTGGGATCGCTGGCCTCTCACCGCTCGGCTGGCGGGGTGGCTGGCCCGGGCGCAGCGGCGGCGATGGCACGCCTTGCAGAGACGGGCCGAGCGGGTGGCGCATGGTGACACCGCGAGGCGGGTGCAGGCCGACGCGCGGCGTCGGCTGGCCGCCCATCCGCCGGCGGAGTCACTCTTGCCCACCGCGCTCGGAAACGCTTTGCGTGCAGGAGAGTTGAGTGCCGGTGAACGCTATGGGCTGACTACGCTGACCTCTTGGCCGAGAATCTACCCCCAGGTGTCGGAGCAACTTGCTCAAGCCCTGCGCTCCGCTCGGGACGCGCTCGACACGGCGGTCAATCTCTGCTGGTCCTTCCTGGTTCTCAGCGTGGCGGGCACGGCGGCGTTGTACGACGAACCGTCGGACTGGTGGCTGTGCGTGGCCGCCCTGGTGCTGGCCGGTGTGGCGTACAAAGGTGCAGTCGTGGCCGCGCAGTCGTACTCCGGTCTCATGCACGTCGTGTACGACCTGCACCGGTTCGACCTCGTGGGTGCCCTGCACCAGCGGCTGCCGAACGACCGGGCGGAGGAATTGGAGGTGTTCGCCCGTATCTCGGACCTCGTCGCCGGTCGCGGGCGTAGTGAGGTCCGATACGACCACGGGGATGCCGGCCGGCGGCCGCAACGGGACTAGGGCCGGCGTCCCTGGGCTGTCCGGACCTTCAGCCAGGCACGATTGGCGATCTTCCGGTCTCGCTTCCACAGGGCGACAGGCGGGACCCCCTCGTATTCGCATCCTTCGGCGTGCTCGACGGTCAGCCCACGCGGATCCGGGAAGAGTGCGTTCGGATGCGCTCCCGGCGTGGGAGTTGAACTCTCCCATTCGGCGAGTTCTTGGTCCGTGTAGCAGGTTCGGTTGTCATCCGTGATGCCCATGGGAACCAAGGCGGGGCAGCCGAGGCACTGGGGCCGGTTGTCCGGTGGGGGGAAACCCGGGAGTTCGAATTCGACAAGCATGGGTCAACTCCTTCTGTTCATCGCGCGTCGGACGAGGACGTCGATCGGGTACTTGGCGACCTTCCGCTGGAGACGAGTGACCCAGATGCCGTCCGCGATGGTTGCCAGCAGCACGACTACCGCGGCGGTCCAACGCCAGCCCGCCTGCAGGCCGTCGTCGGGTGGGACGAGTGCTGCGGCGATGCCTAGTCCCAGCAGCAAGGTGCCTGCGTTGAAACACAGCACCGCCGCGATGTTGTACTTCTTCCAGTCGTCGTGGTCCCGCTGCTGTTTCTCCCACAGGGCCCACTTGTGCCGTTCGACGTACTGGCCCGAGTACCAGTTCACGAGGTCGTCGTACGAGTACAGATACAGCCGGGCGTGATAACTGAGCTGGATGCTGGCAATGAGAACGAGTGCGGCGATCACCAGCAAAAGGAGAATCGGTCCGGGCCAGCGGAAGTGCGTGTCGGCTCCGCCGACCACTCCCGCCAGAGACAGGGCCGCTGCGGTCAGGAGAGGAGCGGCGACGAAGAGCGCCATCGCGTCGGCCGGGCCGTATCCGAGAGGTCGTGGCGCGATCCACGGGATCCTCCCGGGCCCAGGTGGTTCGAGCTCGGCCACGCCTCCCCCTTTGACGGCCCGAGGAACAGATGGTTGGAGTGTGGCGGTGCAGCGCCCTCCTCAGCAGGATCGCAAACAGGCCAAAAACACCAGAGGGCCCCGTTTCCGAAGAGGTGGAAACAGGGCCCTGAGGTTGGGGAGAAGGTCAGAAGCGGCGGGTGATCAGGGCGCGCTTGACCTCCTGGATCGCCTTCGTCACCTCGATGCCGCGCGGGCACGCGTCCGTGCAGTTGAACGTCGTGCGGCAGCGCCAGACGCCGTCCCGGTCGTTGAGGATCTCCAGGCGCTGCTCGCCCGCCTCGTCACGGCTGTCGAAGATGAAGCGGTGGGCGTTGACGATGGCCGCCGGGCCGAAGTACTGGCCGTCGTTCCAGAAGACCGGGCACGAGGAGGTGCAGGCCGCGCAGAGGATGCACTTCGTGGTGTCGTCGAAGCGCTCGCGGTCCTCGGCGGACTGCAGCCGCTCGCGCGTCGGCTCGTTCGTGTCCTTCGTGATCAGGAAGGGCATCACGTCCCGGTACGCCTGGAAGAACGGCTCCATGTCGACGACCAGGTCCTTCAGGACCGTCAGGCCCTTGATGGGCTCGACCGTGATCGGCTTCTCGGGGTTGATGTCCTTGATCAGCGTCTTGCAGGCCAGACGGTTCTTGCCGTTGATCCGCATCGCGTCCGAGCCGCAGATGCCGTGGGCGCAGGAGCGGCGGAAGGTCAGCGTGCCGTCCAGGTCCCACTTGATCTTGTGCAGGCCGTCGAGGACCCGCTCCTTGGGGTCGATCTCCAGCTGGAAGTCTTCCCACGTCGCCTCGGCCGAGACCTCGGGGTTGAAGCGGCGGACGCGGAAGGTGACCGTGATGTACGGGGACGCCGCGGACTCCGCCTCCACCTTGTCCAGAACAGGGGTTGCCATCAGTACTTACGCTCCATCGGCTGGTAGCGGGTCTGGACGACCGGCTTGTAGTCCAGGCGCACGGTCTCGGTGCCGTCGGCGCCCACCTCGCGGTACGCCATGGTGTGGCGCATGAAGTTGACGTCGTCGCGGTTGGGGTAGTCCTCGCGGTAGTGACCGCCGCGGGACTCCTTGCGGGCCAGCGCGGAGACCGCCATGACCTCGGCGAGGTCGAGCAGGTTGCCGAGCTCGATCGCCTCCAGCAGGTCCGTGTTGAACCGCTTGCCCTTGTCCTGGATCGCCACGTTCTTGTAGCGCTCGCGCAGCTCCGCGATCTTCTCGACCGCCGTCTTGATCGTCTGCTCGGTGCGGAAGACCATGACGTTCGCGTCCATCGTCTCCTGCAGCTCACGGCGCAGGACGGACACCCGCTCGGTCCCGGTCGAGCTGCGCAGCCGCTCGATCTGCCCGACCACGAAGGACTCCGGGTCCTCGGGCAGCTCGACGAAGTCCGCCTTCTGGCTGTACTCCGCCGCCGCGATGCCGGCCCGGCGCCCGAAGACGTTGATGTCCAGCAGGGAGTTCGTGCCCAGGCGGTTCGCGCCGTGCACGGACACGCAGGCGACCTCGCCCGCCGCGTACAGGCCGGGGACGACCGTCGTGTTGTCGGCCAGGACCTCGCCCTCGACGTTCGTCGGGATGCCGCCCATCGCGTAGTGCGCGGTCGGCTGGATCGGGATCGGGTCCGTGTACGGCTCGATGCCCAGGTAGGTGCGCGCGAACTCGGTGATGTCGGGCAGCTTGGCGTCCAGCTGCTCCGGCGGGAGGTGCGTCAGGTCCAGGTAGACGTGGTCGCCCTCGGGACCGCAGCCGCGGCCCTCGCGGATCTCCGTGTAAATGGACCTCGACACCACGTCTCGCGATGCCAGGTCCTTCATGACCGGCGCGTACTTCTCCATGAAGCGCTCGCCGTCCTTGTTGCGCAGGATGCCGCCCTCACCGCGGGCGCCCTCCGTCAGCAGGATGCCCATGCGCCAGATGCCGGTCGGGTGGAACTGGAAGAACTCCATGTCCTCCAGCGGGATGCCCCGCCGGTACACCGCCGCCTGGCCGTCGCCGGTCAGCGTGTGGGCGTTCGACGTCACCTTGAAGAACTTGCCGCAGCCGCCGGACGCGTAGATCACGGCCTTCGCCTGGAAGACGTGGATCTCGCCGGTCGCCAGCTCGTACGCCACCACACCGGCCGAGCGCTTGACGCCGTCGACCTCGGTGATCAGCTGGTCGAGGACGTAGAACTCGTTGAAGAACTCCACGCCCTCCTTGACGCAGTTCTGGTACAGCGTCTGGAGGATCATGTGGCCGGTGCGGTCGGCCGCGTAGCAGGAGCGGCGGACCGGCGCCTCACCGTGGTTGCGGGAGTGACCGCCGAAGCGGCGCTGGTCGATCGTGCCGTCCGGCGTGCGGTTGAACGGCAGGCCCATCTTCTCCAGGTCGAGGACGGAGTCGATGGCCTCCTTCGCCAGGATCTCGGCGGCGTCCTGGTCGACCAGGTAGTCACCGCCCTTGACCGTGTCGAAGGTGTGCCACTCCCAGTTGTCCTCCTCCACGTTGGCCAGCGCGGCGGCCATGCCGCCCTGCGCGGCGCCCGTGTGGGAGCGGGTGGGGTAGAGCTTGGTCAGCACGGCGGTGCGGCTGCGCTTCGTCGACTCGATGGCGGCGCGCATGCCCGCGCCACCGGCGCCGACGATGACGGTGTCGTACTTGTGGATCTTCATGATTCTCGCAGCCCCGTGCCTAGCGGATGTTCGGGTCGAAGGTGAAGATCACCAGCGTGCCCAGCAGGATGGTGAACACCGTGGCGGTGTAGAGCAGGCCCTTCAGCCACAGCCGGGTGTTCGCGCGCTCCGCGTAGTCGTTGATGACCGTGCGCAGCCCGTTGGCGCCGTGCAGCATCGCGAGCCACAGCATCAGCAGGTCCCAGACCTGCCAGAACGGGCTCGCCCAGCGGCCGGCCACGAAGGCGAAGCCGACCTTCGACACGCCGCCGTCCAGGACGAGCTGGATCAGCAGGTGGCCGAGGACGAGGACGACCAGCACGACACCCGACAGGCGCATGAACAGCCACGCGGCCATCTCGAAGTTGCCGCGGGTCGAGCGCGGGGTCTTCTTGGTGCGCTTGCGGGGGGCCTCGATGAGGGGCGCCGGGTTGTCGACGTTGTAGAGGGACGCGCCCTCGACGGGGCCGACGCCGGAAGCGGTGGTTTCAGTGGTGGCCATGGGTGTCAGCTCCCGAACAGTTCACGAGCGGCGTGGCCGAGGACGGGGTAGATCGCCCCGAGCATCAGCACGACCCAGATGCCGACGACCGACCAGAGCATCTGCTTCTGGTAGCGCGGGCCCTTCGACCAGAAGTCGACGGCGATGACGCGCAGGCCGTTGAGCGCGTGGAAGAGGATGGCGGCGACGAGGCCGTACTCCAGGCACGCGACGAGCGGGGTCTTGTACGTGGCTACGACCTTGTCGTAGTCCTCGGGGGAGACACGGACGAGAGCGGTGTCCAGCACGTGAACGAACAGGAAGAAGAAAATGAGGACGCCGGTGACTCGGTGAGCCACCCAGGACCACATTCCTTCCCGGCCGCGGTACAGCGTTCCAGCCGGCACGGAAGTCCCTCCGGGAGCGGGGATTGGGGCCGCGCCGGCTTGTGCTGTCGGTCGGGCCCGGCCGGGTACGGTCCACCGGCCCCCAGCATCGTACTCAGGCACCGGGGGTGGGCTTACGTGGGGCCTACCGGTGTGATCAATGTGGCACGCGGATGGGTGAGTTCTGGGGCTTACGGGAGAGAGTGGCCCGTTATGCCCGCAGGGCCTGGTCCAGCCGTTGCCTCGCCAGTCGCCGCAGCTCTTCCGCGGCCACCAGCCGCTCGTCCTCCGGATCGTTCGCCAAACGTGACCGGATGCCCGCCAGCACGTGATCGATGATCTCGGCCGGGGGAACGTCGGCCAGGCAGATCACGAACGCGTGGCCGAAGCGGGCCTCGTACGCCGCGTGGGCCGCGTTCAGCGCCGTGTGGGCGGCGGAGTACGTGCCCGGCAGCGTCGGCAGGGCCTCCGCGGCCAGGGCCTCCGCCAGGTCGGCCGACGTGAGGTCGTACGCCGCCTCGTCGGACGCCGCGAGCAGGGAGCCGACGTCCGGGTACGGGCGATGGGCAGCCAGCCGGTCCGCCCAGCGCAGGCTGCGCAGGCACTCGAGCAGCAGTGTGCGGGCGTCGGCGGCGGGGGCCGAGTTGAACGCGGCCAGGACGGTGGGCAGGGTCGGTATGGCGACTCGGCCAGGAAGGTGTGTGGGCGTCACGTGCGTTTCGGCAGAGGAAGCTGTGAAAGGTGTGACATCACGTTATCGAGGAGGGGCATGACCTGTCCGAAGGATGCACGGATTTCACCCGCACGGGAGAGTTTCGGAACGCGTGGTGGACGCATCACGCCCCCCGAGGGTCTTAGGTTGGCACGGTGAGCCAGCACAGGCGCCGGCGTCCGGCGCGGAACGTGAAGACCCCGTTGGTGATCGGCGCGGCCCTCGTCGCGACGGTCGGCGCCGGCGTGGGATTCGGGCTGTGGGCCTCCGCGGGCGACGACAGCGGACCAGCGGGGGCGGCGCAGAGCCGGTCGCAGCCCTCCGACACCGGGTCCGCCTCCTCCGGCGCCGCGCACCGCGCCACGCCGACGCCGAGCCCGACCCGTTCCTACGCCCTCTCGAAGGCCCCGCAGACCATCCCGGCCGTCCGTTCCCACACCGCCGCCCGCGGCCCCGGCTGGCGTCCGGCGCGCGGTGAGCGCGTGGTCGTGGACGACCCGGAGCTCGCCGACGAGGGCCGTCTGATCGCCGGCGAGCTGGGGCTGACGTACGCCGGGGAGAAGGACGACGACAGGGCGGGCGACGTACGGCTGGCGCTGAACGACGACGAAGGGGCCGACCCGGAGTCGTACACGATGACCGTGCGCGGCGGGCGGGTCGGGATCAGCGGGCCGTCGGACGCCGGCGTGTTCTACGGCACGCGCACGCTCAAGCAGGAGGTGCACGGCGGGGGCACGGCGCCCGAGGGCGTAGTGCGGGACCAGCCGGCCAAGCCGGTGCGCGGGTTCATGCTCGACATCGCGCGCAAGCACTACACCGCCGCCTGGATCGAGGACCGGGTGCGCGAGCTAGGCGACCTGAAGTACAACGAGCTGGGGCTGCACTTCTCCGACGACCAGGGCTTCCGCATCGAGTCCGCCAGTCATCCGGAGATCGTCTCGTCGCCGCACCTGACCAAGGCCGAGGTGAAAAGGATCGTCGCGCTCGCCGAGAGCCGGCACGTCACCGTCGTGCCCGAGATCGACTCGCCGGGGCACCTGGGCGCCGTCATCGCCGCCCACCCCGATCTTCAGCTGCGCAACGCCTCGGGCGTGGCGGCGCGCGGCGCCGTCGACATCTCCAAGCCCGCCGCCGCGCAGATCGTCGACGACCTGCTGAACGAGTACGCCGGTCTCTTCCCGGGCGGCCGGTGGAACCTCGGCGGCGACGAGTACCGCGCGCTGACGGTCTCCGACCCGCAGACCTCCTACCCGCAGCTCGCCGCGGCCGCCCGGCAGGCCTACGGCTCCGGCGCCACCGTCGCCGACCTGACCACCGGATGGCTCAACGACCGCGCCGACACCGTCCGCGCCCACGACCGGACCATGCGGGTGTGGAACGACGGCTTCTTCCGCGGTACGTCCGTGCAGCCCGCGAAGGACCTCCAGGTCGCGTACTGGACCGGCAAGGAGATCGGGGCGCGGCAGCCGGTGGAGTACCTGAGCGCCGGCCGCAGGCTCCTCAACTACAACGACGAGTTCCTCTACTACGTCCTCGGGCAGCCCAACCAGTTCGTCTACCCGACGGGACAGCGGATCTACGAGCAGTGGACGCCGCGCGTAGTGCGGGGCACGACCGCGGTGCCGGCGCGCTACGACGGCCAGATCCTCGGCGGGTCCTTCGCGGTCTGGGGCGACTACCCCAACGCCCAGACGCAGGCCCAGGTCGCCGCGGGCATCCGGATGCCGCTGCGCGCGACCGCGCAGAAACTCTGGGACACCGGGCGTCCGGCGCTGACCTGGACGCGGTTCAGGGCGCTGGCGGACCGGCTCGGCTGAACCCGGGCCAATCCCCGCATCCGGCTGCGAACAGCCGTACGACTGTGGTGTATTCGGCCCGAGCCGAAGCCGACGGACGCCGTGGGGGAACGGGACATGGGCTACTGGGGGTATCTGGTCGTCGGGCGCAGCGAGCGGCCGCTGGCCGAGCTGGACGCGCTGGCCGGGGTGGAGGGCATGGAGCTGCGGGCGGAGGCGCCCGGCGGCTGGCAGGTGTGGGAGTACCCGAGCGGGGACGGCGACCTCGGGAACATGAACGTCCTGGCCCGGGAGACCGGGGCGCCCGCGCTGTTCGGGTACGTCATGGACAGCGACTGCGTGGTGGTGGAGGCGGCGGCGCCCGACAGCGGGGCGTGGACGACCTGTCTGGCCAGGGCCGCGATGGCCGGCCACCTCGGCGCCGGCACGGAGGGGCCGACCCTGGACGACTACTTCCTGGAACCCGCCGACGCCGCCGAACGGGCCGTCGCCTGGGCGGCGGAGGCGGGCCACGAGGTGGCCGCCGGCCCCCTGCTCGACGTGTTCACCGCCGACCCCGACCCCCTGGCCGAAAACCTCTTCTTCCGCCTGCTCGACCGGCTGGGCGTGGTCCCGCTGTGACACTCCCGGCCCGTCGCACGCAGTAAGGGGAAGTGCGGGCTCCGTAAAGGTCGGCGCCCTGGTGAGGTGCCCCGTGGGAGGCGCGGATGAGCCTGGTGGAGCTGATCGCTCAGGCCGACGAACGCGGACTAGCCGCCAGCGGGTTGGCTTGTTTGGATCGGTGCGTCCCGCTGCTCGGGGGCGATGACGACGAGGTGCTGCGGCCGCTGTGGGCGAGCCTCGCGGACAGCGGCGACTGGGCGGCGGGGCTGGCCCGGGCGCGGGACAGGCTCGCGGGCGGCCGGGCCGGCGACGAGGCCGCGCTGCTGGCCCACCGCATGCTGGAGGCCGCACCGGCCGAGCTGACCGGCGGGGAGGTGCGGGTCTGGGCCGACGCCTGTTCCGTGGCCTCGCTGCGGGTGCACCGCCTGCTCGACCCGGTGGAGGACCCGGCGGACTCGGTCGACGTCCGGCGGCAGGGGCGGACGGAGGGGATGTCGCCGTTGGTCGCCGCGGAGCTGCGGCGGCAGATCACCGTGCTGGAGGTGCTGGCCGGGCATGGGGTGAACGGTCTGCGCCGGGCTCTGGAGGTCTCGGTGGAGGGGCGCAGGGTGCTGCGGGCGGTGGTGTCGCGGCGCGACCGGGGGCGGGGCTGATCCCGGCTCCCAGGCGGCACTTGACCACCGCGTCGCCGTACTGCGCCGTCTGCGCGTAGAACGCCGTCAGGTCGCGGTGGGTCGCGGCGAAGTACGTGTGCAGCTCAGGTTCGGCCTCCGAGCCGCCGTACTCCTCCAGGAGCTCCTCCCGGGTGGCCTCCCACAGGGCCTCGAAGTCGGCCGATTCCAGGAACCCGGCCACCTTGTTCACCTGGGCCGCCGTCAGCACCAGGAACGGCGGGGCGTCGCACCGCGCACCGCGCACCGGCCGGCCGCCCAGGACCACCGGCGTGTCGGGATAGAGCGTTCCGTGGTCGGCGTAGGAGCTGCCGAGCACCTCCTCGCGGTGTCTGCCGATGCGGTCGCGCACGGTGTTCCAGTCGTCCTCGAACAGCCGCTGCATCCAGGTCGCGCTGTTGCGCAGCGCCGGGGGCGGCACCGCGCGGAGATGGAAGTACGTGTTCATCAGTGACAGGAGCGCAGCGGGGCGCCCAACCGTCACTCCCGCGTCAACCCGCGTACGTGGGCGGGTGTTGTGCGCACCGCGCGCGGGTCCTGCACCGGTTGCGGGAAGGCTCCGGAACCGGGTGACGAATCCTTCCCTCACCACGCTTTTCCCGGTGTGACGACATACCAGGAGACCAGGCCCTCGGCCGCGACGAAACCCGTGCGGTGGGCGGCGGACGCGGTGGCGACCATGCGGGAGGGAGCGCGGCTGCGCCTCGACTACTCGGCGCAGAGTCTGTGGCGGGTCGACCGGATGATCGAGGACATACGGCGGGAGGGGGTGCCGCTCGCGGCGGTGGAGAGCGTGCTGCGCGGGTTCGGGGCGTACGCCGGTGAGGTGATCGTGCGGCAGACGGCGGCCGAGTGGTGGTCGGTGAGCGGCGAGCACTGGATCCGCACGCCGGACGGGCGGATGTGGGACCCCATCGACGAGGCCCGCCGCTGCTTCCGCGGCGACGGCTCGCTGCGGCTGCTGTGCCGGGACGCGACGGCCGGCGGGATGACGTCACCGTAAGGGCCGCGGGGCAAAAACACCGTAATAAGAGACGCGAGCGTTCCCAAGCGGGCGGGGCGGGGAGCACGATGGGGGCATGGCCGACAACCGCCGTTGGTGGGCGCTCGTCGTGATCGCGCTCGCCCAGCTGATGGTCGTTCTCGACATGACCATCGTGAACATCGCCCTGCCCTCCGCCCAGGCCGATCTGAACATGTCGGACGGCAACCGGCAGTGGGTCATCACCGCCTACACCCTCGCCTTCGGCGGACTGCTGCTGCTCGGCGGCCGGATCGCCGACCTCGCCGGGCGCAAGACCACCTTCATGATCGGGCTGCTCGGCTTCGCCGCCGCCTCCGCGCTCGGCGGCGCCGCCGCCAACCAGGGGATGCTGTTCGGGGCGCGGGCCCTGCAGGGCGTGTTCGCCGCGCTGCTCGCGCCGTCCGCGCTGTCGCTGCTCGCGACGACGTTCACCGATCCCAAGGACCGCGGGAAGGCGTTCGGCATCTTCGGCGCCATCATCGGCGCCGGCGCGGCGATCGGTCTGCTCGCGGGCGGCTTCCTCACCCAGTACCTGGACTGGCGCTGGTGCCTGTACGTCAACGTGCCCATCGCGCTGGTCGCGTTCGCGGGCGCGTGGGTGCTGCTCGCGGCCGGCGAACGCCACCCCGACGCCCGCCTCGACGTGCCGGGCGCGCTGCTCGGCTCGGCCGGCATGCTCTCGCTGGTCTACGGCTTCTCCGAGGCGGAGTCGCGCAGCTGGCACGACGGACTGGTCCTCACGCTGCTCGTCGCCGGCGTCGTCCTGCTCGGCCTGTTCGGGCTGTGGCAGACCCGGGCGCCGGTGCCGCTGCTGCCGATGTCGGTGGTCAGGGACCGGCAGCGGGTGGGCGCCTTCCTGACCGTGCTGCTCACCACCGTCGGCATGTTCGGCGTGTTCCTGTTCCTGACGTACTACATGCAGGGCGTCCTCGGGTACTCGCCGGTGAAGACCGGTGTCGCCTATCTGCCCATCACCGTCGGCATGATCACCGGCTCCACGCAGGTCGCGGCCCGGCTGCTGAACAAGGTGCCGCCGCGCACGCTGATGGTGCCGGGGCTGCTGCTGGCGGCCGGCGCGCTGGCGATCATCGCCCAGGTCGGCACCGAACCCGCGTACGCCTCGCACATCCTGCCCGCGATGCTGATGCTCGGCCTCGGCATGGGTACGGCGATGATGACGTCCGTGTCGCTGGCCACCGGGAGCGTGCCGCCGCGCGACTCCGGTGCCGCCTCGGCGACCTTCAACACCGCCCAGCAGGTGGGCGGTTCGATCGGTACGGCGCTGCTGAACACCATCGCCGCAAGCGTGACCTCGCGCTATCTGACGGCGCACCGGCCGGGTCCCGGCGTGGACCGGCGGCTGCTGCAGGCGAAGGCGCTGGTGCACGGCTTCAACGTCGCCACCTGGTGGGCGATGGCGGCGCTGCTGCTGGCCGCGCTGACCGCCGGGGTGCTCGTGAACGCGGAACGGGCGCCCACCCCCCACGGTGCGGGGGAGCGGACGCCCGAGCCGGTCGACGTGGGCTGAGCGGCTACTTGACGTACACCAGGCCGTCCGTCGTGATCGTCGGACGGCCGCTGGTGCCGACCACCACGATCTTCACGGTGTGCTTGGCACTGCTCGACCAGGTCTTCGTCCAGATCGCCTGGCGGTAGAGCGTGGTCGAGGACTTCAGGTCGACGGTGGTGACCTTGACCCCGTCGACGTACACGTACGCCTGACCGGAGGACGCCGCCCGCGAGACCACCCAGGCCGCCGAGCGGCCGGTGAAGGTCCAGGTCAGGCTCGCGCCCTTGGAACCGCTGGAGTACGACTTGCCGCCGAGGTAGCTGGTGGAGGAACGGGACGTCCAGCTGCCCGACCTGGTGGCCGAGGTCTCCTGGAGGATCACCGGCGTGTAGGACGGGGAGGAGGTGCGGGTGTTGCCCGCGTAGTCGTACGCCTTCATCGACCAGGTGGACGCCGTACCGGACGTGGCGGTGCGGCTGGAACTGGTGGTCGTCGGGCCGAAGGTGGCCGTCGTCGGGCTCAGCAGGCTCACCGACTTCAGCGCCTGGCTGTCGGCGGCCTTCCAGCCGAGGGTGACCGGGACGGCCGTGGTGTTGACCGTGCCGGTGCGCAGGGAGATCTTCGGCGTGGTGGTGAAGGCCGGCGCGGTGGTGTCCGTGGCGAAGGCCAGGGCGCCGGTGGTCGCCGTCCTGCCCGACTGGTGCACGGCCCGTACGGCGACGGTGTGGCTGCCCGCGGTGAGGGTGGCGCCCGCCGAGGTGGCCGTGCCGGAGACGGTGGTGGCGACCTTGCCGTCCACCAGCAGCTGGAACGTGGAGATCAGCGAAGCCGGCGTGGTCGTCGACCACTTCACCGTGATCGCGCCCTTGGTGTAGTACGTCGAGCCCGACAGGCCCGCGCCGCCGACCGACGTCACCTTCAGACCCTGCACCGGCCCGGACGCCCAGGCGCGGACGGTCGGCAGCTGGGCGTAGAGGGAGCTGCCGGGGCACTGGGTGTTGTAGCCGTCGCGGTGACCGGAGATCCGGTTGAAGGTGTAGGAACTGCCGGCGGTGAAGCTCTTGCCGAAGTAGTTCGTCTGGGTCGCGCCCGCCTTGAGCTGCACGGTCGTCGCCGGGTCGGCCTTGTACTGGCCGAGCTTCCAGGCCGCGATCCGGGCGATGGAGGTCAGCGCGGCCTTGGTGGCGCCGGTGGTGGTGTAGTCACCGAGCACCGCGATGCCGGCCGACTCCCGGTTCCAGCCGTAGGTGTGCGCGCCGAGCACGGGCAGGCCGACGCCGCCCTTGCGGCCCTCGAAGATCGTGCCGCACTTGTCGACCAGGAAGTTGTAGCCGATGTCGTTCCAGCCGTTGGTCTGCGTGTGGTACGCGTAGATGCCGCGCACGATGGCCGCCGAGTCGGCGCACGAGTAGTCGTTCGTGCCGTCCGTGTGGTGCACGAAGACGGCCTTCACGTCGGCGTTGTACTCGGACGGGTCGGGGCTGAGCGACTCGTCGGCGCCCCAGTCGGCGCGCGAGACGATCGGCGGCTCCGGGACCGTGGAGACCGGGGCGGTGGGCGCGGTCGCGGAGGCGGAAGCGGACGCGGAGGCCGAGGCCGAAGCCGAGGCGGACGCCGGCGCCGAGTCGGAGGCGGACGCGGAGGCCGGCGCGCCGGCGCTCGGGGAGAGCGAGTCGGTGGGCGAGACGGAGTCGCTCGGCGAGGCGCCGTCCGTGGGCGAGGCGCTGTCGGTCGGGGAGGCGCTGTCGCTCGGCGTCCCCTCCGCGACGTACGCGGCCGGCTCCGCCCTGGTCTCGGCGTCGGTCGCCACGCCCGGGTCGACCAGGTTGACCTCCAGGCCCCTGGGCAGTCCCGCGCTGGTGGAGCCGTCCTTGTGGACGACCTGGACCTGGACGCCGTCGGAGGGGCCGACCCACAGCGGCTCGGACGCGCCGCGCGCGTCGGCGCCGGCCTCCGGGTCCTCCAGCGGGTCGACGTTCGCCTCCAGGTCCTGCCAGGCGGTCCACGCGCCGGTCTCGACGCTGCGGGTGCGCACCTGGGCCGTGCCGTGCAGGCGCGTCCGCGCGCCCGTCCAGGAGACGCCGAGCAGGGAGAACTGCTTGGTCTCCGTGCGCGGCAGCTCCCGCTTGCCGTCCGCCGCGCTCTTCAGCGCCAGGTCGTAGACCTTCACCGGCCGCTTCGGCCGTCCCTCGGCCGAGTGGCCGGCGGACGGGCCGGCGATGGCGTACGAAGCGACACCGCCACCGCCCAGGACCACCGCCCCGAGCGTCAGCCAGGCCCGGCGCTTCATGCTCAGCGGTCTGTACGCACGCGTCCCGCGTGGACTCACTTGCCCCACCCCTAGAAAACGAACACGACTGTCACACCCGACACACAGGTGGCACCTACACACAGCGTTGAGCCCTGGCCAAACGTCACTGTGATGTTCACGGCACGCCGTCCGCTGGATCAGAGGGAGGAGGGGACCTCCCGCCGACCGAGCAGCCGCCCCGGGCGGCGGACCGCGCTCGGGGCGGCCGAGAAGGATGGGGTGGGGTCGGATGAGCGCTGGGAACGAGCGCGTGCCGTGCGCGGCCGGGATGCGGGACTGCGCGACGGCCTTCGTCACGCGGGCGACCGCGCGGGGACGGCTGCCGCTGGACTACTCCGTGGCCAGCCTGCGGATCGTGGACTTCCTGGTCGACGGCCTGCGCAAGGGCGGCGCCGACCCGGAACGGGCCCACGGCACGCTGCTGGGGCTCGGCGCGTACGTCGGCGAGGTGCTGGTGCGCCGGGCGGGCGCCGTGTGGGTGGACTGCGACGCCTACCAGCGCGCCTGCTTCGGCCAGCCGGTCGGCGTGCGGATGCCGGACGGCCGGGTCTGGAACCCGCTCGGGAAGGTGCGCAACCGGTTCGCCGGGGGCGGCCCGCAGGACTCGCTGCACACCTTCTACCTGACGCTCCACGGACGGGCGCGGCGCACGGCGGCGTGAGGTCGGGCGCCTTCGCGACACGCCCGGGGTGTCTGACGGCCTGTGACACTTGTGTGACGGGCGACGCTGAGAACCGTGGAGGCGTGCACACGGCCGGTCGTGTGGCACGGTGCGGGTCCGCACGGGCCCGTTTCGCACTCGTACGAACGAGGACAGTGTTGGTCCAAGGAGGCGAACCCCGCCGCGCGCAGGCATTCGACGGGGAGCTGGGCGAAGCGGTGGCGCGGGCCCAGGAGGGCGACGAGGCCGCCTTCGCGGTCGCGTACCGGCTCGTCCAGCCGGGACTGCTCGGCTATCTGCGCGGGATCGTCGGTGACGACGCCGAGGACGTGGCGTCGGACGCCTGGCTGGAGATAGCCCGCGATCTGGGGCGGTTCAAGGGGGACGGGGCGGGGTTCCGCGGCTGGACGGCGACCATCGCCCGGCACCGGGCACTGGACCACCTGCGCCGGCAGAAGGTACGGCCGCGGGCGTCGACGCTCGAACAGGACGTCCTGCTGGATCTGCCCGGCACGCAGAACACCCACGAGCAGGCGCTGGAGTCGCTGTCCACCGCACGCGCCCTGGAGCTGGTGCGCAGCCTGCCCCGGGACCAGGCGGAGGCGGTGCTGCTGCGGGTCGTCGTCGGCCTGGACGGTCCCGCCGCGGCCCGGGTGCTCGGCAAGCGCCCCGGCGCGGTGCGCACCGCCGCCCACCGCGGGCTGAAGGGCCTGGCGCGACGGCTCGGTGTCGCGGGTGTGACGAATGATGATTCCCGGACGCTGGGGGAGTCGAAGTGAACGGCAGCGGCGGCACGAACGTCTGTGACGGCGTATGCCACGTCGGTGACGGCGGTTACGGCGACACGGCACGGCCGTCGGACAGGGATGGATACGGACATGGGTGAACCGCAGGGCGAGGGCAGCGGCGCGGGCCGCCGGCACGCGCGGCCCGGCGCCACCGTGTCCGGCTCCGCGGACGGCACGGAGAGCGCGGCGTTGGAGCGGCTGCTCGCCGCCGCGATGCGCCCGGACGCCGTGGACGCCGAGGGCGAGCGGCGGGCGGTGGCCGCGTTCCGGGCCGCCCGGGACGCCGGCGCCCACCGGGCCCGCACCCGGCGCCGGGACGACTGGCGCCCGCGCGAACACCGGCGCACCCGCCGCTCGCTGAAGGCCACCTTCGCGATCGCGGTGACCGGCCTCACCCTCGGCGGGGTCGCCTACGCCGGCATCGGCGCGGTCGGCTCCTCGCACGCCGAGCACGGCGAGCAGCGCACGAGCCCGTCGGCCGGCGCCTCCGGTGCCGCCTCCGACCCCTCCTCGGCGGCCGTCTCCACCGCCCCCGACCCCTCCGCCACCCCGGACCGCCCCGGCACCGCCCAGGACACCGAGGCCCACTGCCAGGCGTACGAGCAGGTCAAGGACCACGGCAAGGCGCTGGACGCGACGGCGTGGCAGCGGCTGGTGAAGGCGGCGGGTGGCGAGCGGAACGTGACGGCGTACTGCGCCCGCCGGCTGGGCCTCGCGTCCCCCGCACCGACGACGCCCAGGCCGACCAGGTCCGCCAACCCCAACAAGCCGGACACCCCGGGCAAGGCGAGCGCCGCGCCCACCAACGGCACGGGCAACTCCGGCCAGGGCAACGGCAAGGGCAACTGAGACAGCCGGGCCGACCGGCCCACGCATCCGGACACGCCGTACGGGCAACGCCTTTCCACGCCCCGGCACAGCCGTGCGCCGCCAAGGCAACGGCCGGGGCCGCCACCCCCCACAGGAGAGGCCCCGGCCGTCGCGCGGCACGGGCCGCGCGGCGGCCCGTACTCTCTACAGCGCCATGACTGCGTTTTCTGTCACACCCCACCCCGTCACAAGCTGGTTGCAGGTTGTACGGACATGGACGAGGAGCGGTTTCAGGTCGTAACGTGCCTTTCGCGCCGGGCGAGGCTGACCGAACATCGCCGCAACCATCGGCCGACCGACGACTGAGGACTGACGGGTGCTGGGGGACGACGCGGAGCTGACCGCCGCGGTGCTTGCGGCACAGAACGGCAACGAGACCGCGTTCCGTACTGTGTACCGGGCCGTGCACCCGCGCCTGCTCGGATACGTGCGCACCCTGGTCGGCGACCCGGACGCCGAGGACGTCGCCTCCGAGGCCTGGCTGCAGATAGCCCGCGACCTGGAGCGGTTCAGCGGTGACGCCGACCGCTTCCGCGGCTGGGCCGCCCGCATCGCCCGCAACCGCGCTCTGGACCACATCCGCATGCGCGGCCGGCGCCCCGCCATCGGCGGCGACGAAACGGAACTGACCGGCAAGGCCGCCGAGTCCGACACCGCCGGCGAGGCGATGGAGGCGCTGGCCACCGACCGCACCCTCTCCCTCATCGCCCGGCTGCCCCAGGACCAGGCCGAAGCGGTCGTGCTGCGCGTGGTCGTGGGCCTGGACGCCAAGACCGCGGCCGAGACGCTCGGCAAACGCCCGGGCGCCGTACGCACCGCCGCGCACCGCGGGCTGAAGCGGCTGGCCGAACTGATCGGCGCCGATCCGGAATCGGCAGTGGGACTCGACGCACTGCCGCCCCAGCGAGAACCGCGCGAGGGCGCGGTGACGTCCGCGACTGTGACGCATATGCGCCCGCGGACGCAGAAGGACATGTGATGGCCGACGAGCAGTACAGGTGGCTGGACCGGCGGACAGCGGAGATCCTGCTGAGCGGACAGTCCCTCGAAGCTGTCGACGCCGCCGCCCGCGAGCAGGCCGAACGCCTCGCCGCCACGCTCGGTGCGCTGAGCGCCCAGCCCGCGCCGGACAGCGCCGAACTCCCCGGCGAGGCCGCCGCGTTGGCCGCCTTCCGCACCGCCCGGGCCGGCGCCGCCGCGCCGGGCGAGCGGGACGCGGCGTCCTCCGACGCCGGTCTGGTGCGTCTCGGCGCCGCCGCCGACCGGCCCCGTCGCCCCCGCTGGGGCCGCCCCCTGCGTCTGGGGCTGTCCGCCGCGCTGGCCGCCGGCATGGTCGGCTCGGTCGCGGTGGCGGCCACCACCGGCGTGCTGCCGACGCCCTTCGGCGGCGGCCGGCCGGACCCCGCCGCCTCGGTCTCCGCCGCCGTCAACTCCGGCCGCCCGCTGGTGTCGCCCTCGCCGCGTGCCCCGCAGGACGATCCCAGCGCCGACGGCACCACCGAGCCCACCGGCCCGCAGGGCACCCCGCGCGGCGGCGCCACGTCCGAGCCCGGCACCGCGGCCGGCCCCGCCGGCCAGGGCACCTGGAGCGGCGCCCCGGCCGCCTGCCGTGACGTGCGCGCCGGCAAGGAACTCGGCACCGAGCGCCGGCACGCCCTGGAGGCCGCGGCGGGCGGCTCCGGCGCGGGCCGCGTGTGGAAGTACTGCAAGACCGTCCTCGGCCCCGCCGGCAACGGAACCGCGGGCGCGGACCAGGACGGCAGGGGCAAGGGCAAGGGCAACGCCAAGGGCGGCGGCAAGGGCAACGGCACCGGAGGACAGGGCGGTCCGGGCGGCCAGGGCGAGGGCGACCAGAACGGCCGGGGCGACCAGGGCGAGTCCGGCGGTGACGGCGAGGGCAGCCACATAACCCCCGGCGGCGGAGACGGCGACCAGACCGCCGAGGACACGGCGGCCCCCTCCTCCCTGCTGCACCGGCAGACGCCGTCGCCGAGCCCGACCTACAGCGCGCTCTGAGGCCGCCTCCCGCCTGTGACCTGCGCTGTCGCGGGCCGCTCGGGCGCCCGGTGAATTTCTCGCCGATTTTCCCGCGCGGGGTGTGACACTTTCGGCCCCGGCGACGCAGTACTGAGTGAGCCGACTGGTCATCGGCTTCTCGCACAGAGCCGGGGTTCCCCCCGTACCTACGGCTCGTGCACCTCGGCGCGGGCGGGACACGTTCCCCCGGTCCCGCCCGCGCCCCGCACATCTGTCTCCGCTTGCCTCACCAGTACACGACGACCTTGTCGCCGTTGCGCACCTGCGCGTACAGGCTCGCGATCGCCGCCTCGTCCCGGACGTTGACACAGCCGTGCGAGCCGCCCGCGTAACCCCGGGCCGCGAAGTCGTAGGAGTAGTGCACGGCCTGGCCGCCGCTGAAGAACATGGCGTACGGCATCGGGGAGTCGTACAGCGTCGACCAGTGGTGGCGCGACTTCCAGTACACGTGGAACACGCCGTCCCGGGTGGGTGTGCCGACGGCGCCGAAGCGGACCGCCATCTCCGACACCGTCCGCCCGTCGATCATCCAGCGCAGGGTGCGGGTCGTCTTGTCGATGCACAGCACCCGTCCGGTCAAGCAGCGCGGGTCGGGCGCTCCGGCGGGCTGGCCGCCCATCAGGTACAGCTCCCATGTGCCCGGCTCGTGCGTCATCTTCAGCAGCCGCTGCCAGGTGACGGTGTCCGTCCGCCCGGTCCGCGGCAGCCCGCGCTTGCCCTGGAAGCCCCTGACGGCCTTCTCCGTCAGGTCGTCGTACGTCCCCGTCGGCCCGTCGAAGAGCCAGTCGACCTGCCGCAGCCGGGCCTGGAGCTCCCGCACGTCCCGTCCCGAGTCGCCGGGCGACCACAGGACGGCGGGACCGGCCGCCGGGGCGGGCGCGCCGGTCGGCTTGCCGTCCGCCGTGGCGGAGGGCGCGGGCGCGGTGCTGCCCGGCAGCTCGATGTGGACCGGGGAGTGCACCTTGCCGTCCGTGCCCTGCACGGTGCAGCCGCACACCCCGGCCAGGGCCGCCAGGGCGGCTGCCGCGCCGATCACTCTCGCCATGCCCGTAGTACGCAACACGACCCCCGCCGTCTCACCGATTGCCCGCGTGTCACCTCAGAGGCTGCCCGCGCGTGACGGCTCCCGAACGGCGGGGCATTGTTGTGACCGGGACCTCACGGAGGCTGTGAGCAAGGTCCCAGGGTGTGCCCCTCCAAACGGCTGCACGCGCACCGCTACAGTCCGCAGGAGGGTCGGTCTGTACTGGCCAGTAACTCAGCGGGAGGCATCACACCATGGCGCGCGAGTCGGAGTCCGGACTGCCCATCGAGCCGGTCTACGGACCCGGGGCCCTGGAGGGCTGGGATCCGGCGGAGAAGCTGGGCGAGCCGGGCTCGTACCCCTTCACGCGCGGCGTCTACCCGTCGATGTACACGGGCCGCCCCTGGACCATGCGGCAGTACGCCGGCTTCGGCACGGCGACGGAGTCCAACGCCCGCTACAAGCAGCTGATCGCCAACGGCACGATGGGTCTGTCGGTCGCCTTCGACCTGCCCACCCAGATGGGCCACGACTCGGACGCGCCGATCGCGCACGGCGAGGTCGGCAAGGTGGGCGTGGCGATCGACTCGGTCGACGACATGCGGGTGCTGTTCGGCGGGATCCCGCTGGACAAGGTGTCGACGTCGATGACGATCAACGCCCCGGCGGCGCTGCTGCTGCTCCTGTACCAACTGGTCGCCGAGGAGCAGGGGGTGGGCGCGGACAAGCTCACCGGCACGATCCAGAACGACGTGCTGAAGGAGTACATCGCCCGCGGCACGTACATCTTCCCGCCCAAGCCCTCCCTGCGCCTGATCGCCGACATCTTCAAGTACTGCAGGGCCGAGATCCCGAAGTGGAACACCATCTCGATCTCCGGCTACCACATGGCGGAGGCGGGCGCCTCGCCCGCGCAGGAGATCGCGTTCACGCTGGCCGACGGCATCGAGTACGTGCGCACGGCGGTCGCGGCCGGCATGGACGTCGACGACTTCGCCCCGCGCCTGTCCTTCTTCTTCGTGGCCCGTACGACGATCCTCGAGGAGGTCGCCAAGTTCCGCGCGGCGCGGCGCATCTGGGCGCGGGTCATGCGCGAGGAGTTCGGGGCGAAGAACCCCAAGTCGATGATGCTGCGCTTCCACACGCAGACGGCGGGTGTCCAGCTCACGGCCCAGCAGCCGGAGGTCAACCTGGTGCGGGTCGCCGTGCAGGGCCTCGCGGCGGTCCTCGGCGGCACCCAGTCCCTGCACACCAACTCCTTCGACGAGGCGATCGCGCTGCCGACCGACAAGTCGGCCCGGCTGGCGCTGCGCACCCAGCAGGTGCTGGCCTACGAGACGGACGTGACGGCGACGGTCGACCCCTTCGCCGGCTCCTACGTCATCGAGAAGATGACGGACGAGGTGGAGGCGGCCTCTTTGGAGCTGATGCAGAAGGTCGAGGACCTCGGGGGCGCGGTCTCCGCCATCGAGCACGGCTTCCAGAAGAACGAGATCGAGCGCAACGCCTACCGCATCGCCCAGGAGACGGACGCCGGCGACCGGGTCGTGGTCGGCGTCAACCGCTTCCAGCTCGACGAGGAGGAGCCGTACGAGCCCCTGCGCGTCGACCCGGCCATCGAGGCCCAGCAGGCGGAACGCCTCGCGAGGCTGCGCGCGGAACGCGACCAGCAGGCGGTCGACTCCGCCCTGGCGGCCCTGAAGAAGGCGGCGGAGGGCGAGGACAACGTCCTGTACCCGATGAAGGACGCCCTCAAGGCCCGCGCGACGGTGGGCGAGGTGTGCAACGCGCTGCGGGAGGTCTGGGGGACCTACGTGCCCAGCGACGCCTTCTGAGATGTCGTAGGCGCGTGCGACACTCCCCGACATGTTCGGTGTCGTCGATCTCCCCACCTATCTGGCAGGGCTCGTCCTGATCATCCTGCTGCCCGGGCCCAACTCGCTGTACGTGCTGTCCGTCGCCGCCCGCAGGGGTGTGCGGGCCGGGTACACCGCCGCGGCCGGGGTGTGGTGCGGGGACGCCGTGCTGATGACCCTGTCGGCGGCCGGGGTGGCCTCGCTGCTGCGGGCCAACGCCGTGCTGTTCGGGATCGTGAAGTACGCGGGGGCCGGGTACTTGACGTACCTCGCGGTCGGCATGATGCGGGCCGCGTGGGGGATGTGGCGGTCGCGGCGGGAGCGGGAGGCGCGGGCCGACGAGCCCGTCGCCGCCGACGAGCGGCCCTACCGGCGGGCGCTCGTCGTCAGCCTCTTCAACCCCAAGGCGATCCTGTTCTTCGTCGCCTTCTTCGTGCAGTTCGTCGACCCCGGATACGCCTGTCCCGCGCTGTCCTTCGTCGTGCTCGGCGCCTTCGCCCAGCTCGCCAGCTTCCTCTACCTCAGCGCGCTGATATTCGGCGGCACCAAGCTCGCCGAGGCCTTCCGGCGCCGCAAGCGGCTGGCGGCGACGGCGACCTCGGCGGCGGGGGCGCTGTTCCTCGGGTTCGCGGTGAAGCTGTCGCTGGCGAGCGCGTAGGCCGCGGGGCTGCCGGGCCCCTGGCTCAGCGCAGGCCGAGGCGGGTGACGTACGCGTCGAGTCCCGCCGCCGAGTCACCCGCCCAGCCGACGTAGCCGTCGGGGCGGACCAGGAAGACGCCGGGGCCGTAGGAGTCGGGGACGGCCGGCAGCGACCGCACGCCCGGGATGTCGGCGCGCGCGCCGAGCAGCGTCCAGTGCGGGCCGCGGAACGCGTCGAAGAGGCGGACGTCCCCCGCCTTCGCGTCCGGCGCGCGGTCGCCGGCCCGCAGGCCCGTCGCCTCCGCCCGGGTCTCGGCCGTGAGCGACGACTCCGGGTAGCCCAGCCCCAGCTGCCGCGTCGCCTTCCCGCGCCGGGCCTCGTCGCGGTGGATGGCCGTCGACAGGCCGAGCACCTGGTCCGCGACCGGCCGCCGTTCCTCCTCGTAGGTGTCCAGCAGCGACTCCTGCGCCCCGCCCCGCAGCACCGCCCCCAGCTTCCAGCCCAGGTTGTAGGCGTCCTGGACGCTGGTGTTCAGGCCCTGTCCGCCGGCGGGGGAGTGGACGTGCGCCGCGTCCCCGGCGAGGAAGACCCGCCCGGCGCGGAAGCGGTCGGCTAGGGCGGCGCGGGGACGGAAGCCGGAGGACCAGGACAGGTCCGTCACGGCGGCGGGGTCGAGGTGCGTGCGCTCCCCGACCACCCGGCGCACACCCGCCAGGCTGACGTCCACGTCCGTGCCCTCCGGGAACTGCGCCACCAGCTGGAACTCGTCCGTCCCGGCGAGCGGGCAGATCGCGAGGAAGCCCCCGCCCTGACCGTGCGGCGGGAAGATGTGCCAGTACTCGCGGCCCAGGCCGCCGATCCGCACGTCCGCCACCAGGACCGGGTTCGGGTCGACCGTCTCGCCGGTCATCCCCACCCCGAGCGCCTGCCGCACCGCCGAGCGCCCGCCGTCCGCGGCCACCGCGTACCGGGCGCGCACGGGCGAGCCGCTCGCGAAGTGCGCGGTGACGCCGTCCGCGTCCTGGTCGAGGCCGACGAGTTCCCGGCCGAAGGCCACCTCTCCGCCCAGCTCCCGCAGACGCGCGTACAGGATCTCCTGCGTGCGCCACTGCGGCACCATCAGCGGCAGCAGATACGGCGAGTCCTCGTCGGCGTCCTCGTCCGGGTCCATCATCTGGTGCTCGCCGACCTGCTGCCCGTCCTGCCAGATCATTCCGACCGGGTACTCCCCGCCGGCCGCCCACAGCGCGTCGATCACCCCGAGGTCGTCGAAGACCTCCTGGGTGCGCGGCTGGATCCCCTTGCCGCGCGAGCCCCGGGCCAGCCGCTCGCCCCGCTCCACCACCACCGCGTCCACCCCGCGCCGGGCGAGGTCGATGCCGAGCGCCAGTCCGGTCGGGCCGGCGCCCACGACCACCACGTCCGCGTCCATGATCCACTCCCCTTAACGTCGTTAAGTTCCCTCGCTCCGAGAGTGCCCTTAACGCCGTTAAGGTGTCAAGCTGTGCAGCGTGAGCACGGAAAAGAGCGTGAGTACGGGAAAGAGCGCGCAGACGGGGCGGACCGCGGGGACGGGAAAGCGCGAGCCCCTGGACCGGGAACGGGTCGCCGACACCGCCCTGAAGCTGCTGAACGAGGTCGGCCTGGAGGGCCTGACCCTGCGCGCCATCGCCAGGGAGCTGGACGTCAAGGCACCGGCCCTGTACTGGCACTTCAAGGACAAGCAGGCCCTGCTGGACGAGATGGCCACGCAGATGTACCGCCGCATGGTCGCCGGGACCGCCCTCGACCCGGACGACACCTGGCAGGACCGGCTGCTGAAGTTCGGCCGCGGACTGCGCGCCGCCCTGCTCGGCTACCGCGACGGCGCCAAGGTCTACAGCGGCTCACGCTTCACCGGCACCGACCACGCCCACCAGATGGAGGACAACCTGCGCCTGTTCACGGCCGCCGGCTTCACCCTCGCCCAGGCGGTCAGGGCGACCTCGACCCTGTACGCGTACACCATCGGCTTCGTCACCGAGGAACAGGGCGTACGGCCCCTGCCCGGCGAGCGCCGCGAGGGCTACGACGTCGGCGAACGCGCGCGGCTGCTGGCCGACTTCCCGCTGTCGGCCGCCGCCGGCGCGGAGATCTTCGAGGACTACGACCGGCAGTTCGAGGAGGGGCTGGCGCTGGTCGTGGCGGGCATCGAGGCCAGATACGGCCGCTCGGCCTGAGGGCCGCTCAGGGTGACGCCGGCGCCCGCCTCGGCCGTGGCCCGAACGGCACCTCCGCATACCGGTGGATCAGCCAGGCCGGCGCCGGCGTCGGCGCCCCGACCGCCCCGAAGCCCAGCGTCACCACCGGCACGATCCCGAACGCCGACCGGTAGGAGAAGGCGTCGGCGCCCGGCGCCCGCCACAGCCCGGCGACCGCGTGGTGCTGCCCGATCAGCCGGCTCATGGCGACCACGCCCCACCCGTGCGCGTCCCGCCGGTCGCGGTGGACGAGGTACAGCCCGACCCCGCCGACGAAGAACGGCGCGTACTCGGGCATCGGCACGGCGTCCGGCAGCGGGTCGCGCGGACCCCGCGCGATCGCAACCGTCCAGCCGCCGCAGAACAGCAGCACCCGCCGGCGGCTCGCCCCGGGCGCCACCGTCGGCAGCGCGAACAGCGCGTAGAAGCGCACCTCCGCCCACAGCGTCCAGCACACCCCGAGCACCCGGTCCACGCCCAGCGGCTGCTGAAGCACCGTCAGATTCACTAGTGCGTCGCACGGCGAGACCTGAATACCGAGACGTCCGTAGGCGAAAGGCGAGTGCAGCGTGGGGAACTGATGCCGCGGCGAGACGCAGCCTGTCCAGGGCCCCGAGACGGCGCGAAGGGGGTCTATGGATGCGTCGGTGCCAATAGTCCGAATCGTGGTGAAGCCTTGATTGACCAGCCAACGATTCTCTCTTCGGTTCCCATCGGTTCACCTGGACGTCGTTTTCGCTTCCTAATTTTTCCCAGCATCCCCCCACGCCGCGGTAAAGCCGGCGAACGACGCAGTTTCACAGCAGTTACTTTGCACATACCCAGGAGTGCCATGACGAGGGTCCAGAACAGACGGGCACGCGCACGTGGAGGGGAGCTGGACGACTGCTTGCGCGCCTGTGCCGTGCACAGCGGCAAACTCGTCGGCAGCATCGACCGCCGCCGCGTCGAACTCGCCGAACAGCTGCGCAAGCTGCTCGTCGTGTGGGGCACCACCTCGGTGGCCGCCCCCGCGCCCGCCTCGGCCGGCGGCCCCACCGCGCTGCTCAAGCGCGCCGTCAAGGGCGCCGCGACCCCCGCCTCCGGCATCGGCAACGAGCTGCTGGACGCCCTCCTCGCCGTCGCCAACAAGGCCCTGGAGGCCGGTTACGACGACGAGCTCAACCTCGCCCTGGTCATCAGCGACACCGTCCTGGCCCAGCGCAAGAACTCCCGCGCCGGCTGGCGGCTGCGCGCCCGCCTCCTGGAGGCCCTGGGCGACGAGACCGAGGCGCTCGAGGCGTACGAGAAGTACCTGGAACTCACCAACGACGACGGCTTCGGCGTCAGGAACCGCATCGCGGGCCTGCGCCTGGCCGGCGACAAGGAGCGCGAGCTGCTCGCCCTGCTGCGGCGGCAGAACCCGCGCGCCGAGGAGTTCACCCGGCGCCCCGCCACCGACGTGTGGGCCGAGGGCCTGGCCGCGCACGCCGTCGGCGACTGGACCGAGGCCGAGCCCCGCCTGGTGGGAGCGCTGCTCTCGCTGGCCGCCGAGGACGCCCCCGTGGGCGACCGGCAGGACCTGCTCAGCCAGTACCTGGACCTGCGCACCGCCGTCCCCGGCGTCGACCTGCCCGCCCTCACCGAGGCCCTCGCCCTCTACGCCGAGCAGCGCCGCGCCCGGATGCGCGGTCCGGTCGCCGACCCGACCATCGGCGGCGTGCAGTGGATCAGCCTGGGCGAGTTCCGCAACCAGATCGCCGGCAAGTCGATCTGCCTGATCGCCAACTCCGGCCGGGTGGGCGCCAGTTCCATGGGCGCCGAGATCGACTCGTACGACCTGGTGGTGCGCTTCAACTCGTACAGGATCGACCCGAGGCACACCGGCAGCCGGACGGACATCCACGCCACCATCCACAAGCACGGCTTCAACTGGGAGAAGCAGGTCACCACCCGCCTGGTCTTCGGCGGCATCTCCGGCGACTGGAAGTACTCCCTGCGCAACCGGCTGGTGCCCGGCGCGCAGACCTACCTCGGTGACGAGTCGCTGCGCTGGCCCATGCGCAACATCGGCAAGGTCTCCACCGAGACCTGGTCGGGCATCCCCACCACCGGCTTCAACATGCTGTGGCTGCTGGACTTCCTCGACGTGAGCCCGAAGCTCGACCTGATCGGCTTCGACTTCTACGAGTCCGGCGCCTACCGCGTGCAGGAGGCGATGAAACTGGCCATCACGTCCGTGCACGAATACACCAGCGAGAAGGATTGGGTCATGCAGCGGGCCCAGAGCGTGACCGACATGAGGATATCCCTGCGATGACCACGACCACCCTGTCCGCGACGCGGGCCCCGGCGACCGACGCGTCCGCGCTCACCGGCAAGCGCCGAATCGCCTTCGCGTCCTTCGTCGACGAGAACTACCTGCCCGGCTTCCTCGTCCTGCTGCGCAGCCTCGCCCTGTCCAACCCGGGCGTGTGCGAGGACTTCGTCGTCCTCTACGACGACCTGCGCCCCGGCTCCCTCGCCCGGATCCGCGACCTGCACCCGCGGGTCGTCTTCAAGCGGGTCGACGCCGACCACTACGACTCGTACAAGAAGGGCGACCAGGACAACTACCTGGTGCGCAAGGCGTACTTCATCCTGGACGTCTTCCGGATCCGCGAGTACGACACGATCATCACCCTCGACACCGACATGGTGGTCCTGGGCGACCTGAGCGAACTGCTCCAGCTGCGCGAGGGGCTCGCGGCCGTCCCGCAGTTCTTCTACGGGCAGCACAAGCTCAACTCCGGCCTGCTGGTCATCCAGCGCGAGTACCTCAGCGACGAGTTCTGCGCCCGGCTCGACGCGTGCGGCCGCTCCGGCGACTACGAGCTCGACAAGCACGACCAGGGCATCCTCAACGCCGTCCTGGACGGCGACTTCGTGCGCCTCGACCCGCGCTACAACTTCGTCAAGCGGCGGCTGTCCGGCGACCTGCCGGTCCCCGAGGACACCGCGATCCTGCACTTCACCGGCCGCCACAAGCCGTGGCAGGGCGGCGAGGCCGGCTACAGCCAGGCCGAGGAGAAGTGGCGCGAGTTCGAGCTGACCGACGCCGAGTTCCACGCGGCCTACATGGAGTCCTCCGGCGGCCTCCACCACGACCTGCTCGTCCACTACGGCACCCCGCACGTCGCCCGCACCGGCGACGTGGAGGTGGCCCGCAAGGTCGCCGCCGCGCACATCGCGAACGGCGACTACCAGGACGCCGTCGACATCCTCTCCAGCGTGCGCATCCCGCTCGACGAGGCCTGGCCGCACGAGGTGCTCGGCCACGCCCTGATGAGCGTCTCCCGCTACGAGGAGGCCAAGGCGCAGCTGCTGATGGCCACCGCCGCCCCCAACCGGGCCGCGACCGCCTACGCCCGCCTCGCCCAGATGGCCTGGGTGCACGGCGACAACGCCCAGGCGCTGAAGTACGCCACGGCCGGCCTCGCCGTCGACCCCACGCACCGCTCCAGCCGCCTGTGGGTGCAGCGCGCCTCCTCCGTGCCGGCCCAGGAACTCGGCGCCCCCGAGGACCAGCTGGCGCACGTCGCGTTCTACATGGACCGGCAGGGCAACGCCGGCGACAAGCTGCTGCCGGAGTCGGTCCGCTCGGCCTTCGGCCCGGACACCTCCTCCCGCCGCTGGCACTCCGTCCACGCCCACCGCCTCTTCGACGAGGCCGCCCTGGAGCGGGTCAACGCCCGCCGCGGCCTGGTCATCGGCGGCGGCGGCCTGTTCATCCCGGACACCATGCCCAACGGCAACAGCGCCTGGCAGTGGAACGTCCCGGACGAGACGATGCGCCGCATCGACGTGCCGATCGCCGTCTACGCCGTCGGCTTCAACGCCTTCGACGGCCAGTCCTACCGGGCGAGCCGCTTCCGCGAGTCGCTGCGGCTGCTGGTCGAGCAGTCCGCCTTCTTCGGCCTGCGCAACCACGGCTCGATCGAGAAGGTGCGGGCCATGCTCCCGGCCCACCTGCACGACAAGATCCGCTTCCAGCCCTGCCCGACGACGGTCACCCGCCAGCTCGTGCCGGACTGGCAGGACCCGGTCAAGCGGGACGACACCATCCTGATCAACGCCGCCTACGACCGCGCGGGCCTGCGCTTCGGCCACGACTACGGCTACTTCCTGGCCCAGATGGCCCAGGCGGTACGGGACCTGGGGCAGCTGGCGGAAGTCCAGTGCGTGGCGCACTCGCTCGACGACGAGAAGATCGCCTTCGACCTGCGCCGGGAGCACGGCATCTCGATGCCCGTCATCCCGATGTACGACTTCGAGAACAAGGAGATCCTGGACCTCTACGCCCGCACCAAGCTGGTCATCGGCATGCGCGGCCACGCGGGCATGATCCCGTTCGGCTGCGGCACGCCCATCATCAGCCTGATCTCGCACCCGAAGATGGCGTACTTCCTGCGTGACATCGAGCGCCCCGAGTGGGGCGTCTCCGTCCACGACCGCCACCTCGCGGCGCGGCTCGTCGAGCGCTCCCGGGACCTGCTCGCCGACCACGCCAAGACCGTGGCCGACGTGCACGGCCGCCAGCAGGAGCTGTGGAAGGTCACCGAGGCCAACGCCGCCGACCTGCGGGTCATCCTGGGCGGCTGAGCATGGCGACCACCCTGGCCGGCGACGTCGACGTCCGGCCGCGCACCACCGGCCGCCGCTCACCCCTGTGGTGGGCGGCGGTCGCCCTGCCGTCCGCGGTGGCCGTGGTGTACACCGTGGCCACCCGGCGGCTGACCGGGGACCTGCACTACGTCCTCGCCGCCCTGCGCACCGGCCGCGCGGCCGGCTACTCGCCGTCGGAGGTCTTCACCCACCGGCCGCTGTGCTACCGGTGGTTCATCGCGATCCTCGACCGGATCACCTCCTTCGCCGGCGGCACCCTCACCCGCGAGGCCCTCATCGGAGCCTGCGGCGCCCTGCTCGCCTCGGCCGCCGCCTACGCCCTCCACGCCGCCCTGCTGCGCCACGTCACCCCGCGCGAGGCGGCCCTCACCGCGGGCGCCACCGGCCTCGCCCTCACCCTCGCCCCGCGCAACGACTTCCTCCAGCCCGAGTGGAGCGCCGTCGTCTTCGCCGTGTTCGGCGTCGCCGCCGCGCTCCGCCCCGAACGGCCCTGGCGGGCGGCCCTGCTGGCCGCGCTCCCGTTCGGGCTCGCGGTGATGATGAAGTACTCCACCGCCGCCACCGCCGCCATCGGCATCCTGCTCGTGTACGTCGCCGACCGGGGCCGTGCCGTCCGGGTCGCCGTCGTCGCGGGGGCGGCGTCGGCGGCCCTGCTGCTGCTCACCTTCGCCGCCGGCTCGCACGAGCGGCAGTGGCTGAAGGACATGCCGCAGATCAACCAGTCGGCGCTCAGCCGCACCGGCGTCCACCCGCACGTCATCCTCGACCGCACCGTCGACTTCCTGGCCGACCGCGCCGTCGCCACCCCCGTGCTGCTCCTGCTGCCGGGCGCGCTGCTGCTCGTCCTGGCCCGGGTGCCGGGGCGGCTGCGCCGGGCCGAACTGCTCCTGGTCGCGCTGACCGCCTTCGTCGCCGCCCAGGCCGTCGTGGTCGTGCAGGGCAACTGGTTCCTCTACCACGCCGCCCAGATGCCCGTCCTCGCCGCCGCCGTCTGGGGGCTCGCGGTGGGCGGCGCGCGCAGGTCGCCGCCGTGGTGCTTCGGCGCCGTCTCGCTGCTCTACGGCGTCCTGCCCGTGCTCTACGCCCAGCTGCCCAGGGGCCTGCAACGGCCCTGGGAGGTGTGGACGGCGGGCCTGGTCGCGCTGCTCGCGGCCGCCGCGGACGTCGCCCTCGCCCGCACGGAGCCCGGGCGCCGGTCCGCGGTTCCCGTCGCCGTGGCGGGCGTGGTCCTGCTGGCCGCCGCCATCTGGCCGGGCTCCCCGCACCTGGTGCAGTACGGCAAGGTCACCGAGACCAGCGCCCAGTACCTGGAGGGGCTGCGGCTGACGCGGCAGGAGGCCGACCGCATCCGGGCACAGCTGCCGGCGAACGCGCCGGTGCTCTACCTCGCCTTCGGCGACATGACGTACTACGTCGACCACCCGGCCCGGTGCCGCTACCCCATCGCCACGTTCCTCCAGCGCACCCGCTACCTGCCGGACGTGGCCGACCTGACGTCGTTCAAGGAGAACGCCGACTGCGTCGACCACGACCCGGCCCCGTACGCGGTGCTGGAGCGGCCCTGGTTCCGGCCCGGGAAGGTCGACCCGGAGCTGTGGCGGCGGATCAGGGCGGTCTACGACTGCCCGCCCGCGACCTCCGGTGCCAGGACCGTGCTGTGCGTCAGGAAGTCAGGCCGAGCGAGCGGGTGACCTTGCGGGCCAGGGCCACCGAGTAGCTCTGGCCCCGGTCCTGCGGGTAGATCTGCGCCATGGTCGCCAGCGTGACCCGGCTCAGCGGCGTCTCGTGGCCGGGGATCAGCGCCCGGTACTCCGGGGTGACCACCGGCTGCGCGAACCCGGCCTTCGAGAAGTGCCACTCCTTGATCCAGGAGGCGTCGAAGTCCGGGTTGATCCGCCGCAGATACGGCACGAAGCGCGACAGCAGCTCGCCCGGGTCGGTCGTGAAGCGCCAGTCCTCGCGCTCGACGTAGTTGCCGACGTAGAGGATGTGCCGGCCGCCGTAGACGGACGGGTCGATCATCCTGGTGTGCTCCACGACCGCGAGGAAGGGGAAGCCGGGCTCGTTGATGTTGAGCCAGTAGTACGGGATCACGCTGCGGTCGAGTTCGAGGACGAAGCAGGTGGCGCCCAGGTACTGGTTGCGCCACACCACGTCGTCGGACGGCAGACCCGCCGCCTTCGCGAAGGCGGGCTGCGGGGTGGTGACGATCAGGTGGTCGAACGTGTACGACGAGCCGTCCGCGCAGCGCACCGAGGCGAGCTCACCGTCCTGCCGTATCGACTCCACCGCCTTGCCGAACTCCACCTTGCCGCCGCGCTCCTCGACGCCGTCGCGCAGCGCCGCGTAGACCCGCTCGAACCCGCCGTCCACATAGCCCAGTTCGAAGGTCCGGCAGTGGATGCGGGCCCACAGCCACGCCATCGACACCTGCTCGGCGCGGTCGCCGAACTTGCCGCGCAGCAGCGGCTCCCAGACCGCCGCCGTCGCCTTCGTGCCGGCCCAGCGCCGCAGCCAGGCCAGCGCCGTGCGGTCGTTGAACCGCTCGCCGTTGCCGACCGCCTTCAGCAGCGCCGAGGAACCGGCGAAGCGCACGGCGTCCAGCGGGGAGAACTCCGGGAAGCGCAGCATCTGCAGCGGGGTGGTGAAGTCGATGAGCCGCCCGCCGCGGTAGATGCCGGTGGTCGGCTTGTGGAAGCGCAGCGCCTCGCCGAGACCGAGCTCCTCGACGAGGGCGATCATGTCCCGGTCGCTGCGGAAGATGTGGTGGTAGTAGCGCTCCAGCGGGACGCCGCCCACCTCCAACGAGGCGGCGAGGCCGCCGAGTTCGTCGGCGGCCTCCAGGACGGTGACCTGGTGTCCGGCGCGTACGGCGTCCCAGGCGGCGGTCAGCCCGGTCGCGCCCGCGCCGATGATGCCGAGGTTCATGCGAAGCTCCACTTTCTGTTGAGCACGAACTGGAGCGCCAGGACCAGCGGCAGTGAACCCGCCTTGACGAGGTTGGCGTCGATCCCGAGTCCGTCGGTGAAGGCGAGGAAGAGCAGGTCCGTCAGGCCGATGCCGGTCAGCCCGACGGCGTAGAAGCGCAGGAAGCGGACGACGATCCGGTCCCGCCGCTCGAAGGTGAACAGGGCGTTCAGCACGAAGTTGTTGGCGATGCCCAGGGTGGTGCTGATCCAGTTGGCGACCTGCTCGTCCATCCCGGCGACGTTGTGCAGCAGCAGGAAGACGACCATGTCGATCGCGACGCCGCTGCCGCCGATCAGGGTGTAGCGGACGAGCTGGCGCAGGGTCCGCGGCGGCGCGCTGGTCTCGGCGGTGGTCTCAACGGCCGTCATCGTCCCCGCCGATCACCTCGCGCACCAGGTACAGCGGACGCCCCTGCGCCTCGCTGTAGATGCGCCCTATGTAGGCGCCGATGACCCCCAGCGACAGCATCTGCGTGCCGCCCAGGAACAGCACGACGCACATCAGCATCGTCCAGCCGGAGACGGTGATCTCGGGCCGGAAGAACTTCATGGCGAGCGCGTAGAGGATGCCCACCAGCGACAGGGTGAGGACCGCGAAGCCCAGCCGGGTGATCATCTTCAGGGGGGCGGTGGAGAAGCTGGTCATGCCGTCGATGGCGAGCCGGGCCATCTTGCGCAGCGGGTACTTCGTCTCCCCCGCGAACCGCTCGTCCCGGTCGAAGGCCACCTCGGTCTGCCGGTAGCCCATCGAGGCGACGATCCCGCGCACGAACCGGCTGCGCTCCCGGTAGCGGCGCAGCTCGTCGGCGACCTTGCGGTCCAGCAGCCGGAAGTCCCCGGTGTCCAGGGGGATGTCGACCTCGGTGGAGGAGCGCAGGAGGCGGTAGTACAGGTGCGCCGTGGCCTTCTTGAACGCGGTGTCCTGCCGGGTGCGCCGGCGCGCGTGCACGATCTCGGCGCCCTCCCGCCAGGCGTCCACCAGCTCCAGGCTGACCTTCGGCGGGTCCTGGAGGTCGGTGTCCATCACGATCACCGCGTCACCGCGGGCCACGTCCAGGCCCGCGGTGATGGCGATCTGGTGCCCGAAGTTGCGGGCGAAGTCCACGACCCGGACCCGGGGATCGCCGGCCGCGAGCTCCTTCAGCAGGGCCAGCGACCCGTCCGTGGAGCCGTCGTTGACGTAGACCAGCTCGACGTCGAACTCGGGCCGCGCGTCCAGGGCCGCGGTCAGTTCGGTGTGGAAGGCGGTGATGCCGTCCTGTTCGTTGTAGACGGGGAGGACGTACGAGATCAGCGCCCGCCCGGTCGGTTCCGGCTCCACCGACGCGAGGGCCAGGGGAGCCGGGGCGTGGGCGGGCGGACGTATGTCCTGTTGGGTCATGCTGCGCGAAGCTATGGAGCTTCTGTTAACCGCAGCCCAACGGACCGCGTCGGAAGGTGGTCCTCCGCGTTTCTCTTGGCACTTTTTTCTCTTACCGGCTGTGAAAGCGCTCTTACCTCTTGCCAACCAGCAGCTTCTTCAGCCGTGTCACCGGCGAGATCCGCGGCGCGTCCGCCTCGTAGGCCCTGCGCAGCTGCTCGAAGTGGTCGGCGCGGGTGCGGCCGAGGTAGGCGTCGCGGCGCAGCGGCCTGGCGATGGACCACGCCCGCCGGTGCTCGCCGGCGTAGTGGGCGACGTACGCCTTGGCCAGCTCCAGCACGGACCTGAAGGGGATGCCGTCGGTGTGGTCGCGGTCGACGCGCTGCTGGACGGCGGAGATCAGCTCCAGCTTCTCGTCGACGGTGTAGGCGTCCTCGGCGATGCGGGTGAGGACGTCCTCCGGAATCGGCTTCGTCACCTCGAAGGCGAGCGTGGAGCGGATCGGCGGGCCCGCGATCTCGATGTACGGCAGCAGGGCGCCCGTGCTGTGGTGCAGCCACGGCAGCCGGGGGCCGGCGAAGTCCTGGTGCAGGACGACCGTGCCGGGCTGCATCCGGGTCAGGAAGCGTTCGGCCACGCACCGGAACACCCGGGCGGTCTTGGCTATGTCGATGTGCAGGAACTCGACGGGGCTCTTGTCGTCCGGGTCGGAGGTCTGCCACAGGTCGCCGGCGTGGATCTCCAGGAACGGCAGGAAGGGTGCGAGCCGGCCGCGGAAGTCGTCGAGGAAGGAGTCGTCGTCCGCGGGCTTGTGCCCGGAGGCGAAGAACTTCTCCGAGGCGAAGGTGCCCTTGCCGACGCGGAAGAAGTCGTAGGCGTGCAGCCGCCCGGTCCTCTCGTCGAACTCCGGGTTCTCCTTCAGGCCCATGGCGAGCGCGTACGTCGATCCGCCGCCGCCCGAGCCCAGTTCGACGATCCTCTCCCGCCCGGTGAGGTGGTGGCGCCCCACGAGGTACAGGAACTGCAGCTCCCAGGTGCTGCACTGGGTGTAGGGCAGGTCGTCCGGCAGCCGGACGTCGTCGAGCAGGGGGTAGAGCCGGCCGAGGTTCGTCATTGAGTGCCTCACGGAGACGGAGAAGACGGAGAAAGAAGTGCGGCTTCCGGGATCCTTGGGATCGAGATCCTAGGGACCCGGAAGCCGCTTCACCGTTGAATCACAGGAGTGATGTAGTCCTCATCCTGCATTTCAACGGGCTTGGTCTCCGATTTACTCGGCGTTTGCTCAAACCCGGGCAACCCGGCGGCCGTGGGAACCCTCTTACTTCCTCACGGCCTTCTTCAGCGCCCGCGCCCTGCGCACCACCCGGCGCGCGGTGGCGCTCTTGGGCAGGAAGGCCAGTCGCTCCGGGATGCCGCCCGGCAGACCCAGCGAGGTGAGCCGCTTGCGCTTGAAGTAGCGCTGGGTGCGCGGACCGAAGTGCCGCGCGAGGTAGCGTTCGGCGTCCTCGCGCCGGCCGGGGTGCATCTGCGGCTGCATGGTGAAGCTCACCGCGGTCACCAGGCCGTTGAGCGTCTCCGTCGCGACGACCTCCTCGCCCTTCCTGCCCTCCAGATCCGGCAGCAGCGCGTCGGCGAGGACCGCCGGGACCCGGTTGCTGTTCTGGTAGGGCGTCAGACGCTCCAGCAGCGGCTCGGTGCCCAGCCGGGCCACCGGCAGGCCGTAGAACGCGGAGGCCGTGAACAGGGCGGTGGAGAAGCAGCCGACGACCAGCGCGGGCGGCGACTTCTCGAACAGCGCCTCGGCGAGGACGGGGACGTCGAGGACGGTGAGGTCGACGCCCAGCTTCCCGGCCTCGGTCTCCAGGGCGCGGCTGTAGCGGGCCGGTGCGGTGGGGTGCGGCTTGAAGACGATCGCGCGGTGGCCGCGCTCGACCGCCCCGCGCATCATCCGCACGTGCAGGTCCTCCTCCTCCGCGGGGGAGAGGATGCCGAGCGCCGACAGGTACTGGCCGAGCAGCAGTGCCGCGTTCTCCGGCAGCGCCGGCAGGTCGGCGACCGTGGCGGTCAGTTCGCCCATCGTCTTCAGGAACGCGGCCGTCGGCACCAGTTGCGCCGGCACCTCGAACTCCGTCAGCAGCATCGGCGTCAGCCCCGGCACCAGGTCCAGGTGCAGCAGCCGGCGCACGCGCGTGCCGATCAGCGGGTCGAGCTTGTTGCGGGTGGGGCCGTAGCTCATCAGACCGTCGGCGTACACATCGATGGGCGCGTCGGTGAACAGCTGGGCCACGGTCAGCGCGGGCGCGACCTGGATCGACTCCATGACCAGCTCCACCCGGTCGTCGCCCAGGTCCCACAGCAGCCGCAGATAGCGCTCGAAGAGCGGGACGTCGTCCGGGCGCGGCACCCAGGCACCCGGGTGGAAGGGGCTGATGGCCTCGTTCCACGACAGCACGCCGTCGAAGTGGCCGCGCAGCGGCTCGAACCCGGGCATCTCGTCGACGGCCGGCGTGGTCTCCGGGTTCGCCGAGTTGTTGAACACCAGCAGCAGCTCGCGGTCGGCGTCGGTGAAGCACTCGGAGTCCAGCGCGGCGGCCAGGGTGGCGGCGCCGTACAGCGTCGAGACGCAGTAGATGCGGGTGGTACGGGGCATCAGGCGGCCGCCTTCGCAGTGGTGATCCGGCGCCGCAGCCGCCGCAGCTTGGAGGAGCGGTGCATGTCCATGGTCTCCAGCACGTCACCCAGCGCGTCCTGCGGCATGCGCTGTATGGCGGCCGCGCTCATCGTGCGCAGCTGCCTGGCGACCGACGGCTCCCACTTGGACTCGTCGGACAGGTGGTGGGCGATGATCGCGCAGTACGTGCGGACGGCCTTGGGCAGCAGCCGGCCGGCGTCCGGGTCGGTCGCCGTCTCCTCGATCACCTGGTCGAAGGCGCGGATGAAGTCGAGCTGGCGGGCGTCGCCGATCTGGGTCAGCGAGCCGGCCACCCCGCGCCGGTAGAACACGCCGAGCAGGCTCACCACGGCGAAGGACTGCGCCTCACGGTGCAGCTTCCAGATCCACGGCCGGTCCTCGGCGGTGCGCAGCCCGTCGGTGAAGTGCAGCAGCCCCTTGTCCAGCAGCCGGCGGCTGTAGGCGCCGGCCCAGGCGTAGGCGTAGTCCACGGACGTCGTGCGGTCGGCGGGCAGGATCGCCGCGCGCGGGTCGAGCACCTCCCAGCGGCGCCCGTGCGGCACCCGGTGCACGGTCCGGGCGCGGGCGCTGGCCTGCACATGGTCGGTGCGGACGAAGTCGCAGCCCAAGTCCTCGATCGCCCCCACCAGTCGGGCGAGGTAGCCGGGCGCCAGCCAGTCGTCGCCGTCCAGGAACGTCAGGTACTCGCCCCGCGCCGCGTCCAGGCCGGTGTTGCGCGCGGTGGCGAGCCCCCCGTTCCGCTCATGACGGATGTGACGCACCTGCGCGACCTCGGAGAGCTCCTCGGCCGCCCGTTCGAGAATGGCCGGGGTTTCGTCCTTGGAATGGTCGTCCACCAGCACGAACTCGAAATCCGGGCGGGCGTTCAGACGCAGGCTTCTGAGGGTGTCGGGGGCGTACTGCTGGACGTTGTAGAACGGCACGATCACGGAGAGCTTTGGCACGGGCGAGAGCCTAGGAGGCGGCCCGGCGGCGAGGCTTTCCGGTGACCGTACGGGGGGTGAACTCCATGTGTCGGAACGGTGCATCCCATGTGCTTCCGGGGATTTGGCGAGCCAGTTCGGCTCTCGGCGGGCTGTTGTTAACTTTTTGGACAGGTGTGGTTGGGCCAAGCCTCGGAATCGCTTCCTAGCGTCTCGGACGTGCCACCAAGTTCAACGAAGCCCACGCGAATCGCGGTACTCGCGGACTCCGACACCCGCTGGAAATGGGGTGCGTTGACCGCGGCTCGGATCGCCCCGGGCGCGTCCATGGAAGCCGCACCGCGCGAGGGCGCGCAAGTCGGCCTCCGGCTGAGCGGTTTCCTGCTGCGCGGCCGGGCCACCCCGACCGCGCGCCAGCTGGCCGAGGTCGGGGTCACCGCCGACTCGCTCACGGAGGTCACGGCGGTCGAGTTCCTGCGCGCCATGGCCGAGGAGTCGTACGACGTCGTCGTGCTCGCGCTCGTCGGTGGCGGCGTGCAGGCCATGCTGCACGGCCTCAAGCGCGTGTGGGAGGGCCGCGAGCGGCGTCCCGTCGTCGTCACCGGCTATGTCGGCGTCGTCTACGAGAAGCTCGCCGACGGTCTGCTGCTGCGGCACGGCGCGGACCTCGTCCTGGCCAACTCCCGTCAGGACGCCGAGCGTTTCCGGGCGGTCTACGAAGGGGTGGGCGCCGACGCCTCGTCGGTGACGGAGGTGGCGCTGCCGTTCCTCGGCGGCGCGGCCTACGAGGGTGAACACGACCCGTACACCGTCGTGTTCGCCGTCCAGCCGTCCGTCCCGGACACCCGCAAGGACCGCGTCTACCTGCTCGACCGGCTGATCCGGCACGCACGGCTGCACCCCGAGCGCGAGGTGCTGCTGAAGCTGCGCTCCAAGCCGGGCGAACACACCACGCACATCGAGGAGCTGCCCTACCAGAAGCTGGTCCAGCGGCTTGACGCGCCGGCCAACTTCCGCCTGGTGTACGGGAACATGGGCGAGGTCCTCGACCGCACCGACCTGCTGGTCACCATCAGTTCGACGGCCGCGCTGGAATCCCTGCACCGTCGTATCCCGACCGTCATCCTGACCGACCTGGGCGTGCGCGAGACGCTCGGCAACCACCACTTCGTCGGCTCCGGGTGCCTGGCCTCCTGGGACCAGCTCGACGCCGGGCACCGGCCGGTGCCGGACGAGGAGTGGGTGGCCCGCCAGGGCGTCGCCGTGGACGGCACGTACGCGGGCGCCTTCGACGCGGCGCGGGAACGCATCGCCAAACTCCTCGCACAGCCGGGCGCCTTGGCGCCTCTCGTCCCCTACTACACGCCCGCGACCGCACCCGGCTACCTGCCCGGCATCCTCGCCCGCCACCACCTGGGACCCGACGGCAGTCCGCTGCCCGGGGCTCCCGCCCATGACAAGGAACCCGGCCCGGTCCGGCAGATCGTGCGCCGCGCGGCGCGGGGTGCCTACCGGCACGGGGTGCAGCGGGTGGCGCCCGTCATCCGGCGGATGGGGGAGTTGTGAGCGTCAGCTCCGGTCGTCGTGCGGGTGCGGCGCCGTCTCGGCCGGTCGCGCCCCGCGGCGGAGCCGCTGATCACCACAGCCCCGCGCCCCCGAAGGGCGGCTCCGCCGCCCATCAGACCTCAGCCGACCCCGCCCAAGGAGTGCTCCCCATGTCCGACTCGCCGGCCGACGCCGGGGCCACCGTGCGCCGCGTGCTCGCCGTGATCCCCGCCCGCGGCGGCTCCAAGGGCGTGCCCGCGAAGAACCTCGCCCCCGTCGGCGGCGTGCCGCTGGTGGCACGGGCGGTGCGCGAGTGCCTCGCGTCCCGTCTGGTGACGGACGTCGTGGTCTCCACCGACGACCAGGCCATCGCCGCCACCGCCCGCGAGGCCGGCGCCGAGGTCGTGCTGCGGCCCGCCGCCATCGCCGGGGACACGGCGACCTCGGAGGCGGCCGTCCTGCACGCCATGGACGCGCACGAGGCGCTGCACGGGGCGGCCGTCGACGTGGTGCTGCTCGTGCAGTGCACCAGCCCGTTCATCGTCCGCGAGGACATCGACGGGGTGGCCGGCGCGGTCGTGGAGAACGGCGCGGACACCGCGGTGACCGTCGCCCCGTTCCACGGGTTCATCTGGCGCGACGCCGAGGACGAGGTCGCCGCCGGCACCGTCGCGGAGGCCGACGCGGCCACCGGCGGCGGCTACGGCGTCAACCACGACAAGTCCTACCGCCCGCGCCGCCAGGACCGCCCCCAGGACCTGCTGGAGACCGGCGCCGCCTACGCGATGCACGCGGCCGGCTTCCGCAAGCACCAGCACCGCTTCTTCGGCCGCACCGAGCTGGTGCGCACCGACGCCGCCCGCGTGCTGGAGATCGACGACCCGCACGACCTCGCCCGGGCCCGCGCCCTGGCGCCCCTGTTCGACGCGGACCGCCCCGGTTCGCTGCCGACCGCCGACGACATCGACGCGGTCGTACTGGACTTCGACGGCACCCAGACCGACGACCGGGTGCTGATCGACGCCGATGGAAAGGAGTTCGTCTCCGTGCACCGCGGGGACGGGCTCGGCATCGCCGCCCTGCGCAGGAGCGGCCTGAAGATGCTCATCCTCTCCACGGAGCAGAACCCGGTCGTCGCCGCCCGGGCCCGGAAGCTCAAGGTCCCGGTCCTGCACGGCATCGACCGGAAGGACCTCGCACTGAAGCAGTGGTGCGAGGAGCAGGGCATCGCGCCCGAGCGCGTGCTCTACGTCGGCAACGACGTCAACGACCTCCCGTGCTTCGCCCTCGTGGGCTGGCCCGTGGCGGTCGCGAGCGCCCACGACGTGGTACGCGGCGCCGCCCGTGCGGTCACCACCGTCCCCGGTGGCGACGGCGCGATCCGAGAGATCGCCAGCTGGATCCTCGGCCCCTCTCTCGACTCCCTCGACAAGTAAGGACAGTTCCCTGCCATGAGCACCAACTCCCGTCTGCGTCAGTTCGGTTCCCGCGAGGTCGGCCCCGGCAAGCCCGTCTACATCTGCGGCGAGATCGGCATCAACCACAACGGCGAGCTGGAGAACGCCTTCAAGCTGATCGACGTGGCCGCCGAAGCCGGCTGCGACGCCGTCAAGTTCCAGAAGCGCACCCCCGAGATCTGCACCCCGCGCGACCAGTGGGACATCGAGCGCGACACCCCCTGGGGCCGGATGACCTACATCGACTACCGCCACCGGGTGGAGTTCGGCGAGGACGAGTACCGCCAGATCGACGAGTACTGCAAGGAGAAGGGCATCGACTGGTTCGCGTCCCCGTGGGACACCGAGGCCGTCGCCTTCCTGGAGAAGTTCGACCTGCCCGCCCACAAGGTCGCCTCCGCCTCCCTCACCGACGACGAGCTGCTGCGCGCCCTGCGCGCCACGGGCCGCACGGTCATCCTCTCCACCGGCATGTCGACGCCGAAGCAGATCCGCCACGCGGTCGAGGTCCTGGGCAGCGACAACATCCTGATGTGCCACGCCACCTCGACCTACCCGGCCAAGGCCGAGGAGCTCAACCTCCGCGTGATCAACACGCTGGAGAAGGAGTACCCGAACGTCCCGATCGGCTACTCCGGCCACGAGACCGGCCTGCAGACCACGCTCGCCGCCGTCGCCCTCGGCGCCGTCTTCGTCGAGCGCCACATCACCCTCGACCGCGCCATGTGGGGCTCGGACCAGGCCGCCTCGGTCGAGCCGCAGGGCCTGGAGCGCCTGGTCCGCGACATCCGCGTGATCGAGGCGTCCCTCGGCGACGGCGTCAAGAAGGTCTACGACTCCGAGCTCGGCCCGATGAAGAAGCTGCGCCGCGTCACGGGCGTCGTCGCCGAGGCGGAGATCGCCGCCGCCGCGGGCGAGCCGGTCACCGTCTGACACCCGACTGACAAGGGGACGGTCCTACGTCGATGAGCCGCCGCGCCGGAACCGCCGGCAACCCCACTCTCGCGTTCGTCGAGAGCCCGGTACAGCTCCTGAACGTCCTGGAGTGGGCGCACGCCCACGCGCCCGGCGCGGAGCTCACCCTCGTCGTGCTGTCCCCGACCGATCCGATGACCCGCGGCCAGCTGCGCCGCATGGCCGAACTCGCCCGCGAGGAGGGCCACGAGGTCCGCTGGGAGGAGGCCCGGGGCGGCGCCTCGGCCCCCTTCCAGACCATCGGCGGTCTGTCCGGCCTGCTGCGCCGCGCCGACCGCATCGTCCTGGGCGACCCGTTCTCCCGCTACGTCCAGCTCCTGCTGACCATCACCCGCGCCCGTGACCTGGTCGTCGTCGACGACGGCACGGCCACGATGGAGTTCGTCGCCCAGCTCGCCCGGGGCGAGCGCCTGGTGCGCTGGCACCGCAAGGGCGGCCGCCCGGGCCCCCGGGACCTGCTCTTCGCGCCGGTCTCCTCCTCCGCCCGGCGCCGGCTGACCCCCAGCGACACACGCCGGGTGGAGATCTTCACCTCCATGCCGATGGACGAGAAGCCGGACGGCGTCACCGTCTCGGCCAACTCCTTCGCCTGGACCCGCGCCCGCTTCGGCCCGCCCCGCATCACCAAGGGCGCGGACATGGTGGGCACCTCCCTGGTGGAGACCGGCGTGGTGGACGCCGACCGCTACCTGGAGGCCGTCCGCACCCTCGCCAAGGCCCACGGCGCCACGCGGTACTTCACCCACCGCCGCGAGAGCACGGAGAAACTCCACCTGCTGGCCGTGGAGACGGGCCTGGAGATCGTCCGCCCCGACCTCCCCCTCGAACTCATCGCCCGCCGCGGCCCGGTCGGCCGCACCATCCTCAGCTTCCCCTCCACGGTCGTCCACACCCTCCCCCTCGCCCTGGCCGGCACCGAGGTCCGCGTCGCGGTCTGCGACATCGACCCCGAATGGCTCACCGACCACGCCTCCCCCCGCGCCCGGGGCTTCCTCTCCGGAGTCACGGACACGGCCCGCGACGTCCACCGACTGTCGGCGGTCACCGCGGTGTGACCGACCGGCTTCGGGTGGAGCCGCATCCCGTAAGGGGCGCGGGGAACAAGCGGAGAACGACCGTCACCGCGCCGGTCTCAGGCGATGTCCGACGCAGCGACCCGCCGTGCTCGCCGTCCTGGGTGGGCGAGCCGTGAAGCCGCGTGTCACCGTCCGGCCGCCCAAGGCGGGGCCGGGCTGGACGGCCGTGCCGGCGGGAGTCCTCCGCGTCGGCACGACCCGGGACGCGTGAGGGAGGGCGACGTCACCGCGTCCGCCGAGGGCCGGCAGCCACTCGGCCTCGGTCATGGTCCGCGCCCGGCCGGGGCGGACCGCGCGTCGCCGCCGCGGTGCGGCAGGCAGCACGAGCGCGCCGGGAAGCCGGCGATCTCGCGCGACCAGCTCACACGGCCCCGCGGGTTGCACGCCGCGCTGCCAGCCGAGCGCTCAGACGGGCTTGCGGGCCAGCAGGAACGCCCGTTGGCGGGTCTCCGGGGGCAGGGGTTCGCGCAGGACGCGGGCCGTCAGCTGGAGGCCCGCCTTGGTGAGGTGGTCGGCCACCGTGTCGGGCGTGCGCAGGTAGTAGTCGAGGTCGATCTCCCGGCCGTAGCGCTCGGCCAGGTGCAGGCGGTCGTCGTCGCCGGTCTGGAAGCCGATCAGGACGTGGCCGCCGGGGGCCAGGACGCGGTGGAACTCCGCGAAGGCGGCCGGCAGGTCCTCGTCGGGGACGTGGATGACCGAGTACAGGGCGACGAGGCCGGAGAGCGCCTCCGCCGGCAGGTCCAGGGACGTCATCGTGCCCACGTGGAACCGCAGCCCGGGATGGGCCCGGCGGGCCAGCTCCACCATCCGCGGCGAGAGGTCGACGCCGAACACCGGCAGGCCGAGGGCGTCGAGGCGGGCGGTGACGTAGCCGGGGCCGCTGCCGAGGTCGGCGACCGGGGCCGGCGAGCCGGTCGCCTTCACGAGGTCGGCGAAGGCGGTCAGCAGGGCCGCCTCCAGGGGGCTGTGGGCCAGGCTGTCGGGGTGCTCCTCGGCGTAGGCGTCGGCGATCCTGTCGTACGAGGTCCGGGTGGTCGCTATGAAATCCGGGGTGTCGGTCGTCACGAACCCGCACCCTAGACCCGGCCCGCGGCCCCCGTCCGAGGGTTCACCAGGAGTTCGCGGGATGTCAGGGCGGATCCTCCGTACGCCAGGTGAACCCCCCGAGGGAGCCGGGCGCGCCCTCCTCCTCCACCCCCGGCGGATGCCGCAGGCGCCGGACCAGCGACACCGCCGCCACCAGCAGCCAGCCCGCCAGGGTCATCGCCACCAGCAGGCCCAGGGCCAGGCCCGCCGTGCCCAGAAAGCCGAATCGCGTCAGGTCCCAGGGGATCTGCTCCTCGCCGCAGCCGCACGCGTCCATAGGGGCAGGGTGCCCGCGACGCGCGGACGTGTGCGGTGTGTGGCGGAACCGTCGCGCGGCGGTGATGATTCCGGGATCCGGTTCCGAAAGGTGAACAGAACCGCCGGGCGGAAGCCGTACGTGGTATCCGTAGATAAAGGGTGGGTTCTACCCATCCGGAACCGCACCCATGCGTCGAGCGGCCAGATTTTCTTCCCCTGACGGGCTGAACTTTTGTTGATCGCGGGTCAGTTGGCCACCCCGGCGTCCTACGCTTAAGAGGGTGAAGCAACTGATGTCACCAGAGTCCGAGGTCGACCTCCCCGGGGAAGCCGTGCTCCCCGGCACGCTGCCGGAGGCGCTGCGTGCCGAGCTCGTCGCCTTCCGGCGCGACCTGCACATGCACCCGGAGCTCGGCAACCAGGAGTTCCGCACCACCGCGGCGATCAAGGCGCGCCTGGAGAAGGCCGGCCTGAAGCCGCGCGTCCTCGCCACCGGCACCGGGCTCGTGTGTGACATCGGCGACTGGGACGGCGGCCGCCCCATGCTCGCCCTGCGCGCCGACATCGACGCGCTGCCCATCCCGGACACCAAGAGCGACTGCGCCTACCGGTCGACCGTGCCGGACCGCGCCCACGCCTGCGGCCACGACGTGCACACCACCGTCGTCCTCGGCGCCGGCCTGGTCCTGGCCGACCTGGACCGCCAGGGCCGGCTGCCGCGGCCGGTGCGGCTGATCTTCCAGCCCGCCGAGGAGGTGCTGCCCGGCGGCGCCGCCGACGCCATCGAGTGCGGGGCGCTGGACGGCGTGGGCCGCATCGTCGCCGTGCACTGCGACCCGCGGGTGGACGCCGGCCGGATCGGGCTGCGCACGGGCGCCATCACCTCCGCATGCGACCGCCTGGAGGTCGCCCTGGACGGCCCCGGCGGCCACACCGCCCGCCCGCACCTGACCACCGACCTGGTCACCGCCGCCGCCCGCGTCGTCACCGACGTGCCCGCGGTGGTCGCCCGCCGCGTCGACAGCCGCAGCGGCCTCGCCGTCACCTGGGGCCGGATCGAGTCGGGCCACGCCCCGAACGTCATCCCGCAGCACGCCGAGCTCTCCGGCACCGTGCGCTGCCTGGACCTCGACACCTGGCGCCAGGCGCCGGACGTCGTCGTCGCCGCCATCGACGAGATCGCCAACCTGCACCGCGCCAAGTCCGAGATCAACTACGTCCGCGGGGTCCCGCCGGTCGTCAACGACGCGGACGTCACCGGCCTGCTGCGCGACGCCATGGTCACCCGGCGCGGCCCGGACTCCGTGGAGGGCACCGAGCAGAGCCTGGGCGGCGAGGACTTCTCCTGGTACCTGGAGCGGGTGCCCGGCGCGATGGCCCGCCTCGGCGTGCGCACCCCGGGCGAGCGGACCGTGCGCGACCTGCACCAGGGCGACTTCGACGCCGACGAGTCGGCGATCACGGTCGGTGTGGAGCTGTTCACGGCGGCGGCCCTGCTGGACGCCGCCTCCTGACCGTCCGCACAGCCGGGACCCACGGACGAAGGGGCGCCCCGTTTGGCGCCCCTTCGTCCGCTTGTGTCACCCGGGCGTAACCGGCGGCACCCCGCCGTAACCCGGTGTCGGCACGGTTCGATAACGGCCGTGAGAAACCCCGTTCCCCTCCACTTCTACGCGCGTTACTGTGCGCCGAAATCGCCACCGGCGGCGGCACATTGGGGAAGCGGGCCGACGAAGGTGCTGTGGGGACGAAAGGGTGCTTGCTGTGCGTCATTTCTCTCGGAGGACCAGGTTCTCCCAAGCCGCGGTGACCGTGGCGGTCATCGCGCTCGCTGCCGCCGGGTGCGGCAAGTCCAGCAGTGATTCCGCCGGGAGCACGTCCAAGGACGGCAAGTACTCCGGCAAGGGCATAGGCCTCGCGTACGACATCGGCGGCAAGGGCGACCAGTCCTTCAACGACGCCGCGTACGCGGGCTTCAAGAAGGCCGAGGACGAGTTCAAGATCGGCGGCCGGGACGTCGAGCCCAGCGACAACGAGTCCGACGCCGACAAGATCCAGCGGCTGGAGACCCTCGCCAAGGCGGGCTACAACCCGATTATCGGCGTCGGCTACTCCTACGCGCCGGCCGTCAAGGCGGTCGCCGCGAAGTACCCGAAGGTCACCTTCGGCATGATCGACGACTCGACCATCAAGGCCGCCAACGTGGTCGACATGGTCTTCGCCGCCGAGCAGTCCTCCTACCTCGCGGGCGTGGCCGCGGCCTCGGCGACCAAGAAGAACCACATCGGGTTCATCGGCGGCGTCGACATCCCGCTCATCCACACCTTCGAGGCCGGCTTCGACCAGGGCGCCAAGTCGGTCAACCCGAAGATCAAGATCGAGTCGCAGTACCTGACCCAGACGGCCCAGGAGGGCGGCTTCTCCAGCCCCGACAAGGGCAAGGACGCCGCCAACGGCCAGATCGACGCGGGCGCCGACGTGATCTACCACGCGGCCGGCCTCTCCGGCCAGGGCGTCATCCAGGCCGCCGCCGAGGCCAAGGTGTGGGCGATCGGCGTCGACTCCGACCAGTACAAGCAGGACGCGCTGGCCAAGTACAAGGACTACATCCTCGGCTCGGCGCTGAAGAACGTCGGCGGCGCGGTGTACGACCTGGTGAAGTCGGTGTACGAGGGCAAGCCGGAGAGCGGTGTCGTGGAGGGCACGCTGAAGACCGGCGGCGTCGGCTTCGCGGACTCCAACCCGAAGTACAAGGCCATGACCAAGGTCGTGGACGCGGTCGAGAAGGCCAAGCAGGACATCATCGACGGCAAGGTCACCGTCGCCACCAAGTGATCCGCCGACCGGCTCCCGACGGGACCCGGCAATAGGCCCTTAGGGGGCCATTGAGCCCGTACGCCCCTTGCCTCCCGCAAGGGGCGTACCGCTGTCCGTAACCTGGGCCGCATCTGTGGCCACAGCTCGGTAACGGACCGGACAGAAGGGGTTTTCCGTCTGGTCTACGCGCGTTACGCTGCGGCGGAACCAGCGCCTGGATGGGCGCTTGCACAAAGGAGTCTCGTTCCATGCGCCGGGTGTCCCGAATCGCGGTTGCAGGCGTCGCAACCGCGGCCCTTGCCGTCACCGTTTCCGCTTGCGGAAAGTCCTCCAGCTCCTCTTCCTCGGGCGGCGGTGACAAGGGCCTGGCCCTCGCCTACGACGTCGGCGGCAAGGGCGACCAGTCCTTCAACGACGCCGCCACGGCCGGCCTGGAGAAGGCCGACAAGGAGTTCGGCTACAAGTCCACGGCGGTCGAGCCGCAGGACAACGAGTCGGACGCGGACAAGGTGCAGCGCCTGGAGAACCTGGCCAAGGCCGGCTACAACCCGGTGATCGGCGTCGGTTTCGCCTACGCGCCCGCGGTCAAGGAGGTCGCCGCCAAGTACCCGAAGATCACCTTCGGCATCGTCGACGACAACTCCTTCACCGCCAAGAACGTCGCCAACCTCGTCTTCCACGAGGAGCAGGCCTCCTACCTCGCCGGTGTCGCCGCCGCCAAGGCCACCAAGACCAACACCGTCGGCTTCATCGGCGGCGTGGACGTCCCGCTGATCCACAAGTTCGAGGCCGGCTACAAGCAGGGCGTCGCGGACACCAAGAAGGGCGTCAAGGTCGAGTCGCAGTACCTGACCCAGACGGCCCAGGAGGGCGGCTTCTCCAGCCCCGACAAGGGCGAGGACGCGGCCAACGGCCAGATCGACGCGGGCGCCGACGTCGTCTACGCCGCCGCCGGTCTGTCCGGCCAGGGCGTCATCAAGGCCGCCGCCACCCACAAGATCTGGGCGATCGGCGTCGACTCCGACCAGTACAAGCAGGACGCGCTGGCGAAGTACAAGAACTACATCCTCACCTCGGCCATGAAGAACGTCGAGGGCGCGGTGTTCAACCTCGCCAAGTCCGTGCACGACGGCAAGCCCGAGACCGGCGTGGTCCGCGGCTCCCTCGCCAACGGCGGCGTGAGCCTGTCGAACTCCAACCCCGCCTTCGCCAACAACACCGCGATCCAGGACGCGGTGAAGAAGGCCGAGGAGGGCATCAAGAACGGCACCATCAAGGTGAAGACCTCCTGACCCTTCGGTCACGGACCGAACAAGGGGCCTTGGCCAACAGAGCGCTGTAATGGCAGCGTTACGGCCACGGAACGGGGCACGGGGAGGATGACCTCCCCGTGCCCCGGAGCGCGGCAGAATGCTCGGAACGGACCGGCTGTGCGAAAAGAACCGGTCAGGTCCGGGCACTATTTAAAGCAGGGGCGCTACGCGCGTAGAGTGGCCCCTTTCCCCGAGGAGAGTGCGCCATCGACGCGACCAGCAGCCCTCCGCTCACCGCTCAGTCGACGATCGCGGTCGAGCTGGCGGGGATCACCAAGCGGTTTCCCGGTGTCGTCGCCAACCACGACATCCACCTGACCGTCCGCAAGGGCACCGTCCACGCCCTCGTCGGCGAGAACGGCGCCGGCAAGTCCACCCTGATGAAGATCCTCTACGGCATGCAGAAGCCGGACGAGGGCACCATCGAGGTCGACGGCGAGCAGGTCAGCTTCTCGTCCCCGGCCGACGCCATCGCCCGCGGCATCGGCATGGTCCACCAGCACTTCATGCTGGCCGACAACCTGACCGTGCTGGAGAACGTGGTGCTGGGCAGCGAGAAGCTGCACGGCATCGGCGCCGGCGCCCGCAGGAAGATCCGCGAGATCTCCGACCGCTACGGCCTCGGCGTGCGCCCCGACGCCCTCGTGGAGGACCTCGGCGTCGCCGACCGCCAGCGCGTGGAGATCCTCAAGGTCCTCTTCCGCGGCGCCAACACCCTCATCCTCGACGAGCCCACCGCCGTCCTCGTCCCGCAGGAGGTCGACGCCCTCTTCGACAACCTGCGCGAACTGAAGTCCGAGGGCCTGTCGGTCATCTTCATCTCGCACAAGCTCGGCGAAGTACTCTCCGTCGCCGACGACATCACCGTCATCCGCCGCGGCACCACCGTCGGCACGGCGATCCCCTCCCAGACCACCTCGCGCCAGCTCGCCGAGATGATGGTCGGCAGCGAACTGCCCACCCCGGAGACCGCCGAGTCCACCGTCACCGACCAGACCGTCCTCGAAGTCCGCAACCTCACCGTCTACGCCAGCGGCGGCGCCTCCCTCGGCACCGAGGGCGAGCCCGCGGCCGGCGGCGTCACCGGCGGCATCGCGGCGGCCGGCGGCGAGGTCAAGAAGGTCCTCGACGACGTCGGCTTCACCATCCACGCCGGCGAGGTCATGGGCATCGCGGGCGTCGAGGGCAACGGCCAGACCGAACTGATCGACGCCCTGATCGGCACCAAGAACGCCGACTCCGGCACGATCGCCTTCCTCGGCGAGGACATCACCCCCTGGCCCACCCGCAGGCGCCGCGAGGCCGGCGTCGGCTACATCCCCGAGGACCGCCACCGCCAGGGCCTGCTCCTGGAGGCGCCCCTGTGGGAGAACCGCATCCTCGGGCACGTCACCGAGAGGCCCAACGCCAAGGGCTTCTGGCTGGACCCCAAGGGCGCCCAGGACGACACCCGCCGGATCGTCGAGGAGTACGACGTCCGCACCCCCGGCATCGACGTCACCGCCGCCTCCCTCTCCGGCGGCAACCAGCAGAAGCTGATCGTCGGCCGGGAGATGAGCCACAACCCCAAGTTCCTGATCGCCGCCCACCCCACCCGCGGTGTGGACGTCGGCGCGCAGGCCCAGATCTGGGACCGCATCCGCGAGGCCCGCCGCGAGGGCCTCGCCGTGCTGCTGATCTCCGCCGACCTGGACGAGCTCATCGGCCTGTCGGACACCCTCCGCGTGATCTACAACGGCAGGCTGGTCGCCGACGCCGACCCGGCCACCATCACCCCGGAGGAGCTCGGCTCCGCCATGACGGGGGCCGCGTCCGGTCACCTGGAACACGTGGAGACCGCCCCAGAAGACGAAGCGAACGCCGGTCCGGAGGACGAGGCCCGATGAAGAAGTTCGACAGGGAGCGCGTGCTCCTCGCGGTGGCCGGACCGGTCATCGCCCTCGTCGCGGCGATCCTGCTGACCTCGGTCGTGCTGATCGCCTCCGGCAAGAGCCCCTTCGAGCCCTACCGGCTCATGCTGGAGCAGGCCTCCTACTCCGACGTCCAGGTGCTGATCATCAACCAGGCGTCGATGTACTACATCGCCGCGCTGGCCGTCGCCATCGGCTTCCGGATGAACCTGTTCAACATCGGCGTCGACGGCCAGTACCGCCTCGCCGCGATGATCACCGCCGTCGTCGGCGCCAACATCGCCCTGCCGTCCTTCCTGCAGATCCCCCTGCTGCTCCTGGTCGGCGTGCTCACCGGCGCCTTCTGGGCCGGCATCGCGGGCGTGCTGAAGGTCACCCGAGGGGTCAGCGAGGTCGTCGCCACGATCATGCTGAACGCCATCGCCACCAGTGTCATCGGCTACCTGACCCTCTCGAACGTGTGGGGCGTCCAGGTCGGCAACAACATGACCACCGGCGTGATGAAGAAGTCCGGCTGGGTGCCGGGCATCAACCTCGGCGCCGACGTCGGCGAGATCTACGGCCTGGTCTTCCTCGCCGTCGCCCTCGGCATCGCCTACTGGGTCGTCCTCAACCGCACCCGCTTCGGCTTCGACCTGCGCGCCACCGGCGCCTCCGAGACCGCCGCCGCGGCCTCCGGCGTCGACGCCAAGAAGATGGTGCTGACCGCCATGCTGATCTCCGGTGGCGTCGCGGGCCTGTCCGGGCTGCCCCTGCTGCTCGGCGACGCCCACACCTACGGCCTGACCTTCCCGACCGGCCTCGGCTTCACCGGCATCACCATCGCCCTGCTCGGCCGCAACAACCCGTTCGGCATCGCGGTCGCCGCCCTCCTGATCGCCTTCCTCGACAAGGCCTCCCCGGCCCTCGACTACGCCACCCCGGTGGCGTACGAGAAGGAGATCGCGACGATCATGCAGGGCCTGATCGTCTTCGCGGTCGTCATCTCCTACGAGGCCGTACGCCAGTGGGGCCTGCGCCGCCAGCAGAAGCGCGTCGGCGCGGAGCTCGCCGCGGCCGCCGCCCAGAACACCCAGAAGAAGGAGGTGGCGGCCTGATGTCCACCGAGACCCTCGCCAAGCCGCAGGCCAAGCAGCCCGGCAAGGGCGGCCGCCGCATGACGCTCCCGGTGCTCCTGCTGGTCATCGCGGGCGTGCTGGTCCTGACCTCGGTCGTCCGCCTGATCACCGGCGCGGACGGCATCACCGACACCGGCCAGATGTCCACCGCGCTGCGCCTCGCCGTCCCGATCGGCCTGGCCGGCCTCGGCGGCCTGTGGTCCGAGCGCGCGGGCGTGGTCAACATCGGCCTCGAAGGCATGATGATCCTCGGCACCTGGTTCGGCGCCTGGGCCGGCTACCAGTGGGGCCCGTGGACCGGTGTCGTCTTCGGCATCGTCGGCGGCGCGCTCGGCGCCCTGCTGCACGCCATCGCCACCGTCACCTTCAACGTCAACCACATCGTCTCCGGTGTGGCCATCAACATCCTCGCCCTGGGCGCCACCCGCTACCTGTCGAAGTTCACCTTCGAGAACGCCCCGCAGGGCTCCTCCAAGCAGTCCCCGCCGATCGACTCGCTGGGCACCTTCGACATCCCGGGCCTGTCGAGCTGGCTGGACACCCTGAACCAGAAGCACTGGTTCCTGATCTCGGACATCGCCGGCCTGGTCGGCGGCCTCTTCTCCGACCTGTCCCCGCTGACGGTCGTCGCCGTGGCCCTCGTACCGGTCACCTGGTACGTCCTGTGGCGCACCGCCTTCGGTCTGCGGCTGCGCTCCTGCGGCGAGAACCCGGTGGCGGCCGAGTCGCTGGGCGTCAACGTCTACAAGTACAAGTACCTCGCCGTGATCATCAGCGGCGGTTTCGCCGGCCTCGGCGGCGCGTTCCTGTCCATCGTGGCCTCCAACGTCTACCTCGACGGCCAGACCGCCGGCCGCGGCTACATCGGCCTCGCGGCGATGATCTTCGGCAACTGGATGCCGGGCGGACTCGCCCTCGGCGCGGGCCTGTTCGGCTACACCGACAGCCTCAACCTGCGCGGCGGCACCACCAACGTGCACGCGCTGATCCTGCTCCTGGCCATCCTGCTGGTGTTCGGCGCGGCCTACCTGGCCTGGCGCAAGAAGGTCGTCCCGGCCGTGATCACGCTCGCGGTCTCGGCCCTGATGTTCGTCTGGTACGCCACCACCGACGACGTCCCCAAGCAGGTCGTGACGGCGACCCCGTACATCGTCACCCTGCTGGTGCTGTCGCTGTCGGCGCAGTCCCTCAGGATGCCGAAGGCGGACGGCATGCCGTACCGGAAGGGCCAGGGCAAGTGACCACGCCCGCCGACGCCGACTGGGAGGCGCTGCGCGAGCTGGCCCGCGAGGCCATGACGCACGCGTACGCCCCCTACTCGGGCTACCCGGTCGGCGTCGCCGCCCTGGTCGACGACGGCCGCACGGTCTCCGGCTGCAACGTGGAGAACGCCAGCTACGGCCTCGGCCTGTGCGCCGAGTGCGGGCTGGTCTCCGAGTTGCAGCGGACCGGCGGCGGCCGGCTGACGCACTTCACCTGCGTCGACGGCCGGGGCGAGATCCTCGTCCCGTGCGGCCGCTGCCGCCAGCTGCTGTACGAGTTCGGGGGCCCCGACCTGCTCCTGGAGACCCCGGCGGGCATCCTCCGCCTCGCGCAGATGCTGCCCCAGGCCTTCGGCCCGGACCATCTCACCAAGTAACTCCCGTACGGCCCCTCTGACGTGAGTCGCGCAGAGGGGCCGCACACTTCCTGAACCACGGAAGGACCGCACGTCATGACTGTCCTGTTGGCGGATGCCATCTCCGTCATCCGCACCAAGCGGGACCGCGGCGAACTCACCGACGAGCAGATCGACTGGGTCATCGACGCGTACACCCGCGGGGAGGTCGCCGACGAGCAGATGTCCGCGCTCGCCATGGCCATCCTCCTCAACGGCATGAACCGCCGCGAGATCGCCCGCTGGACCGCCGCGATGATCGCCTCCGGCGAGCGCATGGACTTCTCGTCGCTGTCCCGCCCGACCGCCGACAAGCACTCCACGGGCGGCGTCGGCGACAAGATCACGCTCCCGCTGGCGCCCCTGGTCGCGGCCTGCGGTGCGGCCGTCCCCCAGCTCTCGGGCCGCGGCCTCGGCCACACCGGCGGCACCCTGGACAAGCTGGAGTCGATCCCCGGCTGGCGCGCCCTGCTGTCCAACGAGGAGATGCTCTCCGTGCTGGAGGGGACGGGCGCGGTGATCTGCGCGGCGGGCGACGGCCTGGCACCGGCCGACAAGAAGCTCTACGCCCTGCGGGACGTCACCGGGACGGTCGAGGCGATCCCGCTGATCGCCTCCTCCATCATGTCCAAGAAGATCGCCGAGGGCACGGGCTCCCTGGTCCTGGACGTGAAGGTGGGCTCGGGTGCCTTCATGAAGACGATCGAGGACGCGCGGGAGCTGGCCTCGACGATGGTGGGCCTCGGCACCGACCACGGCGTGAAGACGGTCGCCCTGCTGACCGACATGTCCACCCCGCTCGGCCTCACGGCGGGCAACGCGCTGGAGGTCCGCGAGTCCGTGGAGGTCCTGGCGGGCGGCGGGCCCGCCGACGTGGTCGAGCTGACCGTCGCGCTCGCCCGCGAGATGCTGGACGCGGCGGGCGTACGGGACGCCGACCCGGCGAAGGCCCTGGCCGACGGCTCCGCGATGGACGTCTGGCGCCGGATGATCGCGGCGCAGGGCGGCGACCCGGACGCGGCACTGCCGGTCGCCCGTGAGCGGCACGTGGTGAAGGCGCCGGCGTCGGGCGTCCTGACCCGCCTCGACGCCTACGACATCGGCGTCGCCGCCTGGCGCCTCGGCGCGGGGCGTGCCCGCAAGGAGGACCCGGTGCAGGCGGGCGCGGGCGTCGAGATGCACGCCAAGCCCGGCGACACGGTGACCGAGGGCCAGCCGCTGCTGACCCTGCACACGGACACCCCGGAGCGCTTCGAGTACGCCCTGGAGTCCGTCGAGGGCTCCTACGACATCGCGGCCCCGGGCACCGGGTTCACGGCGTCCCCGGTGGTGCTGGAACGTATCGCCTGACCAGGGGAGTTTCCCTTTCGGGTGAACGGGATCGGTGGACCCCCCACCGGTCCCGTTCGGCATGCTGGGATCGGTGACGCAACCCCGAAGGAGACCGTCCATGAGCGCACCCACCGGGGGCCACGACCCCGGGCAGGGCTGGGACGACCTCGTCCGGTTCTGGGAGGAGACGGACTGGCCCGAGGGCGGGAAGGTGGAGATCATCGAGGGGATCATCACCGTGTCACCTGCTCCCGCACCCCGTCACAACGTGATCGCGGCCCGCATCCAGCGCCTCTGTACTCCGTGATCCCCGAGGACTGGGAGATCTTCACGTCGTGGAGGTCACCTCCAGGAAGAACGCCCGCCACGACCGTGTGAGCAAGCCGGCCGCCTACGCCTCCGCGGGCATCCCGCTCTACCTTCTGGTCGACCGCTGGGCACCCGAGGGCCCCACCGCGACGCTCTACGGAGAGCCGCACGCAGACGTCCACCGCCCGCTCGCCGTCGCCAAGTTCGGCGAACTCCTCACGATTCCCGCGCCCTTCGACCTCGTCATCGACACCAGCGAGTTCCCCGAGACCTGAGTCACCCCAGCAACGCGGCGACCACCACCAGCACCGGCACCGACAGCACCGTCGACAGCAGGATGACGCCCGCCGGCGCTGCCGTGCTCATCGCCGTCACCAGCAGCCGGCTGGAGAAGACCACCGAGAGGTCGGCCCGGGCGAGGGTGGTGAAGAGCAGGGCGACGCCGATCACCACCGCGATCACCGCGAAACCGGTCAGCACCCCCTGCACGGCGGCTCCTCGGGGTGCGGGAGGCCGTCGGGTAGCCAGGGCGGGGCTGATCCGTGGGGCATACATCCAACCCTCTGGGCAGGACGCGTCGCAGGTCAATGTGATCCTCGGCGGGCCCCGATGAGTTCCGCGCCTCCGGGGGGTCTACCGCTCGTGGACGCCACGACACCCGCCGTACTCGTGCTGCCCGGCCCCGTCACCCGCGACGAGGTGACCGGGCTGTGCGAGGACGTACGCACGCTCCTCGAGTCCACGGGCGCCGGGGCCGTCGTGGTCGACGCCGCCGGGCTCGGGCCGCCGGGGCTCGCGGTCGTCGACCTGCTCGCCCGGCTCCAGCTCGCCGCGCGGCGGGCCGGCGGCCGGATCAGGCTGCGCGACCCCGACCCGGCCCTACACGCCCTCCTCGACCTGGTCGGGCTCCGTTTCGACGTCCTCCAGACGCGAGGGCAGGCCGAAGAGCGGGAACCAGCGCTGGGTGTCGAGGAAGCAGTGGAACCCGGTGATCCGGCCCTCTGACACCTCCAGCACCTGCACGGCCCACGCCGTGAAGCCGCCCTTCTCCGGGTCCGGCTTGTAGTGCGCGAAGCCCGGCAGGCCGTTGGCCTGGACCGGCAGCAGGCGGGAGCCCGCGCAGGAGGCGCCCAGGGTCGTCATGAAGCCGGTGATGTCCGCCGGGCCGGTCAGCCACAGGTCGAACGGCGGCATCGTCATGATCGCGTCCTCGTGCAGCAGGGCCGTCAGCGCCGTCATGTCGTAGCCCTCGAAGGCCGCGACGTAGCGCTCCAGCAGCTTCTGCTGCTCCTCGTCCAGCGGGTCGGAGACGGCGGCCCGGGCGCTTCTGTCGTCGCCGCGCTCGGCGAGGGTCGCGCGGGCGCGCTGCAGGGCGCTGTTGACCGACGCGACCGAGGTGTCGAGCAGTTCGGCGACCTCGCTCGCCTTCCAGGCCAGCACCTCGCGCAGGATCAGCACCGCGCGCTGCTTGGGCGGCAGGTCCTGGAGGGCGGCCATGAACGCCAGCCGCACCGACTCCTTCGCGACCGCCGCCTCCGCCGGGTCGTCGGTCGTGGGCAGCACGCGGGCGTCCGGCATCGGCTCCAGCCAGGTGTTGTCAGGCCGGGGGGCCAGGGCGGCCTGGGCCAGGGGGGTGGACTCGGTGAGGTCCATGGGGCGGGCGCGCTTGTTGCCGGCCGTCAGCATGTCCAGGCAGACGTTGGTCGCGATGCGGTAGAGCCAGGAGCGGAGGCTGGAGCGGCCCTCGAACCTGTCGTAGCTGCGCCAGGCGCGGACCAGGGTGTCCTGCACCGCGTCCTCGGCCTCGAAGGAGGAACCGAGCATGCGGTAGCAGTATCCGGTCAGTTCGGTCCGGTGCTTTTCCAGCCTGACGTCGAGGTCTGTCGTCGTCGCCGTGCCGTCGGTCATGTCCACCCACCCCTGTGGCATTCCTGTCGCGCGCCTTTGCGCCCAGCACTTCGGAAGCTACCGCAGCCCACTGACAATGGCGTGCCGAGCAGACAAAGGCGCAGGTCAACGGGGGGGGGTCGTGCCGGACTGGGAACGGGCCGCGTCCTCAGCCTCCCGACGGGCTGAGTTCGCCGCTGCGGGAAGTCGCCCGGGCCGCCCGGGTTCCCAGCAGGGTGATGGCGGCGACGCCCAGGACCGCCAGCAGGCCGACGCCCACCGTGCCCGCCCAGCCGGCGGTGTGGAAGGCCGTGGCGCCCACCGTGCTGCCGGTGCTGGAGCCGATGTAGTAGGCCGACTGGTAGAGGGCCGACGCCTGGGCCCGGCCTGTCGTCGCCGTCTTGCTGACCGCCGACGAGGCCACCGCGTGGCCCGCGAAGAAGCCCGCGGTGATGAGGACCAGGCCCAGCAGGACCAGGACGAGGGAGCCGGCGAGGGAGAGCAGCAGGCCCGCCGCGGTCGTCGCGCCCGCCGCGTACAGGGCGCCCCGGCGGCCGAGGCGGCCCACCAGCCGGCCCGCCGTCGACGCCGAGACCGTGCCGACCAGGTAGACCAGGAAGATCGAGCCGATGATGCCCTGCGGGAGCGAGAAGGGCGCCTCCGTCAGGCGGTAGCCGATCACCGTGTACACGCCGCCGAAGACGGTCATGAACAGCGCGCCGATCGCGTACAGCCGCCGCAGCAGCGGCGAGGAGAGGTGCTCCCGCACCGTCCGCGCCAGCACCCGCGGCCGCAGCGACCCCGCGACGAAGTGCCGCGGCGCGGGCAGCAGCGCCCGGAAGGCCACCGCGCACGCCACCGCGATCACGCCGATCACCCCGACGGCCACCCGCCAGCCCCACTCCTGCGCGACCCACCCGGTGATGACCCGGCCGCTCATCCCGCCGACACTGTTGCCCGCCACGAACAGCCCGATCGCCGTCACCAGGGCCTTGGGCCGCACCTCCTCGGCGAGGTACGCCGTCGCGGACGCCGGCAGCCCGGCCAGCGCCGCGCCCTGCACCGCCCGCAGCGCCACCAGCGCGCCCAGCGACGGCGCGAACGGGACCAGCATGCCCACGCTCACCGCGACCGCCAGCGAGGCCGTCATCACCGTACGGCGTCCGAACCGCTCCGACAGCGCGCTCATCGGCAGCACGAACAGCGCCAGTCCGCCCGTCGCCGCCGCCACCGTCCAGCTCGCCTCGCTCGCCGCCACCCCGAACTCGCCGGAGATCAGCGGCAGCAGGGCCTGCGTCGAGTACAGCAGCGCGAAGGTCGCCACGCCCGCGAGGAAGAGGGCGAAGCTCATCCGGCGGTAACCGGGGCCGCCCGGGGCCATGCGGGAGTCGGTGGAGGACGTCGAGGGCGCGGAGGACACGGGGGACACGGGGGACACGGGGACGGTCGTTGCGGCGCCCTGCGCGGGCGCCCCGGTACTGGCGGGAGACATGCCTCGAACCTACGGACCCTCCCGTTCATCCGTCCAATGCATGAAACCGCCATAATCGTTCCCATGGAGCATCAGCACAGCTCACGGGCGCGCCTGTCACCGTCCAGTGACACAGAAGACATGGTGATGTCGCTGGCGCCGCGCCTGGCCTACTTCGCCGGCGTCGCCCGCACCGAGCACGTCACCCGTGCCGCCCAGGAGATGCAGGTCCCTCAGTCGACCCTCTCCCGCGCCATGGTCCGCCTGGAACAGGACCTCGGCGTCGACCTGTTCGCCCGCCGCGGCCGCACGGTCTCCCTCACCCCCGCCGGCCGCACCTTCCTCGCCTCCGTCGAGCGCGCCCTCGCCGAGATCGAACGCGCCGCCGACGAGGTCCGCGCCGACGCCGACCCCGCCACCGGCAAGGTCGCCTTCGGCTTCCTGCACACCATGGGCGCCGAGACGGTCCCCGGCCTCCTCCACGCCTTCCGCGCCGACCACCCCCGGGTCCGCTTCAGCCTGGTGCAGAACTACGGCGAGGCGATGCTGGAGAAGCTGCGGGCGGGCGAGCTGGACCTGTGCCTGACCTCCCCGGTCCCCGACGCCCCGGACCTCGTCGCCCGCCGCCTCGACGAGCAGAAGCTCCGCCTGGTCGTGCCCGCCGACCACCCCCTCGCCCGCCGCAGGCGCATCCGGCTGGCGGAGGCGGCGGACGAGACCTTCGTGACCCTGGAGCCCGGCTACGGCCTGCGCCGCATCACCGACGACCTGTGCCAGGAGGCCGGCTTCAGGCCGCGCATCGCCTTCGAGGGGGAGGAGGCGGAGACCCTGCGGGGCCTGGTGGCCGCCGGCCTGGGAGTGGCCCTGCTGCCCCCACCGGCCTTCGCCCGCCCGGGCGTTGCGGAACTGACGGTCACGGCCCCGAGAGCCGTACGCGAGATCGGCGTGGCCTGGCTCGACGGCCACCCGGACACACCCCCGGTGGCCGCGTTCAAGAAGTTCCTGCTGTCGAGGCGGGGCAACCTGCTGCCCTGAGGTCCTACGGGCCTACCGCCGCAGCGACTTGCCGAACCCCGCCGCGAGCGGCATCCGCAACCCCAGTGGCGGCGGCGCGGCGAACGCGTCCTGCACCGGGCGCGAGAACGCCTTCCCGTAGAGGCAGCCCATCACGAAGTCCTCGGCCAGCGCCTGCACTTCACCGCGGTACTGGTGCAACCCGTGTCCGTCCGAGTGCACTTCGAACCGGCACACCTCCCGGTTCGCCTTCTTCGCCCGGGCCGCCAGCCGGAAGGACAACTCGGGGTCGCAGACGTCGTCGTTGGTGCCGTGCACAACCAGCACCCGGCGCCCCGCGAGCTGCCTCACCGGTTCGGGCGAGGCCGCCACGTCGTCCTCCGGCAGCCAAGGCGCGAGCGCCAGCACGGAGTTGACGGCCTCGTGACCGGCGGCCCGCAGCGCGGCCCGTGCGCCCATGTCGACGCCGACGAGGCAGACGGGGACGTCTCCGTAGCGGCGTACGACCTCCTCGACGGCCCAGGACGCGTCGTGGGCGAGGTGGGCCTCGCTGCCGTTCCAGCCGCGGTAGCGGTAGTGGACGACGTGCGTGGCGAGCCCCTCCTCCCGTCCCGCGCGGGCCAGTCGGCGGCCCAGGGCCCGTACGGATGCGGTCGCGAGCATGGGAGAGGGTCTGCGGCCGGACTCCTCGTCACCGCCGGGAAGCAGCAGCACCGCGCCGCTCACCGCCGTCGGCTCCGGGCCGAGTGCCTTTCCCAGCCGGGCCCGTCGAACCGGCGTCGCTTGGTGTGCCATGACAGAACAGTGTCAGAAGGACCGGTGTACGCGACCCGTCCTTGCGGTCACCGTTACGTATCGACGGGGATGTACACCGCGCCGTCTACGCGCGTAGGAGTTAGAGTGCGGACATGACCAGCCAGAGCACCGCGAACACCCCGACGCCGGACCAGATCCGCCGGGCGCCGAAGGTTCTGCTGCACGACCACCTCGACGGCGGACTGCGCCCGGGGACGATCGTCGAACTCGCCCGGGACACGGGCTACGCACGCCTGCCGGAGACCGACCCCGACCGGCTCGGCGTCTGGTTCCGGGAGGCCGCCGACTCCGGGTCCCTGGAGCGGTACCTGGAGACCTTCTCCCACACCGTCGGCGTGATGCAGACCCGCGACGCGCTCGTCCGGGTCGCCCGCGAGTGCGCCGAGGACCTCGCCGCCGACGGGGTGGTGTACGCCGAGGTGCGCTACGCCCCCGAGCAGCACCTCGAAGGCGGACTGCGCCTCGAAGAGGTCGTCGAGGCCGTCAACGAGGGCTTCCGGGAAGGGGAGCGGCTCGCCCGGGCGAACGGTCACCGCATCCGCGTCGGCGCCCTGCTGACCGCGATGCGGCACGCCGCCCGCGCCCTGGAGATCGCCGAACTCGCCAACCGCTACCGGGACCTGGGCGTGGTGGGCTTCGACATCGCGGGCGCGGAGGCCGGTTACCCGCCCACCCGGCACCTCGACGCCTTCGAGTACCTCAAGCGCGAGAACAACCACTTCACCATCCACGCCGGCGAGGCCTTCGGGCTGCCCTCCATCTGGCAGGCCCTGCAGTGGTGCGGCGCCGACCGGCTCGGGCACGGGGTGCGCATCATCGACGACATCCAGGTGCAGGCCGACGGCTCGGTGAAGCTCGGGCGGCTCGCCTCCTACGTGCGCGACAAGCGCGTCCCGCTGGAGCTGTGTCCCAGCTCCAACCTGCAGACCGGGGCGGCGTCCTCGTACGCCGAACACCCGATCGGGCTGCTGCGGCGCCTGCACTTCCGGGCGACCGTGAACACCGACAACCGGCTGATGTCCGGCACCAGCATGAGCCGCGAATTCGAGCACCTTGTCGACGCGTTCGGTTATTCGCTCGACGACATGCAGTGGTTCTCCGTCAATGCGATGAAATCAGCGTTCATTCCTTTCGATGAACGATTGGCGATGATCAATGACGTCATCAAGCCCGGATATGCCGAGCTGAAATCCGAGTGGCTGTTCCAGCAGACCGCCTCGACCAGCGGTTCCGTGGGTTCTGGCGGCTGAACGGGGGATACCGGGGTGCAGGGAATGCGGGCGGGTGTTCACCATCCGTCCGCATTTCGATGTTTGCGGCGGGCGCCATCGCGTGTTTACGGTCGTGGACCGCTCACATCCCCGTCATCCCATTTCGAGGACGCATTTCATGAAGCAGTCTGCTGCCAAGACCCTCGGTGTCGCCGCCCTCGGTGCCGCCATCGCCGCCGCGGGCGCGGGTGCCGCGACCGCGGCCTCGGGCCTCCCGAACGCCACCGGCGCGCTGAACAACGCCACCAAGGCGCTCCCGGCGGAGAACCTCTCCCACGCGGTGCCGGGCGCCGGTGAGACGGCGGCCCACAGCAAGGACGCCCTCGAATCCGGGCTGGCCACCGTGCAGCCGGTCGCGTCGCAGGTGCTGGCCGACGGTCCGACCGGTCCCGTCGCCGGGCTGCTCGGCGGCCTCCCCGTCGGCCAGACCGGTCTGCCCACGCACGGCCTGCCCGTCAACGGCCTGCCGCTCGGCTGACCCACGCCCGCACACGCCGGCGGGGCGCACCCAAGGACACGGGGTGCGCCCCGCCGGCGTGTCCCGGAAGGGCGGGTCACCAGGCGGTGCGGGCCTTGTCCTCGGAGGGCAGCAGGATCCACAGCGCTATGTAGAGCAGGAACTGCGGGCCCGGCAGCAGACAGGACAGCAGGAAGATCACGCGCATCGTCGTCGCGGAGGTGCCGAAGCGCTGGGCCAGACCGGCGCACACTCCACCGATCATGCGGCCGTGGGTGGGGCGGACGAGGGCGGACATGTGCGGCTCCTTCGTGAGCGTCGGCCGAGGCGGTCCGAGTGACCGTCCCATCTGCCTTCAACGCTACGTACCCGAAGCGGGCAAAGCGTCACTCTATGGAGCCATCCCGACCCTGGGAATCGTCGGGGTCCGACCCTGAGCCGCCTCCTCCTGGCGTACGGTCGCGCCGTGGTCCCGCTCGGACCTGCGACGGAGCCGGACCCGCAGCGCGGGCACGACGGCCAGGTGGGCGACGGTCACGCCCACCGTGTTGAGCAGCAGCGAGTCGACGTCTGCGACCCGCCCGGGCACCCCGGTCTGCAGCAGCACGATGCCGAGCGAGACCAGGGCACCCGCGGCGACCGTACGGACCAGGGAGCCGAGCGGGGAGGCCCAGAGCCGTCCGTGGGCCGCCGGGAGCAGGACGCCGAGGGGTGCCAGCAGGGCCAGTCCCTCGGCGATGCGGCGGGCCGCCTCCACCGGGCCCAGGGCCAGGTCGGCCCGGAGGCCGGCCAGGGGGCGCAGATTGGCGGGCGCCACCCAGGGCACGTCCAGTGGGCGCAGCGTGAGCCAGGCGACGAACGCGAGGTGTGCGACAAGGAGGACACTCCCTGTCACACGGATGCGGATCGCGGCGCTGCCGCCGATGGAGCCTTGACGCTGCACGCCCCCCTAGACGCGGCCTCCGGCAGGATCGGTTCCGGCTCCCGCGCGCGTACCTTCGTGAGGCCTGCGACACACCCGTTCTTCGGTCGCGGTTCACTCGCCGGACGTCAGCCGCCCGTCACCCCACCGGAAGGCGGCTGCTGTGTGCCCGGGCTGGCGCGGACCTCGTCCGTGCACTCGTAGCGGCGCAGCGGCTCGCTGCCCGGGCCGCCCAGCACGACCGAACCGTCCCCCTCGGCGGCGGCCGAGTCGGAGAACGTGCACACGATCTGGGCGAGGGCGGAGGCGGTGAGGTCGCCGGGCGGGGTGCTCAGCCGCAGGGCGTCGTCCGGGTCGCCGGTGCGCGGGCCGCCCACGGTCATGCCGCCGCGGACGTCCGTCTGGTACCCGGCGTCCTTCTCGGCGGACGACGGCGCCGCCGCCAGCTCGTCCAGCAGCCCCTGTGCCACCTGGACCCGCCGCTGCGAGTCCGCCGTGCCGTCCGGCACCCGTACCGTGCGGTCCACGGCGACCAGCGAGGAACCGCACAGCAGGAACACCTGCACCGGCAGTCCGCGCGTGGCCTGCGTCGACACGTCCGGCTCGGCCAGCGAGCACTGCACCCGCGAGGGCGCCGCGCCGAAGTCCGTCGGCACCTGCGTGGCCCGGATGCCGCACCCGGTCAGCACTGCGGCCAGCACGGGCACCGCCAGCAGCCGTCGCACGGTCATGAGCCGTCCCCCTTCTTGGCCTCGCCGCCCTCGCCGCTCTCCTCCGTCAGCGACGACGCGTCCCGGGGCAGCCGCAGCGTGAACACCGCGCCGCCCTCGGGCGAGTTGGCGGCGGTGATCTCGCCGCCGTGGATGTGGGCGTTCTCCAGGGCGATCGACAGGCCCAGGCCGCTGCCCTCGGAGCGCGGGCGGGAGGCGCTGGCCTTGTAGAACCGGTCGAAGACGTGCGGCAGGACGTCCTCGGGGATGCCGGGCCCGTGGTCGCGCACCCTGATGACGATCTCGTCGGCCGCCACCCGCACCGCCACCCGCACCGGGGAGCCGCCGTGCTTGAGGGCGTTGCCGATGAGGTTGGCGAGGATGACGTCCAGGCGGCGCGGGTCGAGCCGGGCGTGGATGCCGCGCTCGGCGTCCAGCTCCACCGCGTCCAGCCAGGCGCGGGCGTCGATGCAGGCGGTGATCTGGTCGGCGATGTCGACGTCGTCCAGGACCAGCCGGGCGGTGCCCGCGTCGAAGCGGGTGACCTCCATGAGGTTCTCGACCAGGTCGTTGAGCCGCCGCGTCTCGCTCACCACGAGCCGTACGGCGGGCTCGATCATCGGGTCCATGGAGCCCGACTCGGCCTCCAGCTCCTCCTCCAGCACCTCCGTGACGGCGGTGATGGCCGTCAGCGGCGTGCGCAGTTCGTGGCTCATGTCGGCCACGAAGCGCCGGGAGGCCTCGTCCCGGGCCGCCATGTCGGCGACCCGTTTCTCCAGCGCCTCCGCCGCGTTGTTGAACGTCCGCGACAGATCCGCCAGTTCGTCCGTGCCGGACACCCGCAGCCGGGTGTCCAGCTTGCCCTCGCCGAGCCGCCGGGCCGCCACTCCCAGCCGGTGCACGGGCTTGAGCACGGTCGTCGCGGCGGCCTGCGCGAGCAGCGCGGAGCCGATCAGCGCCAGCCCGGTGGCGATCCCGAGCGACCAGGCGAGGGAGTTGAGGTCCTTGGCCTCCGGCTCCAGCGACTTGAGCATGTACCCGGTGGCCCCGCCGCCGATCACCTTCGTCCCGGCCACCAGATACGGCGTGCCGTGCTCGACGACCCGCTGCCAGTACAGGTGGTACGGGTACTTGTTGCCGGAGTCGACCGTCTGCCGCTTGGTCACCGCGGCGCGCAGCGAGGCGGGCACGTCCTGGAGCGAGAAGCCGTCGAGGGCGCCGGAACTGCCGTACACCGTCTTGCCTGCGGAGTCCTGGGCGACCAGCAGCACGCTGAAGCGCTGGCTGCTGCCGGCCATCTGCCCGGCGGTGCGCTGGAGTTCGTCCTGGGTGGGGTGCTCGGGCAGGGCGCCCGCGCGGTTCTGCATCTCCTGCTGGAAGTCGCGCAGCACCGCGTCCTGCGCGCGGGTGAGCACGGCCTCGCGGTTGAGCCAGTACGCGATGCCGGACGCGGACACGGCGGCGGTCAGCGCCACCAGCCCGAACACGACGACGAGCCGCAGCCGCAGACTGGTGAACCGCAGCCGTGACCACACTCCCTTACGCGCCGCGAACCAGCCGCGGAATCCCCCTTGCGCTGGTGTCACTGAGGCGCGTCCAGCCGGTAACCGACGCCGCGCACGGTACGGATCAGCGTCGGGGACGACGGCACGTCCTCGACCTTGGCGCGCAGCCGCTGCACACAGGCGTCCACCAGCCGCGAGTCGCCGAGGTAGTCGTGCTCCCACACCAGGCGCAGCAACTGCTGCCGGGACAGCGCCTGTCCGGGCCGCCGGCTCAGCTCCAGCAGCAGCCGCAGCTCGGTCGGCGTCAGCTGCAGGTCCTCGCCGTTCTTCGTCACCGTCATCGCCGAACGGTCGATGACGAGCGAGCCGAACGTCGCCGAGTCGTTCGCCTCCCGCTCCCCGCGCCGCAGCACGGCCCGGATCCGGGCGTCGAGCACCCGCCCCTGCACGGGCTTGACGACATAGTCGTCGGCCCCCGACTCCAGCCCGACCACCACATCGATGTCATCGCTGCGCGCGGTCAGCAGAATGATCGGCAACTGGTCCGTGCGCCGGATGCGCCGGCACACCTCGAAACCGTCGATGCCGGGCAGCATCACGTCCAGCACGATCAGGTCCGGCCGCTGCTCACGCAGGAGCTTCAGACCGTCCTCACCGGTGGCAGCGGTGGCAACCCGGTGTCCCTGGCGCGTGAGACTCAGCTCCAGGGCCGTACGGATGGCGTCGTCGTCCTCGATCAGCAACAGGGAAGGCACGGGGGCCATTCTGGCCCATGCCGGGGGCGGTTTCGACACCTGTACGGCTACCCGCCCGTACCGCCGCCGACTGTGACCGCGCTGTGTCTTCCCTGGGACCGACCCCTGTGACAGGTCTGTGACAGTCGGCGGACACGGCCATGAAGGTGCCAGGGCAAGCTTTTCGGCACAGGCAAGGAAGCACCGCAGAGATCCACCGCCTGAGCAAGCCGAACACCGGAAGTCCACGACGGGGGGCGCGAGATGAACACGCTGCACAGCACCAGCAATAGCGCAGTGATCACGCGCCTGCACGACGTGAACGGGGGCCGGGGTTCCGAGAAGTCCGGTGCCGTGAGCGGGCGGGGGTGCGCTCGCGGCACCGGGCGTCAGCACCCGATGTACATGTCGGTGGTTGACACCTGCACGGGGGAAACGCACGGGGGAAGCGCGTACAGGGAGGACACGGGGGAGCGTCGGTCGCTGTCGGAGGCGGAGTTCACCGCCTACGTCCAGGAGCGCCGCGCCTCCCTGTACGCAACCGCCTACCACCTGACCGGTGACCGCTTCGAGGCCGAGGACCTGCTGCAGAGCGCGCTGTTCTCGACATACAGGGCGTGGGACCGGATCAGCGACAAGGCCGCGGTCGGGGGCTACCTGCGCCGCACCATGACGAACCTGCACATCAGCGCGTGGCGCCGCCGCAAGCTGAACGAGTACCCGACCGAGGAGCTGCCGGAGACGCCCGGCGACACGGACGCGATGCGCGGCACCGAACTGCGCGCCGTCCTGTGGCAGGCGCTCGCCCGGCTGCCCGAACTCCAGCGCACGATGCTGGTCCTGCGCTACTACGAGGGCCGCACCGACCCGGAGATCGCGGAGATCCTCGACATCAGTGTCGGCACGGTGAAGTCGAGCATCTGGCGCTCCCTGCGCCGCCTGCGCGAGGACGAGGTCCTCAGCTTCGGCCGTGACGAGGAGGACGCCTTCGGGGAGCTTGTCGCCTGAGGGCCGGGGGGACACGGGGGAGCGGTAACCGGGGGGCCGACGGGGGTCTGGGGGGATCCACGGGGGCCGACGGGGGAGATCGACGGGGGGCCGCTGGGGGAGGAAAAGCACGGGGGAACGGGGGGAGCGGGACTGGAGGGCCGGGGGGTCCGTCCAGTCCCGCTTTCATGTCGTCTTCCGGTTCTACGACGGTGACGGCGCCGTCCGCGGCCGGGCCGGCCGGCGGCCCACCGCCGCCGCGGTCAGGCGGCTCAGGGCCTCGTCGCGGTCGCAGGCGTGGGCGCCCAGCGCGGTCTGGCGGGCGATGATCGTGCGTTCCTGGCGCATCAGGCGCCAGCCGCGGCGCAGCAGGAACGGCACCGACTTGCGGCCCTCCTTCAGGTCGCGCAGGAAACGGCGGCGGAAGGTGCGCACGGGGCCCCGGTTCAGGCACAGCGCGTCGGCCAGGACGCCCAGTTCCCGGCAGCGCTCGACTATCTCGGCCGCGAAGATGCCCTCCGCGATGAACACCGGGGTCCGGCCGATGTCGACGGCCTCCTCGCCCGTGCGGGCGGACAGGGAGATGTCGTAGACGGGGACGTGCGTACGGCCCGTGCGGCACAGCTCGGTGATCGCGGCGACGGCCGCCTGCGTGTCCCAGGAGTCCGGGTGGTCCCAGTCGATGTCGGAGCTCCCCGCCACCAGCGGCAGCGTCGGGTCGTCGCCCTCCTTGTAGAAGTCGTCGAGGCGCAGCACGGGGAGCCCGGAGCGGGCCGCGACGAGGGACTTGCCCGAACCCGAGGGGCCGCAGAGCAGCACGACGCGGGCGGAGGAGGGGAGATGGATGCTCACGGGACACCAGTTTGACGCATTCCGTACGCCCTCACGACCCCGCGGGTCACCTTTGGAGCGCGCGTCACACCTCAACTACCCTTCGTGTCGACCCGATTACCCTGCGCACCAGAAGGTGACACCAACCATGGCACGACACCCGTCCTCCCCGACCCCGACCGCCCAACGCGCCCTGGTCGCCCTCGCGACGGCGGGGGTGGCGCTCGGCGCGGGTGCCGCGACGGCCTCCGCGGACGCCGAGCCCGTCCTGGACGTGATGCGCACCCGGCCCACCAACCTGGGCAAGATCGACCCCCAGGCCGGTCTGCAGGCCCTCACCGGCACGGTCGGCTACGTCACCGGTCCGGTCTCCGGCCTCAAGCCCAACCCCCTCGCCGGCACCGGCGTCGACCCCCTCGACAACGGCGTCGGCACCCAGCTCGCCGACTTCAAGTCCCTCAACTCCCAGATGCTGACGGGTCCGGTCGCCCAGGCCCCGTCGATCGCCAACATCCCGGTACTGGGCCAGGCGACGGGCCTGCTCGGCCACTGAACGGCGCAACAGGAAGCCGCGCCTCCCCCGGACGGAGGGGAGGCGCGGCTCCGTTCTGCGGGGCTCAGTACGACGAGCCCGAGGCGCCCAGGGAGCCCGTCGGGTGCCAGACCGTCTTCGTCTCCAGGAAGGCCGTCATGCGGTCGGTGCCCGGAGGGGCGAGCCAGTTGTCCACAGGCTGTGGACGAAGGACGCGCTTGAGGTTGTCCGCCGCCGCGATCTCCAGCTCCCTGGCCAGCGTCTCGTCCGCGCCCGCCAGGTCGATCGCGTTGACGTCCTGGTGGGCCGCCAGCGGCGCCGCGATCTCCGCCGTACGGCCGGAGAGGACGTTGACGACACCGCCGGGGACGTCCGAGGTGGCCAGGACCTCGGCGAGGGAGAGGGCGGGGAGCGGGGACTTCTCGCTCGCCACCACCACCGCCGTGTTGCCGGTCGCGATCACCGGGGCCACGACGGACACCAGGCCCAGGAACGACGACTCCTGCGGGGCCAGGACCGCCACGACCCCCGTCGGCTCCGGCGAGGAGAGGTTGAAGAAGGGGCCCGCGACCGGGTTCCCGCCCCCGACCACCTGGGCGATCTTGTCCGTCCAGCCCGCGTACCAGACCCAGCGGTCGATCGTCGCCTCGACCTGCTCGGCCGCCCGGGACTTCGACAGGCCCTCCGCGTCCGCCACCTCGTGGACGAACTGCGCCCTGCGGCCCTCCAGCATCTCCGCCACCCGGTAGAGGACCTGGCCGCGGTTGTACGCCGTCGCGCCGGACCACGCGCCGAACGCCTTGCGGGCCGCGACCACCGCGTCCCGGGCGTCCTTGCGGGACGAAAGGGGCGCGTTCGCCAGCCAGTTGCCCTTGGAGTCGCTCACCTCGTACACCCGGCCGCTCTCGGAACGCGGGAACTTCCCGCCGACGTACAGCTTGTAGGTCTTGAGGACACTCAAACGGTCAGACATCGAGGTACGCCTCCAGGCCGTGGCGGCCGCCCTCGCGGCCGAAGCCCGACTCCTTGTAACCGCCGAACGGCGAGGCCGGGTCGAACTTGTTGAACGTGTTGGACCACACCACGCCCGCGCGCAGCTTGTTGGCCACGGCGAGAATCCGCGAGCCCTTCTCCGTCCAGATGCCCGCCGACAGGCCGTACGGCGTGTTGTTCGCCTTGGCCACCGCCTCGTCCGGCGTGCGGAAGGTCAGGACCGACAGGACCGGGCCGAAGATCTCGTCGCGGGCGACGGTGTGCGCCTGCGTGACGTGCGTGAAGAGCGTCGGCGCGAACCAGTAGCCGGACGTGGGCAGTTCGCAGGCCGGCGACCAGCGCTCCGCGCCCTCCGCCTCGCCCAGCTCGACCAGCTTCGTGATCCGGGCGAGCTGCTCCTCGGAGTTGATCGCGCCGATGTCCGTGTTCTTGTCCAGGGGGTCGCCGAGGCGGAGCGTGGAGAGCCTGCGCTTCAGGGACTGGAGCAACTCGTCGTGGATCGACTCCTGGACCAGCAGGCGGCTGCCCGCGCAGCACACCTGGCCCTGGTTGAAGAAGATGCCGTTGACGATTCCCTCGACGGCCTGGTCGATCGGGGCGTCGTCGAAGACGATGTTGGCGCCCTTGCCGCCCAGTTCCAGGGTGAGCTTCTTGCGGGTGCCCGCGACCGTCCTCGCGATCTCCTTGCCGACGGCCGTGGAGCCGGTGAAGGCGACCTTGTCCACGTCCGGGTGCGCGACCAGCGCGGCGCCCGTGTCGCCGTAGCCGGGAAGGATGTTGACGACGCCCTTGGGCAGACCCGCCTGACGGCAGATGTCCGCGAAGAAGAGCGCGGAGAGGGGGGTGGTCTCGGCGGGCTTCAGCACGACCGTGTTGCCCGTCGCGAGCGCGGGGGCGATCTTCCACGCCAGCATCAGCAGCGGGAAGTTCCAGGGGATGACCTGGCCGGCCACGCCCAGCGGCTTCGGTGCGGGACCGAACCCGGCGTGCTCCAGCTTGTCCGCCCAGCCCGCGTAGTAGAAGAAGTGCGCGGCGACCAGGGGGAGGTCGGCGTCGCGGGTCTCCTTGATCGGCTTGCCGTTGTCCAGGGTCTCCAGGACGGCCAGTTCGCGCGAGCGCTCCTGGATGATGCGGGCGATGCGGAACAGGTACTTGGCGCGCTCGGAGCCGGGCAGCGCCGACCACTTCTCGAACGCCTTCCGGGCCGCCGCGACGGCCCGCTCGACGTCCGCCTCGCCGGCCTGGGCGACCTCGGAGAGGACCTCCTCGGTGGCGGGGCTGACGGTCTTGAAGACCTTGCCGTCGGCCGCCTCGGTGAACTCGCCGTCGACGAACAGCCCGTAGGAGGGCGCGATGTCGACGATCGCGCGGGACTCGGGGGCGGGTGCGTAATCGAATGCCGATGCCATGGTGATCAGTCCACCGTCACGTAGTCGGGACCGGAGTAGCGGCCGGTGGCCAGCTTCTGACGCTGCATCAGCAGGTCGTTCAGGAGCGAGGAGGCGCCGAAGCGGAACCAGTGGTTGTCCAGCCAGTCCTCGCCGACGGTCTCGTTGACCAGCACGAGGAACTTGATCGCGTCCTTGGAGGTGCGGATGCCGCCGGCCGGCTTCACCCCGACCTGGACGCCGGTCTGCGCGCGGAAGTCGCGCACGGCCTCCAGCATCAGCAGGGTGTTGGCGGGCGTGGCGTTGACCGCGACCTTGCCCGTGGACGTCTTGATGAAGTCGGCGCCCGCGAGCATGCCGAGCCAGCTCGCCCGCCGGATGTTGTCGTACGTCGACAGCTCGCCGGTCTCGAAGATGACCTTGAGCCGGGCCGACGCCCCGCAGGCCTCCTTCACGGCGGCGATCTCCTCGTACACCTTCAGGTAGTGGCCGGCGAGGAACGCCCCGCGGTCGATGACCATGTCGATTTCGTCGGCGCCCGCGGCCACGGCCTCGCGCACGTCCGCCAGCTTCACGGCGAGCGGGGCGCGGCCGGCCGGGAAGGCGGTGGCGACCGAGGCGACCTTCACGGAGGAACCGGCGACGGCCGCCTTCGCCGCGGGCACCATGTCGGGGTAGACGCAGACGGCCGCGGTCGACGGGGTCGTCCGGTCCGTCGGGTCGGGGCGGACCGCCTTGGCGCCGAGCGCCCGGACCTTGCCCGGGGTGTCCGCGCCTTCCAGCGTCGTCAGGTCGACCATCGAGATGGCGAGGTCGATGGCGTACGCCTTCGCGGTCGTCTTGATGGAACGGGTCCCGAGAGAGGCGGCGCGCGCCTCCAGACCGACCGCGTCGACCCCGGGCAGCCCGTGGAGGAAACGGCGCAGCGTGCCGTCGGACGCGGTGACGTCGGCAAGTGCGTGAGGTGCAGTGGTGGGCATGGTCACCAGACGAGCATATCTACGCGCGTAGCGGCTGTACACCCCGGAGGAACGGCCGCCGGGGGGCGGGTGAGGCAGAATCACCCCCATGACGACCCCACCCGAGCAAAAGGACCGCGTCTACCGCTCGCCCTCCGGCATCGCCGGTGGCGTCCTCCTGCTCGCCATCATCGCCTGGCTCGGCATCGACGCGATCATCAGCGGCCAGGACCGCACGCCGTGGCTCGCCCTGGCCACCCTCATCCTCGTCGTGCCGCTGGTCGTCGCCTTCACCCTGCGCCCCGCCGTCCACGCCGGTCCGGACCGCCTGCGCATCCGCAACCCGTTCCGCGTGATCGTGCTGCCCTGGGGGCAGGTCGCCTCCCTGCGCTCCGGCTACTCGAACGAGGTCGTCGCCAAGACCGGCACCAAGTACCAGCTGTGGGCCATCCCCGTCTCCCTGCGCGCCCGCAAGAAGGCGGCCCGCCGGGAGGCGCGCGCGGCGGCGGACAGGACCGCCGAGGAGAGCGGGCGGCGCGTCCGGGGCGGCCGCGCCGGTGGCCTGGGTGGCCTCGGCGGCTTCGGCGGTGGTCTGGGCGGCGCCTTCGGGTCCGGCGGGCTGACGGGCGGTGCCGTGTCGGAGGGCCCCGCCCGAGCCGAGACCGACAAGGCCATGGACGAACTGCGCGAACTGCTGGAGACCCGGGAGCCGGAGGAGTCGGCGCAGGGCGAGATCACCGTGCGCTGGGCCTACGAGATCGCGGCTCCGGCGGTGGCGGGTGCGGTGCTGCTGGCGATCTTGCTGGCTACGGGCTGAGCGGGGCGGGCACGCGGGCGCTCGCGCACTCGGGCACTCGGGCACGCGGGCGCTCGCGCACTCGGGCAGTAGGCGGGTGCGGTTGCGTGTTTAGCGGTGCGGGTGCGGGTCCGGGTGCGGGTGCGCGTTTAGCGGTGCGGCTGCGGCTGCGGGAGGCGGTAGCGGGTTGAGCGGTGCGGGTGTGGGTGCGGGAGGCGGGAGCGGGTTGAGCGGTGCGGGTGTGGGTGTGCCGGGTCAGGGGGCGCTTGGCCAGACCAAGGTCATCTGGCCGCCGCAGTACGCCGAGGTCAGGACCGCTGCCGTCAGGAACAGCAGGCGGTAGCGGCGGGAGGCCCGGGTGAGGTGCAGGGCGAGGGGGAGGAGCAGGGGGAAACCCGGCAGGAGGAAGCGGGCGCGGGGGAAGTAGACGCCTCCGCTGCCCAGGACGATGGCCAGCAGGACGCCGGTGAACACCAGCAGGGGGAGCGGCTGGCGGTCGGCGAGGGAGAGGCCGTACAGGACCGGCGACACGATCAGCGTCACCGTCACCAGGACCAGGAACAGGTGGGGGCGCGGGTCGTGGGCCAGCGTCTCGTGCACGCGGCGCCAGGTCTCCGCGCCGCCGTCCCACTCGTTGCGCCACAGCCGTTGTACGGCGAAGTAGCCGTCCCAGCGGCCCACGCGCAGGCCCACCCAGCCGACGTATCCGCACCAGCCCAGGGGGGCCAGGGCGGCGGCGGTGAGCAGGCGGGGGGTGGTCGAGGCGCCGCGGCGGGAGGCGAGGGTGAGCAGGGCCCACGCCGTCACCGCCGCGGCCACCGCGATGCCCGTGGGGCGGGTCAGGCCGGCCAGGGACGCGAGGGCCGCCGCGAGGAGGGCGCGGTCGGTGAGGACGGCGTACAGGGTCCAGGCCGCGAACGCCGTGAACAGGGACTCGGTGTAGCCCATCCACTGGACCAGGCCCACCGGGAGCGCCGCCCACAGGGTGGTCAGGAGGATGCCCGTCCCGCGGCCGTGCAGGCGGTCGCCGACGGCGAAGACGCCCCAGGCGGCGGCCAGGGAGGCGACGACGGCGATCGCCAGGCCGGTGGACGCGCGGCTGCCCGGGGTGAGCACGGCGATCGCCTTGACCAGGTACGGGTAGAGCGGGAAGAACGCCAGGTTGTTCGCGTTGTGCGCGGTGCCGAGGGCGTGGGCGTAGCCGTGGTCCGCGATGCCCAGGTACCAGTCCGCGTCCCACTGGATCGCCAGGATGGGCCAGACGCCGTGGTGTCTGTGGTGCGCCCAGAGGGTGAGGGCCAGCAGGCCGGTGAGGCGTACGGCGAGGTAGGCGAGGAGGGCGGGGGCTGCGTGGCGGAGCGGGTGCAGGAGGTGAGACAGGTGGGGGTGGTGGTGAGGGTGGGGCTGTGAGTGGGGTGGTGGGGGCGTGCGGAGTGAGCCGGGCGGGGCTGTGGTCGCTTGGGGTGTCGGCCGGGATGCGGTCGTGGACACGGCGGCGGCTCCTGGGCTGGCTCGGTGGTGCGGTCGCGTTCCACCGTTGCCTGGAGGGCCGGGGCGGGGGCGGAGCCCGCGTCAACGGGTCCGGGGAAATCACCCGATGGGGTGCCCCGCAGGTGGAGCACCCCGGAGGGCGGAGGGATCGTTCAGATGCCCGCCGCCGTGGAGAAGTCCTGTTTCAGACTCGTCAGCAGTTCGGTCGCCCGTGCGCGCGCCGCCGGGAGGTCGGCGTGCGTCGCCACGGGGACGACCACCTCCAGGTAGCACTTCAGCTTCGGTTCCGTGCCGCTGGGGCGGACGATCACTCGCGCGCCGTCCAGCGTGTAGCGCAGGCCGTCCGTGGGGGGCAGCGTGTCCGTGCCCTGGGTGAGGTCCTCCGCCCTGGTGATCGGCAGGCCGGCGAGGCGGGTCGGCGGGGTCTCGCGCAGGCGGTGCATCGCCGCCGCGATCAGGGAGATGTCCTCCACGCGCACCGAGAGCTGGTCCGTGGCGTGCAGGCCGTGCTCCACGGCGAGGTCGTCCAGGAGGTCGAGCAGCGTGCGGTTCTCCGCCTTGAGCGTGGAGGCGAGTTCCGTGATCAGGAGGGCTGCCGTGATGCCGTCCTTGTCGCGTACGCCGTCCGGGTCCACGCAGTAGCCGAGGGCCTCCTCGTAGCCGTAGCGCAGGCCCTCGACGCGGGCGATCCACTTGAAGCCGGTGAGCGTCTCGGCGTACGGCAGGCCCGCCTTCCGCGCGATGCGGCCGAGGAGCGAGGAGGAGACGATCGACTCCGCGAGGACGCCGCGCGCTCCGCGGGCGACCAGGTGCGCGGCGAGGAGGGCGCCCACCTCGTCGCCGCGCAGCATGCGCCAGCCGGTGGTGTCCTTGACGGCCACGGCGCAGCGGTCGGCGTCGGGGTCGTTGGCGATGATCAGGTCCGGGTCGGCTTCGGCGGCCTTGGCGAAGGCGAGGTCCATCGCGCCGGGCTCCTCCGGGTTGGGGAACGCCACGGTGGGGAAGTCCGGGTCCGGATCGGCCTGCTCGGCCACGAGGACGGGTTCCGGGAAGCCGGCGCGGGCGAAGGCGGCCAGGAGGACGTCCTTGCCGACGCCGTGCATCGCCGTGTAGACGGTCCGCGCGGTGCGGGGGGAGGTGGGTGACAGGACGGCGTCCGTGCGGGCCAGGTAGGCCTGAAGGACGCTGTCGTCGAGGGTCTCCCAGCCGGAGGCGGGGCGGGGGACGTCGTGCAGGCTGCGGATCGCGTCGATCTCGGCTGCGATCTCCGTGTCGGCCGGGGGGACGATCTGGGAGCCGTCGCCCAGGTAGACCTTGTAGCCGTTGTCGCGGGGCGGGTTGTGGCTGGCGGTGACCTCTACGCCGGCCACCGCGCCCAGGTGCCTTATCGCGTAGGCGAGGACGGGGGTGGGGAGGGGGCGGGGGAGGAGCGCCGCGGTGAGGCCGGCGCCGGTCATGACGGAGGCGGTGTCGCGGGCGAAGTCGGCGGACTTGTGGCGGGCGTCGTAGCCGATGACGACCAGGCCGGTGTGGTTGTTCTTCTTCAGGTACGCGGCCAGGCCGGCGGCGGCGCGGATCACGACCGAGCGGTTCATGCGCATGGGGCCGGCGCCCAGTTCGCCGCGCAGGCCGGCGGTGCCGAACTGGAGGGTGCCGCTGAAGCGGGCGGCCAGTTCCGTCAGGTCGCCGGAGTCGATGAGCTTGGCGAGTTCGTCGCGGGTGTCCGGGTCGGGGTCCTCGGACAGCCAGGTCCTGGCCCTTGCGATGAGATCGTCTTGCACGGTCGGTCCAGCCTCTCGTGTCGGTCGTGTATGCCTGCGGCGCCTGTGCGGGATTGGTGGGGGTGCGCGGTGCCTGCGGCGCCGGTGCGGGTTGGGTGGGGGTGCGCGTAATGCCTGCGGCGCCTGTGCGGGTCTGGTGGGGGTGCGTGTAGCGCCTGTGGTTTGTTCGGGGTCGGGGCCGGGGTGGGGGGTGTCCGTCCTCGGTCCGGCGGGGCTGTGGGTTCAGATGTGCAGGGCGATGGACGCCGGCCGCTGCGGGCGGACACCCCCCACCCCGTCCCCTTCTCGCCGACGGCGGCTGCACCCTCCAGGGGCGCGGGGAACTGACTGTTACAGGCGGCCCAGTACCTGCGCCAGCAGGGAACCCATCCTCGCCGCCGAGTCGCGGCCCGCCTGGAGGACCTCCTCGTGGTTCAGGGGTTCGCCGGTCATGCCCGCGGCGAGGTTCGTGACCAGGGAGATGCCCAGGACCTCCGCGCCCGCCTCGCGCGCGGCGATCGCTTCCAGGACCGTGGACATGCCCACCAGGTCCGCGCCGATCACGCGGGCCATGCGGATCTCGGCCGGCGTCTCGTAGTGCGGGCCCGGGAACTGGGCGTAGACGCCCTCCTCCAGGGTCGGGTCGATCTCCTTGCACAGGGCGCGCAGGCGGGGGGAGTAGAGGTCGGTCAGGTCGACGAAGTTCGCGCCGACGATGGGGGAGGTCGCCGTGAGGTTGATGTGGTCGCTGATCAGGACCGGCTGGCCGGGGCGCATGCCCTCGCGGAGGCCGCCGCAGCCGTTGGTCAGGACGACCGTCTTGCTGCCGGCCGCCACCGCGGTGCGGACGCCGTGCGCGACGGCGGCGACGCCGCGGCCCTCGTAGTAGTGCGTGCGGCCGAGGAAGACCAGGGCGCGCTTGTCGCCGATGGCGTATGAGCGGATCTTGCCGCCGTGGCCCTCCACCGCCGGCGGGGGGAAGCCGGGCAGCTCGGTGACCTGGAACTCCGCGTCGGGAGTGCCGAGGGCGTCCACGGCCGGCGCCCAGCCGGAGCCCATCACTAGGGCGACGTCGTGGGTCTCGGCGCCGGTCAGTTCGCGCAGGCGCGTGGCGGCGGCGTCGGCGGCGGCGTGGGGGTCGCCCTGGATGTCGTCCGGAAGAAGAGATGCGTTCACGCGGTTGAGAGTAGCCGGTTCCGGCCTACGCGCGTAGATGGCGGGCTTGACGGGTTGGCGATCGTTGTCTTGTCGTTTCCAACGAAGGGGGAGGGGGGCGGTCAGCAGGGGCGCTTGCGCAGTTCCATCACGTAGTCGTGCGGCGCGCCCGCCGATTCCGCCGCGTCCGCCAGTTCGCCCAGGTAGCGGGCCGAGGGGAGGCCGCCCTCGTAGCCGTTGAGGACGTACGCCCAGGCCGGCTCCTCGCCCTCCAGTGTGTGGACGCGGACGCGCAGGCGGCGGTAGACGCCCAGGCCCACGCCCTCCCAGCGGTCCATCGAGTCCTCGTCCATCGGCGCGATGTCGTACAGCGCGACGAAGACCTGGGAGAAGGGGTCCTCGACGATCGTCGCCAGTGCGCCCTCCCAGCCCATGTGCTCGCCCCCGAAGGTCAGCCGCCAGCCGTTGAGCCAGCCCGTGGCGCGCATGGGCGAGTGCGGGGCGCGGCGGGTCATCAGCCGCGCGTCGAGGTTGCCGGCGTACGCGGCGTAGAGCGACATGGGGAGAGGGTACGGCAGGGGGAGGAGGGGCTCGCCGGGTTCCTGGGGCGGGCCCGTGCAGTAGCACCTTGAAGAGTGCGGGACAATGGGGTACGTGACTCGGATCGTGATCATCGGTGGCGGACCCGGCGGATACGAAGCGGCCCTGGTGGCCGCGCAGCTCGGCGCGGAGGTGACCGTCGTCGACTGCGACGGTCTGGGCGGGGCGTCGGTGCTGACCGACTGCGTGCCGTCGAAGACCCTTATCGCTACGGCCGAGGTGATGACCACCTTCGACTCGTCGTACGAGGAGTTGGGGATCATCGTCGCCGACGACACCCCGCCCATGGAGCAGGCCGCCCGGGTGGTCGGGGTCGATCTCGGGAAGGTCAACCGGCGGGTGAAGCGGCTCGCCCTCGCCCAGTCGCACGACATCACGGCGTCCGTGACGCGCGCCGGCGCCCGGGTCATGCGCGGGCGCGGCCGGCTGGAGGGCATGCAGGCCCTCGACGGGTCGCGGAAGGTCGTCGTCGCCGCGGCGGACGGGACCGAGGAGACGCTCACCGCCGACGCGGTGCTCATCGCCACCGGCGGGCATCCGCGGGAGCTGCCCGACGCCCAGCCGGACGGGGAGCGGATCCTCAACTGGACCCAGGTGTACGACCTGACGGAGCTGCCCGAGGAGCTCATCGTCGTCGGGTCCGGCGTCACCGGCGCCGAGTTCGCCGGTGCCTACCAGGCCCTGGGGTCCAAGGTGACCCTGGTGTCGTCGCGGGACCGCGTGCTGCCGGGCGAGGACCCGGACGCCGCCGCCGTCCTGGAGGACGTCTTCCGGCGCCGGGGCATGAACGTCATGGCGCGCTCGCGGGCCGCCGCCGCCAAGCGGGTGGGCGACCGGGTGGAGGTCACCCTCTCCGACGGGCGCGTGATCACCGGATCGCACTGCCTGATGGCCGTCGGCGCCATCCCCAACAGCGCGGGGCTCGGGCTGGAGGGGGCCGGCGTCAGGCTGCGCGAGTCCGGGCACATCTGGACCGACAAGGTGTCGCGGACGACCGCTCCGGGTGTCTACGCGGCCGGCGACGTGACCGGGGTCTTCGCGCTGGCCTCGGTGGCGGCGATGCAGGGACGTATCGCGATGTACCACTTCCTGGGCGACGCGGTGGCTCCGCTGAACCTGAAGACCGTGTCCTCGAACGTCTTCACCGATCCCGAGATCGCCACCGTGGGCTACACGCAGGCCGACGTGGACGCCGGGAAGATCGACGCGCGCGTCGTCAAGCTGCCGCTGCTCCGCAATCCGCGCGCCAAGATGCAGGGCATCCGCGACGGCTTCGTCAAGATCTTCTGCCGGCCGGGCACCGGGATCGTGGTGGGCGGGGTCGTGGTCGCTCCGCGTGCCTCCGAGCTCATTCACCCGATCTCGATCGCCGTCGACAACAATCTGACGGTCGAACAGATCGCGAACGCCTTCACCGTGTACCCCTCCCTTTCGGGGTCGATCGCGGAGGTCGCCCGGCAGCTGCACACCCGGAAGACCGGCGGCGACGTCTGAGGCCGGCGGCGGCCGAAAGGGATTCCCCGCTGGTCACGGGGAGTTGTCGAGCATGCGTGCGGCATAGTCGGGGCGGGTAGGCTCTATACCACTTCCCGTGCCTGCCTGCGAACAACTTCTGCTATTCGGCGCAAACGCCTGAAAGCAGACGGTCATTGGCGTTACTGTCAGTTTCGTGTTCGCTGCAGAACGTCGCCAATTGATCCTCGAAATGGTGCGCGCGAACGGGGCCGTATCGCTCCGTGAGCTCGCCCGCGTCGTCCAGACCTCCGAAGTGACCGTACGGCGGGACGTGCGCGCGCTGGAGGCAGAAGGACTCCTCGACCGCCGGCACGGCGGTGCGGTATTGCCGGGCGGGTTCACGCGGGAGTCCGGCTTTCCGCAGAAGTCACATCTCGCGACCGCCGAGAAGACGGCCATCGCCGACCTCGCCGCGGGCTTCGTCGAAGAGGGCGAGGCCATCGTGGTCGGGGCGGGTACGACCACGCAGGAGCTGGCGCGCCGGCTGGCCCGGGTGCCCGGGCTGACCGTCGTCACCAACTCCCTGCTGGTGGCCCAGGCGTTGGCCCATGCCAACCGGGTCGAGGTCGTGATGACCGGCGGCACCCTGCGCGGCTCCAACTACGCGCTGGTGGGCAGCGGGGCGGAGCAGTCCCTGCAAGGACTGCGCGTCTCGCGGGCGTTCCTGTCCGGCAGCGGTCTCACCGCCGAGCGGGGCCTGTCCACCTCCAACATGCTGTCGGCCTCCGTGGACCGGGCGCTCGTGCAGGCCGCCGCGGAGGTGGTCGTGCTCGCCGATCACACCAAGCTCGGCACGGACACGATGTTCCAGACCGTGCCCACGGACGTGATCACGCGGCTGGTGACCGACGAGCCGCCGGCGCACGACGACCGGGCCGCCACGGAGTTGCAGGCGCTGGCCGATCAAGGTGTGCAGATCGCCGTCGCGGGGGCCTCGGGGAGCTCCGGGGGCTCCGGTGGTGCGGGTGGTGATTCCGTCCCCCCGCGTCAAGCCCGCCGGGACGTGGCCCTTCCGGGGCCCAGGCGGGGGGCGGGGCCCTCCGGGCTGAGGACGGCGGGGATGCTCGGGGAGACCGGGGCCGGGGCCGCTGAGCAGCGGGCGCGGGTCGCGGATCTGCGGCGGCGGTAGAGGGTTCCGCCCGCGCGCCGTGGGAGTGCGTGGTGTACGGGCGGGTGCGGGTCCGTTGTGGCTGGTCGCACAGTTCCCCGCGCCCCTGAGTCGGCTGGGCTTGCGATGGAGATCAGTGCCGGCGATGCGCGTCGTGCAGTGGGCGTCGTGCGGGAGTTGGACGGTGTCGACTCCGTCCAGGAGTTGCACGAGCGGGCGTTGCCCGCCTTGCTGGGGTTGATTCCCGCCGACGCGGCCCAGTGCTACCGGCTGTCGGTGGGCAGGGTGGGGCTGTCCACGCTGTCGTTGCCCGAGGAGTCCTTCCACGAGGATCCGATGGTCATCTACGACCATCCTCTCGACCATCCGCTCACCGGGGCCCTGCTGGAGACGCCGACCACGGAGGCCTGGCGGGTCAGCGATGTCGCCGGGGACCGGGAGTGGCGGCGCACCGACTGTTACAACCTGGACTTCCGGCCCTTCGGGCTGCGGCGCCACCTGGTCTCGACGGCGGGCTCGGACCTGCGTGTCGTGGAGGGGTACGCCCTGGTGCGGGCCGGGCGGGACTTCAGTGAGCGCGAGCGTGATCTGCTGGGGTTCGCCCAGGTGCAACTGGCCGTGGTGGAACGGGCGTTGCGGGAGAGGGAGCGGCTGAGGGAGCTGGCCGCCCTGGCGCTGGGACTGGTGGGCGGCCGGGGGCGGGGGGTCGCCGTACTCGACGAGCGGGGGCGGGCGCGGGCGCTGGACGCCGTCGCCGCCGGGCTGCTCGGGCGCGTGGGGGACGATCCGCGGCTGGGCGGCACCGGGACCTTCACCGTCCGGGACGTCGAGGTGCGCTGCGTTCCCCCGGCCGCGGCAGGGTTCCCGGCGCTGGTGCTGCTGCGCGACCTGGAGCGGGTCCGGGCCGTCGCCCGGGCGTTCGGGGTGACCGAGCAGGAGCACCGTACGCTCGTCCATCTGCACCTCGGGCACACGGCGACCGAGACCGCCCGGCGCATGGGGCTGTCGCCGGCCACCGTGCGCGGCTACATCGCCTCCCTGCACCGGAAGCTGGAGGCGGGACACACCGCCGCGTTGCTGCGCCGGGGACGCGAACTCGGGCTGGTCGTCGACTGAGCGGCCCTAGGGGCGATATGTCGCGACACGTCAGAATTGACGGGTGGTCGGATGTCCCCCCTGGTCGCTTCACTGGCGGAAGGCGCTCCGCACGGGGGCGGCCGCCAAGGGGGAGTGACGCTCATGACTGCCACCTCGCACACGCCCACGCTCGCGCCCGAGGCGGCGTCCGGGCCCGGCACCGCCCGGCTGCTCGCGGCGGTCGCGGCCACGCTCGGGATGGTGCTGTTCGCGGCGGCGATGCTCGTGAACCCGTATGACACGAACGGCTCGGCGAAGGAGATCGCCCGCAGCATCGAGGCGCACCGCGGGGCGACCGAGCTGGCCGTGTGGCTGTGGACCGTGGGCACGGTCGTGTTCGTGCCGGGACTGGTCGCCGTCGCCCTGCTGGCCGTGGCGCGCTCCGCGAAGCTCGGGCTGTGGGGCTCGGTCCTCTTCGGCACCGGGCTCGTCGCGGTCACCGCCACGCCCTCACTGGACATCGTGGCGCTCGGCGCCTTCGACAAGGGCATCGGCCGGGACGTCATGGCGCAGGTCGCGCAGGGCACCAACGACCTGGCCGTGGTGACCGTCCCGCTGCTGTACTTCATCGCCGCCCACGTCATCGGCGCGATCCTGCTCGGCGTCGCGCTGCTGCGGGGCCGCGTGATCCCGGCCTGGGCGGCCTGGCTGCTGATCCTGTCGATGCCGCTCAACGTCGTCGGGTACGGCGGGGGCATCGCGCCCCTGGCCGCCGCGTCCTTCCTCATGGCGGCCGTCGCCTTCGGCTACGCGGGCCTCGCGCTCGTGCGGCACGGCACGGGGTGGGCGCGGGCCGCCGGATAGGGCGCAAGGACCACCGTCACGGGGGACGGGTGAACGAGGCGCCCGGTGGACTCACTGTTCCGGTCCACCGGGCGCCTCGGGATGTCGTACGGGATGCCGGGAGGTCAGTCCTTGATCTCGCAGATGGCGGCGCCGGAGCTGACGGAGCCGCCGATCTCGGCGGACAGGCCCTTGATGGTGCCGGCCTTGTGGGCGTTCAGCGGCTGCTCCATCTTCATCGCTTCGAGGACGACGATCAGGTCGCCCTCCTTGACCTCCTGGCCCTCCTCGACGGCCACCTTGACGATGGTGCCCTGCATCGGGGAGGTGAGGGTGTCGCCGGAGGCCACGGGGCCGGACTTCTTGGCCGCGCGGCGCTTGGGCTTGGCGCCCGCCGCGAGGCCGGTGCGGGCCAGGGTCATGCCCAGCGAGGCCGGCAGGGAGACCTCCAGGCGCTTGCCGCCGACCTCGACGACGACCGTCTCGCGGCCTGCCTCCTCGTCGGTGTCGGTGTCGGCCGGGGCGGCGAACGGCTTGATCTCGTTGACGAACTCGGTCTCGATCCAGCGGGTGTGGACCGTGAACGGCTCGGTGGAACCGGTCAGTTCAGGGGCGAACGCCGGGTCCCTGACGACCGCGCGGTGGAACGGGATGGCCGTGGCCATGCCCTCGACCTGGAACTCCTCCAGGGCACGGGCGGCGCGCTCCAGGGCCTCCTTGCGGGTGCGGCCGCTGACGATCAGCTTGGCCAGCAGGGAGTCCCACGCCGGGCCGATGACGCTGCCGGACTCCACGCCCGCGTCCAGGCGCACGCCCGGACCGGAGGGCGGGGCGAAGGTGGTGACGGTGCCGGGGGCCGGCAGGAAGTTGCGGCCCGGGTCCTCGCCGTTGATGCGGAACTCGAAGGAGTGGCCGCGCAGGACCGGGTCGTCGTAGCCGAGCTCCTCGCCGTCGGCGATGCGGAACATCTCGCGCACCAGGTCGATGCCGGCGACCTCCTCGGTGACCGGGTGCTCGACCTGGAGGCGGGTGTTGACCTCCAGGAAGGAGATCGTGCCGTCCTGGCCGACGAGGAACTCGCAGGTGCCGGCGCCCTCGTAGCCGGCCTCCTTCAGGATGGCCTTGGAGGCGCGGTACAGCTCGGCGGCCTGCTCCTCGGAGAGGAAGGGCGCCGGGGCCTCCTCGACCAGCTTCTGGTGGCGGCGCTGGAGGGAGCAGTCGCGGGTGGAGACCACGACCACGTTGCCGTGCTTGTCGGCCAGGCACTGGGTCTCCACGTGCCGGGGGCGGTCGAGGTAGCGCTCGACGAAGCACTCGCCGCGGCCGAAGGCGGCGACCGCCTCGCGCACGGCGGAGTCGTACAGCTCGGGCACCTCTTCGAGGGTGCGGGCCACCTTCAGACCGCGGCCGCCGCCGCCGAACGCGGCCTTGATCGCGATCGGCAGGCCGTGCTCCTCGGCGAAGGCGACGACCTCGTCGGCGCCGGAGACGGGGTCGGGGGTGCCGGCCACCAGGGGGGCGCCGGCGCGCTGGGCGATGTGCCGGGCGGCGACCTTGTCGCCGAGGTCGCGGATGGCCGAGGGCGGCGGGCCGATCCAGATCAGGCCCGCGTCCAGGACCGCCTGGGCGAATTCGGCGTTCTCGGAGAGGAAGCCGTAACCCGGGTGGATGGCGTCGGCGCCGGACTCGCGCGCCGCGTTCAGGATCTTGTCGATGACGAGGTAACTGGTGGCCGGAGTGTCACCGCCCAGGGCGAACGCCTCATCCGCGGCGCGGACATGCAGAGCGTCCCGGTCCGGGTCGGCGTAGACGGCCACGCTCGCGATCCCGGCGTCCCGACACGCCCGGGCCACGCGGACAGCGATTTCGCCACGGTTGGCGATGAGCACCTTGCGCACGATTGAGGCTCCCTCCTTGAAACAAGCCGAGTTTAGGGACTGCCGACGAGGCACTTCGACCCATCCCCAATGGTGAGCTTGCCCACACGGAGCGTGATTCGAGGCTCGCTCGACCCGCGAAATCCCTTGTCGCACCTAGGTACGCAGGACTCCTCCCGGCAACCCTAGCTCTCCCATGTGGTCAAGGTCTCTGTGAGGGCGTGCTGCGGGCCACTCCGTTTCTTTGTGGAGTCCCTACGAATGGCCCAATGAATCTTTGCCCCGCGCCGAACCCTTGTCCCGTGGTTTACCCGTTAGTAGCGTTCATGTCGCATCGAACGTACTTCGGGTAACAAGGGTTCGGCTCGAAAGTGGGTGGGGACCGGTGATACGCAGGCCGGTGGCATGGGTCGTGGCGGTCGTCCTCTTCGTGGAGGCGCTCGGCGTCGCCGCGCTCAACTGGTTCCTGGGGGTCGTCGTCGACCGGCAGGACATGTCCCTGGCCGGCCTCGACCCGGACGCGATGTCGGTGTCGTCGAAGATCGGCGGCGTCGTCTTCGGCCTCTACTTCGCCCTGTGCGGCCTCGTCGCGCTCCTCGTGGCGCTGCGCAACCGGCCCCCGGCCGGCTTCGGGCGCATCCTGCTGATCAGCGCGGCCGTGGTGCACGCGATGCTGGGCGCCTTCGCCTGGGGCCTGGTGGGCTGGTCGGCGTTCCTGTTCATGGTGATCGTGCTGGCGCTCATCGTGCTGCTGCTGATGACCTACGACGCCCCGGCGGCGGGCTCCGCCACCGAGCCCGAGCCCGAGGACACCGAGCCCGGCGACGGCTCCCCCGTCACCCCTCCGCCGGCGCCCACAACTCCGTGATGCCGACGCCCAGTCGGGCGAGCAGCCTGCGCAGCAGGGGGAGGCTCAGGCCGATCACGTTGCCGTGGTCGCCGTCGATGCCCTCGATGAACGGCGCACTGCGGCCGTCGAGCGTGAACGCGCCCGCCACGTAGAGGGGTTCACCGGAGGCGACGTACGCGGCGATCTCCTCGTCGGTGGGCTCGCCGAACCGCACGACCGTGGACGCGGTGGCGGAGGCGTAGCGGCCCGTGGTGGTGTCGTAGACGCAGTGACCGGTCTGCAGGGTGCCCGCCCGTCCGCGCATCGCCTTCCAGCGGGCGGTGGCCTCCTCGGCGTCGGCGGGCTTGCCCAGCGGCTCGCCGTCCAGGTCGAGGACGGAGTCGCAGCCGACGACGATCGCGCCGTGCGCCTCGGGCCGGGCGGCGACGACGGACGCCTTGGCCTCGGCGAGGGCGAGGGCCAGGTCGGCCGGGGTGGGGGCGGTGACGGAGTCCTCGTCGACGCCGCTGACGATCACCTCGGGGGCCATCCCCGCCTGGCGGAGCAGGTTCAGCCGGGCGGGGGACTGGGAGGCGAGGATGAGACGGCGGGGGTGGTCGGTCATGCGGCCAGGGTATCGGCGGCCTTACCGGCGCTCACCTCAGGCCGATCACGATCATCGCCAGGACCATGGCGAGCGCCATGAGAACGCCGAGTCTGCGCAACATGTCCTGCATGTCGCGCAGTTCCTCGGGGGGTTCGTTCTCGGGGTCCGACCAGAGCATGCCACCAGCGTGCGGCCTGGCCGGGGGCGGCGCCTGAGTACGGGTACTCAAGTTGGGGGCGGGGTTGTGCCGCTGCGCGCCCCCGAGGGGTTGCGGTCACCCGGGCCAGTACGTGCGGGTCCATGCCGTCGGGCCCGGCTGGGGCAGGCGGTGGGCGGCGATGCGGGACGGGTCGGACCAGGAGTCCCTGGCGGGCGCGGCACCCGGCGTCACCGCTGATGCCGCCGCCGCGCGGGCCCTGACCACCGCCAGGGCGGCGGCCAGTTCCTCCGGGGTCGGGTTGCCGCGTACGACCTTGATGTTCACAGCGGCTCCTTAGAGGGGGATGTTGCCGTGCTTCTTGGGCGGCAGCGACTCGCGCTTGGTGCGCAGCTGGCGCAGGCCGCGGACGACGTGGCCGCGGGTGTCCGAGGGCATGATCACGGCGTCGACGTAGCCGCGCTCGGCCGCGACGTAGGGGTTGAGGAGGGCGTCCTCGTACTCCTGGATCAGCTGGGCGCGGGTGGCCTCGACGTCGTCCGCCTCCGCGATGGTGCGGCGGTGCAGGATGTTGACCGCGCCCTGGGCGCCCATGACGGCGATCTGGGCGGTGGGCCAGGCGAGGTTGAGGTCGGCGCCCAGGTGCTTGGAGCCCATGACGTCGTAGGCGCCGCCGAACGCCTTGCGCGTGATCACGGTGATCAGCGGGACGGTCGCCTCGGCGTAGGCGTAGATCAGCTTGGCGCCGCGGCGGATGATGCCGTCGTGCTCCTGGTCGACGCCGGGCAGGAAGCCGGGGACGTCGACGAAGGTGACGACGGGGATGTTGAAGGCGTCGCAGGTGCGCACGAAGCGCGCCGCCTTCTCGCTGGCCTTGATGTCGAGGCAGCCGGCGAACTGCATCGGCTGGTTGGCGACGATGCCGACCGGGTGGCCCTCCACGCGGCCGAAACCGGTGAGGATGTTCGGCGCGTACAGCGGCTGCGTCTCAAAGAACTCGGCGTCGTCCAGGACGTGTTCGACCACCGTGTGCATGTCGTACGGCTGGTTGGCGCTGTCCGGCACCAGCGTGTCGAGCTCGCGGTCCTCGTCCGTCAGGGCGAGGTCCGCCTCCTCCGGGTAGACCGGCGCCTCGGAGAGGTTGTTGGAGGGCAGGTAGCTCAGCAGCTGCTTGATGTACTCGATCGCGTCCTTCTCGTCGCCGGCCATGTGGTGGGCCACGCCGGAGGTCGCGTTGTGGGTGCGGGCGCCGCCCAGCTCCTCGAAGCCGACGTCCTCGCCGGTGACCGTCTTGATGACGTCCGGGCCGGTGATGAACATGTGCGAGGTCTGGTCGACCATCACCGTGAAGTCGGTGATCGCCGGGGAGTAGACCGCGCCGCCCGCGCACGGGCCGACGACCAGCGAGATCTGCGGGATGACGCCGGAGGCGTGGGTGTTGCGGCGGAAGATCTCGCCGTACGCGCCCAGCGAGGCGACGCCCTCCTGGATGCGGGCGCCGCCGGAGTCGTTGATGCCGATGACCGGGCAGCCGGTCTTCAGCGCGAAGTCCATGACCTTGACGATCTTCTGGCCGTACACCTCGCCCAGCGCGCCGCCGAAGACGGTGAAGTCCTGGGAGAAGACGGCCACCGGACGCCCGTCGACCGTGCCGTAGCCGGTGACGACGCCGTCGCCGTAGGGGCGGTTCTTCTCCAGGCCGAAGTTGGTCGAGCGGTGCCGGGCGAACTCGTCCAGCTCCACGAACGAGCCTTCGTCGAGCAGCAGCTCGATCCGCTCACGGGCCGTCAACTTGCCCTTGGCGTGCTGCTTTTCGACGGCGCGTGCGGAGCCGGCGTGCGTCGCCTCGTCGATCCGGCGCTGGAGATCCGCGAGCTTGCCCGCGGTGGTGTGAATGTCGATCTCTTCCGGCTCGGACATCGGGATCGCGGCTCCCTGCCTGCTCAAAAGGGGGGACGGTTACTCATCCGTAGAGTAGTGGTGACGATACGAATCAGCAGTGCGGCGTTTCACACACCTAGGGTGGCTTGCATGACGCCGCGAGATGCATCAGACGACAGCCGTTGGTCCGACCTGGACCGTCCGCCGCTCAACGCCGCCTCGCTGCGCCGCGGGCTCGTGCGGGAGGGCGGCCTGTGGCGCGCGGTGGAGATCGTGCAGCGCACCGGCTCCACCAACTCCGACCTGGTGGCCCTGGCGGACGCCGGCAAGGCGGCCGAGGGGTCGGTGCTGGTCGCCGAGGAGCAGACGGCCGGCCGCGGCCGCCTGGACCGCCAGTGGACGGCACCGCCCCGCTCCGGCCTCTTCTTCTCCGTCCTGCTCAGGCCCGCCGGGGTCCCGGTCGCCCGCTGGGGCTGGCTGCCGCTGCTGACCGGCGTGGCGGTGGCCACGGGACTGTCCCGGGCGGCCGGCGTGGACACGGCACTCAAGTGGCCCAACGACCTCCTGGTCACCGTCGGCGGCGAGGAACGCAAGGCCGGCGGCATCCTGGCCGAGCGCGCCGGGGACGACGGCGTGGTGGTCGGCGTCGGCGTCAACGTCACCCTGCGCGCCGAGGAGCTCCCGGTGCCGCAGGCGGGCTCCCTGGCCCTGGCGAACGCGGTCAGCACCGACCGGGACACCCTGCTGCGGGGCATCCTGCGCTCCCTGGAGGACTGGTACACCCGCTGGCGGACGGCCGGCGGCGACCCCGCGGCCAGCGGTCTCCAGGAGACGTACGCGGCGGGCTGCGCGACGCTGGGACGAACGGTACGGGCCGAGCTTCCGGGCGACCGTTCCCTCGCCGGGGAGGCGGTGGCGATCGACGGCGACGGCAGGCTGGTGATCGCGACGGCGGACGGCGTCCAGGCGCCGGTGGGAGCGGGCGACATCGTCCACTTGCGACCGGCGTGAGCTACCGCACACCTGCCGTACAGTTGAGCCCGGTCGATACCTGACCGCGGCAGATCGGAAGGGCAACAGGCGTGACCGTCGACGACACCGCCGACCAGGGCGAGGATCCCCTCGCCCTGCGCCTCGAACAGCTCATCCTGGGCGCCGAGCGGCGCTACACCCCGTTTCAGGCGGCCCGCAGCGCGGGCGTCTCCATGGAGCTGGCGTCCCGCTTCTGGCGGGCGATGGGCTTCGCCGACATCGGGCAGGCCAAGGCGCTGACGGAGGCCGACGTGCTGGCGCTGCGCCGGCTGGCCGGTCTGGTGGAGGCGGGGCTGCTCAGCGAGGCGATGGCGGTGCAGGTGGCGCGGTCCACGGGGCAGACGACGGCGCGGCTGGCGGAGTGGCAGATCGACTCCTTCCTGGAGGGGCTGACCGAGCCGCCCGAGCCCGGCATGACCCGCACCGAGGTGACGTACCCGATCATCGAGCTGCTGCTGCCGGAGCTGGAGGAGTTCCTCGTCTACGTCTGGCGCCGCCAGCTCGCCGCCTCCGCGGGCCGGGTGGTGCAGGCCGCCGACGACGAGGAGATGGTGGACCGGCGGCTCGCGGTGGGCTTCGCCGACCTGGTCGGGTTCACGCGGCTGACCCGCCGGATGGAGGAGGAGGAGCTCGGCGAACTCGTCGAGGCCTTCGAGACGACCGCCGCGGACCTGGTGGCCGCGCACGGCGGACGGCTCATCAAGACGCTCGGTGACGAGGTGCTGTACGCGGCCGACGACGCGGCGGTCGCGGCGGAGATCGCGCTGCGGCTGATCGAGACGATGGCCAACGACGAGACCATGCCGGAGCTGCGCGTCGGCATCGCCTTCGGCACGGTGACCACCCGGATGGGCGATGTCTTCGGTACGACGGTCAACCTCGCCTCCCGGCTCACCTCGATAGCTCCCCGGGACGCCGTCCTCGTCGACAGCGCGTTCGCGGAGGAGCTGATCCGGGTGGGGGAGGCGCCGGCCTCGGAGGCGGCCGCGGCGGAGGAGGCGGCGACCGCGGAGAAGGAGGGCGAGGAGCCGCCGACGTACCGCTTCGCACTCCAGCCGATGTGGCAACGCCCGGTGCGCGGCCTGGGCGTGGTCGAACCGTGGCTACTGAGCCGACGGGGCGGGACGACGCCGTAGTCCCTCGTGGCCTGGCGGTTTCACTGTGCGGCCCGAGCAGGGACGTGGGCTGCGTGGTGGATCACGGCGCGTCTCGATGAGCGACTGGCGCTTGCGCAAGCAGTCACTGAAGTCACTAGCGCGACGAGCGCGACGCAAGCAGGCACCAGCGCTGCCCGAGTGGTCACCTGTGCCGGCCGAGCGGGCACCTGTGCGGTCCGGGGCTTCATGTGTGCTGTCCGAGGCCCACGCACAGGCCGACGACCGGTACGCAGACGCCGGGGTCCTTGGGCTGCTGCGTGGGCGGGGCCGTGGGAGTGGTGTGGCTCGGGTCCGGGGCCGGTTGCGGTGCTGCGGTCGTCGGGGCGGGCTGACGGGCGGTGTGCTCGGGGGCCGGGGTGTCCGGGGCCTCGGGGAGCGTCGTGGTCGCGGGGCCGGGCGCGCTGTCCGCCGTCCCTGCCGTGGCCGCCGGGCTGGTGGTCGTGGGCGGCAGGGATACGAGGGTGGAGTCCGCGCTCGGCAGCGTGGTCGCCCCGCCCATCACCGACGTCGAGGACGGGCTCACCCGCGGCACGGCCGGCACGGTGGCGGCGACACCGGCCGACCGGTCGGCGCCGGGTCCCTGGTCCGGCCGGGGCTCGGCCTCCGCGGCGCCACCGCCGCCGACCCCCGACTCCGGCGCCAGCCGCACCAGGCTCAGCACCCCGGCGGCCAACGCGACCCCGCCCGCGGCGAGCAGCACCTTGCGGGGCCGGGGCCTACGGTGCCGCCCCCGAAGCCGCCCCCCGAAGAGCCGCGCCCCAACGACCTGATCGAGCCCCCGTCCACCCCCCTCCTCCACACCCCGATCCCCTCCAAGACCCAGCCTCCCCACAACCCACCGCGAGTCCCCGCCTTGGTGCTGGGCGCTGTGAGCGACTTGCCGGGCAATGTCGTCTCGTGGCTGGGGGCTGTGGGGGTCTTGTCGGGCATCCCCGTCTTCAGGCTGGGGACTGTGCGCAACTTGCCGGGCGGTCTCGTCTTCGGGCTGGGCGTCCTGCCCAACCGGTCGGGCGGTCTCCTCTTGGTGCTGGGCGCTGTGTGCGACTTGGCCGGCATTCCCGTCTTCGGGCTGGGTGCTCTGCCCAACCTGCCGGGTCTCTCCGTCTTCGGGCTGCGTGAGCTGCGCGACCTGCCCGGCGTTCCTGTCTTCGGCCGGAATGCCGTTTGCCCCTTGCTGGGCGCTCCCTGCCGCTTGCAGGGTGTTCGCAGCCCCGGTCCGGATGGTCTCCGCTGTTCCCGGGGCGTTCACGTCTTCCGTTCGGTTGGCTTTCGCTGGCCCCCGGTCGCTTTCGTCTCCCTCGGTGTGGATGTTCCTCGGGGTCTTCCGGGTGGTGTCGTCTTGCGTTCGGGGTGTCTCAGCCGTCTGGTGGGCGGTCTCCTGGTCGGGCCTGGTGCGGCCCGTCCCCGGCGTGCCGGTCGTCGAGCTCTGGGTGTGTCGGTTGTTCGGCGTTCGGAATGCCGTTTCCGTCATCGTGACCCCTCCCCGATGCGCTCGCGCCCCCGGTGCGCCGTGGCGGACGCACGTTATGCGGTCGTGTGGGACGTCGGAGGGGAGTTGGGTGGGATGTCACTCGAACGGGTTGTCGGCCGGGGAGTCGGCCGGGGAGGGTGGAACCGGCCTTCCCTCCGCGTGCCGGGGCTGCGATGATCGGGGCAAGTCGTCGTTAACCGGCGTTAACGCGTTGACCGGAGGGTGCCATGAGTGAGGAGCGGTTCGGGGAGTTCGTGCTGGTGCGGCGGCATGGCGAGGGCCATGTCGCCGAGCTCGCCCTCGACCGGCCCAAGGCCATGAACGCCGTCTCGACCGAGATGGCCCGCTCGATCGCCGCCGCCTGCGCCGCACTCGGCGCCGACCGGGACGTACGGGTCGTCGTGGTGACCTCGACGCACGAGCGGGCGTTCTGCGTCGGCGCCGACCTGAAGGAGCGCAACTCCTTCACCGACGCCGACCTGCTGCGCCAGCGCCCCGTCGCGCGGGCCGCCTACACCGGCGTCCTGGAGCTGCCGGTGCCCACCGTGGCCGCCGTGCACGGCTTCGCCCTGGGCGGCGGCTTCGAGCTCGCCCTGTCCTGCGACGTGATCGTGGCCGACCGCACGGCCGTGGTGGGCCTGCCGGAGGTGTCCGTCGGCGTGATCCCGGGCGGCGGCGGCACGCAGCTGCTGCCCCGCCGGGTGGGCGCCGCCCGCGCCGCCGAGCTGATCTTCACGGCGCGCCGGCTGGAGGCGGCGGAGGCGCGGGAGCTCGGGCTCGTGGACGAGTTGGTGGAGGAGGGGCAGGACACCGCGCAGGCCCTCGCCCTCGCCTCCCGCATCGCCGCGAACTCGCCGGTCGGCCTGCGCGCGGCCAAGCGGGCGCTGCGGCTCGGGCACGGCCTGGATCTGCGCGCCGGGCTGGAGGTCGAGGACGCGGCGTGGCGGTCGGTGGCGTTCTCCGGGGACCGGGCGGAGGGAGTGGCGGCGTTCAACGAGAAGCGCAAGCCGCGGTGGCCGGGGGAGTGACACACCGGTCCCGCCGCCGCGTGGGCACGCGGTCACCCCAGCGCCGTACCAAACGTACGAAACAGTCCAAACCTCCCTAACCTGGAGTGATGGGTGAGGACAACCGGCTGGCGGCCGTCGTGGCGTTGGCGCAGGGCATGGCGGCGGCCCACGGCTCGCGCGACGCGTGGCGCGCGGCGGCGGCCGGGGCGTGCCGGGCGCTCGGCGGGAGCTTCGCCGCGCTGTCGGTGTGGGAGCGCGAGCTCGGACGGCTGCGGGTCCTCGTGAACGTCGGCGAGCGGGCCGAGGGGGAGCGGGAGTTCCCGGACGACGAGTCGTACCCGGTGCACCAGTTCCCGGAGATCACCGAGTTCCTGCACGAGCGCTGGGCGGCCGGCGGCGAGCCCAACGCCTGGGTCGAGACGGCCGAGGGCCCGGCCGCCGGCGGGCGCCCGGGCTACGTCCACCAGCGCGTCGCCGCCCTGCGCCGCCGCGGCCGCGGCTGCTGCGTGGTCGCGCCGATCGTGCTGAACGGACGGGCCTGGGGCGAGCTGTACGTGGCCCGGCCGGCCGGGGAGGCGGTGTTCGGGCGGGCCGACGCCGACTTCGCCACGGTGCTGGCCTCGGTGGTCGCCGCCGGGATCGCCCAGGCCGAGCGCCTGGAGGAGGTGCGGCGGCTCGCCTACACCGACGCGCTCACCGGTCTCGCCAACCGGCGCGCCGTGGACGCCCGGCTGGACGAGGCCATCGAGCGGCACCGCGCGGACGGCACGGTCGTCAGCCTGGTCGTGTGCGACCTGAACGGCCTCAAGCGCGTCAACGACACCCGCGGGCACGCCGTCGGCGACCGCCTGCTGGAACGCTTCGGCTCGGTCCTCTCCCTGTGCGGCGCCATGCTGCCGGGCACGCTGGCCGCGCGGCTCGGCGGCGACGAGTTCTGCCTTCTCGCCGTCGGGCCGAGCGCCGACGAGGTCGTCAAGGCGGCCGACGAACTGTGCCGCCGCGCCGCGGAGCTGGAGCTGGGCGAGGGCGTCGCCTGCGGGGTCGCCTGCACCTCGGACCCCATCGGGCCGGTGCGCTCGGCCCGCCGCCTGTTCAGACTGGCGGACGCGGCCCAGTACCGGGCGAAGGCGGAACGGGCGCCCGCGCCGGTCGTCGCCGGCCGGCAGGGCCCCGACGACCCCGTCGTACGCCTGGCGGACGAGCCCTCCGGGGAGGGGGAGGTCGAGCGACGCCGCTTCCGGGGGCGGCAGCCCTGAAGGCGGCCGGGGCCGATGACGTTCCGCGATGTAAGGGGCGTAACCCCCACCCAGTAGTGACACCGCCGTCTTCACTGCGTACGCTCCTGAATATGGATATGCACACTGTGGTGGTGGGGACGTCCGGGGTGACCGCGGACGACGTTCTCGCCGTGGCGCGCGGTGGCGCGCGGGTCGAACTGTCGAAGGAGGCGGTGGCGGCGCTCGCCGCGGCCCGGGAGATCGTGGACGCCCTTGCGGCCAAGCCGGACCCGGTCTACGGCGTCAGCACCGGCTTCGGCGCCCTGGCGACCCGGCACATCAGCCCGGAGCTGCGCGCCCAGCTGCAGCGCAACATCGTCCGCTCGCACGCCGCCGGCATGGGGCCGCGCGTGGAGCGGGACGTCGTACGGGCTCTGATGTTCCTGCGGCTGAAGACCGTCTGCTCCGGGCACACCGGCGTGCGCCCCGAGGTCGCGCAGACCATGGCCGACGTCCTCAACGCCGGCATCACCCCCGTCGTCCACGAGTACGGCTCCCTCGGCTGCTCCGGCGACCTCGCGCCGCTGTCCCACTGCGCCCTGACCCTGATGGGCGAGGGCGAGGCGGAGGGACCGGACGGCGTCGTGCGGCCCGCCGGAGAGCTGCTCGCCGCGCACGGCATCGCCCCCGTCGAACTGCGCGAGAAGGAGGGCCTCGCCCTCCTCAACGGCACCGACGGCATGCTCGGCATGCTCGTCATGGCCCTCGCCGACCTGGAGCTGCTGTACAAGTCGGCCGACGTCACCGCCGCGCTGAGCCTGGAGGCCCTGCTGGGCACGGACAAGGTCCTCGCGCCCGAGCTGCACGCCATCCGCCCGCACCCGGGCCAGGCCGCCTCCGCCGCCAACATGCTCGCCGTACTGAAGGACTCGGGCCTGACCGGGCACCACCAGGACGACGCCCCGCGCGTCCAGGACGCCTACTCGGTGCGCTGCGCCCCGCAGGTCGCCGGTGCCGGCCGGGACACCATGGCGCACGCCCGCCTGGTCGCCGAGCGCGAGCTGGCCTCCGCCGTCGACAACCCCGTCGTGCTGCCGGACGGGCGCGTGGAGTCCAACGGCAACTTCCACGGCGCCCCGGTGGCCTACGTCCTCGACTTCCTCGCCATCGCCGTCGCCGACCTCGCCTCCATCGCCGAGCGCCGCACCGACCGGCTGCTCGACAAGAACCGCAGCCACGGGCTGCCGCCGTTCCTCGCCGACGACGCCGGCGTCGACTCCGGGCTCATGATCGCCCAGTACACGCAGGCCGCCCTGGTCAGCGAGCTGAAGCGGCTGGCCGTCCCGGCGTCCGCGGACTCCATCCCGTCCTCCGCCATGCAGGAGGACCACGTCTCCATGGGCTGGTCGGCCGCCCGCAAGCTGCGCACGGCCGTCGACAACCTCACCCGGGTCGTCGCGATCGAGCTGTACGCCGCCACCCGCGCCATCCAGCTGCGCGAGGGCCTGACCCCGGCGCCCGCCTCCCGGGCCGTCATCGAGGCCGCCCGGGCCGCCGGCGTCCAGGGCCCGGGCCCGGACCGCTTCCTGGCCCCCGACCTCGCCGCCGCCGACGCCTTCGTACGCGAGGGCGGGCTGCTGGCCGCCGTCGAGAAGGTCACCGGCCCGCTGCGCTGAAGCGCGAGGGGCCCTGCGCAGACGGCGCGGGGCCCCGGTGCGTCACGTCAGCTTCGCCGACTGGGCCTTGATCACCTCGGCGGGGATCGTGTAGGTGCTCTTCTCGCCGGCCAGCGCGGCCAGGTTGAGCGAGTAGTACGTGGCGATCGTCGAGCCGTGCCGGACGACCTCCGCGTGCACCGTCGTGGTGTCGCCGCCGTCGACCTCGCCGGTCGCCGCGAACGCCACCGACTCGTCGCCCGTCCCCGAGGACTTCTCGGCGGCGACCTTCGTGAACTTCTCGGTGTCCTCGCCCTTCGCCGACAGCGTGAACCCGCCGGCGCAGCCGCTCACCGCGTCCGACACCGCCTTCATCGTCTCCTCGGCGCCCGAACCGTCGTAGGAGGACAGGGAGACGATGGTGACCGTCGAGCCCAGCATGTCCTCAAGGCCGTCCATGGCCGCGTCGAGGTCCTCGTCGGAGGTGCCCGTGGCCGTGGGCGTGGCGGCCTTCTCGGAGGCCATGCGGTTGACGTAGGCGCGCTCGTCGCCGGGCGCGAAGCCGGACAGGACGTAGGCGATCGGCTCGCAGGCGGCGTCCGCCACCGTCATCTTGTCCTTGGAGTCGACGTAGCGGTCGCCGGAGTCGGCGGCCTGGACGTCGTAGCCGTCGAGGTCCGCCGCGCTGATGATCAGCTTGTCCAACTCGGCCTCGCTGTAGGCCTTCGCGGCGGCCGTCGACGCCGACGCCTTCGCGGCGGGCTTCCCGGCGTCGTCGCCGGAGTCCGAACCGCAACCCGTGATGAGGGCGAGCGACAGCGCGCTCACGCCGGCCGTGGCGCCTATGCGTCGCGCCCCCGATGATCTCTTCATGAACGGACTATGAAGTCCGGTTCAAGGAAACGTCAAGCGAGTTCAAAACCCGAGACGTTCCCGGCGTACCGAATAGACGACGAAACCGGCACCCAGCGTGAGGAAGAGAGTGCCGCCGACGACGTACGGAGTGGTGTCGAAGCTTCCCGTGTCGGCGAGTTGGGTCTCGTCCCGGGCGGTCGCCGAGGTGTCCTCCGTAGTGGCCCTGGCCTGCGTCGTCGCACTCGCCGAGGGCTGACTTCTCACCGGGCTGTCCTGGGTCGCGTTGGCGGACGGGACGAACCACAGGGCGCACAGGAGGGTTCCCGCGGCGGTGGCGGTCAGCAACGGACGGCGAGCGGATGACACGGAATATCGATCCCCTTGTGGCACTGGCGAATTGGCCGTGTGGAGCGATGTTAGTGAAAGACGTGGGTCACGGGAAAGTCACGGGAGGTTTGGGCCGTACGCTCCCGCCATGAGCACTGAAGAGACATCACGTTTTGTGCGCCTTCGCGTGGAACTCGTCGTCGAGGTCGAGGACACCGAGGCCCTGACCGGGGCGGCGCTGGGGCGGATCGCCGGCGATCCGGAGCTGCCGGACGAGGAGCGGGCGCACGCCGAGAGCGCTGTGACCGAAGACACGGCCGAGGCGCTGGCGTATCTGGTGGACCCGTTCGACCTGGTCAGCGAGGTGCCCGGGGTGGAACTCGCGCAGGCCTCCTGGTCCAGCGAGCAGATCGACTACGACCCGGATTCGCCGGATTGGGACCTGGACGACGATGATGTCGAGGAGGATGACGACGAGGACGAGGGGACGGGCGGCGTCGCCTGAGCGGCCCGGGACCAGCAAGACCCCGGCCGGCACCCGCCGTCCGGGGTCTCGTCGTCTCCGCCCCGGGGACGGGCGGACAGTGGCGTGCCCCACACCTCCCGGGCATGTGGAACGGGAGCGACCGGTCGTAGCGTTCTAGTGCGTTGACGGCTGACGTTCTGTGGTTCAGAGGTCCGCCAACGGGGACTCTCGGGGTTCTGGGGAATTCGGCAACGATGGAGAAGCGTGTGATGACGGACAGTAAGCGGCGCAAGGGCCTGACGGTCGCGTCCGCACTGCTCGGCGGGATGCTGGTGCTCTCGGCCTGTTCCGGCGGCGACGACAACGCCTCCGGCAGCGGGAACAACGACACCTCGCAGGCCAAGGCCGACGAGGCGGCGGCGAAGAAGTCGTCGCAGGCCGAGATCAGGATCACGCCGAAGGACGGGTCGACCAACGCGTCCATCAACAACTCCGCCGCCGTCACCGTCAGCAAGGGGACGCTGACGAGCGTGACGATGACGACAGCCGACGGCACCGCCGTCTCCGGGCAGCTGTCCGCCGACAAGACCAGCTGGAAGCCGAGCGTCCAACTGGAGCGCTCGACCACCTACAAGGTGGCGGCCACGGCGAAGGACTCCAGCGGTCTGGTCGCCCACGAGAACGCCTCGTTCACCACGGTCTCCCCGGCCAACAGCTTCATAGGCACCTTCACGCCGGAGGACGGCTCGACCGTCGGCGTGGGCATGCCGGTGTCGATCAACTTCGACAAGGCGATCACCAACAAGGCCGCCGTCCAGAAGGGCATCACGGTCTCCTCCAGCAGCGGCCAGGAGGTCGTCTGCCACTGGTTCAACGCCAACCGCATGGACTGCCGCCCCGAGGACTACTGGAAGGAGGGCTCGACCGTCACGCTGAAGCTCGCGCTGGACGGCGTCGAGGGCGCCTCCGGTGTCTACGGCGTGCAGCAGAAGACGGTCACCTTCCACATCGGCCGCAACCAGATCTCCTACGTCGACGCGAAGACCAAGCAGATGAAGGTCACGCAGGACGGCAAGGTCATCAAGACCATCCCGATCTCCGCCGGTTCGCCGGAGAACAAGACGTACGAGGGCATCATGGTGATGTCGGAGAAGTACAAGGAGACGCGCATGAACGGCGCGACCGTGGGCTTCACCGACAGCGACGGCAAGGGCGAGTACGACATCAAGGACGTGCCGCACGCCATCCGCCTGACCAACTCCGGCACCTTCGTGCACGGCAACTACTGGGGCGCCAAGTCCATCTTCGGCAGCGTCAACACCAGCCACGGCTGCGTGGGCCTGTCCGACACCAAGGGCGCCAACGACACCGGCACGCCCGCCTACTGGTTCTACACCCACTCGATCATCGGTGACGTCGTGGTCGTCTCCCACACCGGCGACAAGACGGTGGCCCCGGACAACGGCCTCAACGGCTGGAACCTGAGCTGGTCCGACTGGAAGGCCGGCTCGGCCCTCTGACGCACCGCCGGTCCACAGCTTTCCGATGCCGCCCCCAGGGGCGGCATCGGTGTTTCAGGCCCCCCGCACAGCCTTCTCATGCATCTCTTATATGGGCCTTATGGAGCCATCACGCGCCGTCCCTACCTTGCGGCCATGTTCTTCACCTACCTGAGGCGCGAACTGCGCCGCCGCAGAAAGGCAGCGCTCGTCGTCGCCTCCGGCCTCGCGCTGGGTATCGCGCTGGTCATCGTGGTCAACTCCGTGTCCTCCGGGATGGGGAAGGCACAGGACAAGGTCCTGCAGTCGCTGTACGGCCTCGGTACGGACATGACGGTCACCAAGGCCGCCGCGCCCGCGGCCAGTTCCTCGCAGCGTCCCCGCTTCCAGTTCGACGCGCAGGACAACGACTCCGACTCCACGCAGAGCAGCGACCGGGTCATGGTCCAGGGCTTCCAGACCCTGTCGACGACCACCGTGTCCAAGGTCGGCTCGCAGAGCGGCGTCTCGGACGCCGTCGGCGGGCTGAGCCTCCAGGTCATCAAGGTGAGCGGCCAGTTCACCCGGGGCCAGTTCCAGCAGAACCAGAACGGCGGCAACCAGCAGGGCTTCCCCGGCGGCAACGGCGGCGGCACCGGACAGCCCCAGGGCGAGGTGCAGGGCGGCGGCGCCAACTTCGACGTCAACAACTACTCCGTCTACGGCACCGACGTCACCAAGCCGGCCCTCGGCCCGCTGACCTCGTCGAAGATCACCAGCGGCCGTACGTTCAAGTCGAGCGAGACCGACGCCAAGGTCGCCGTCGTCGACTCGGCGTACGCCAAGGAGAAGAAGTACAAGGTCGGTTCGACGATCACCATCAAGAGCGTCAAGTTCAAGGTCGTCGGCATCGCCACCGCCGACAGCGGTGACGCGGCCGCGAACGTCTACATCCCGCTGAAGCAGGCGCAGACCCTCAGCGACTCGAAGAACAAGGTCACCACGATCTACGTCAAGGCGGCCGACTCCAAGAAGATCAGCTCCGTCAAGTCCGCGATCCAGAAGAACGTCTCCGGTACGACGGTCACCACCTCCGCCGACCTCGCCGACACGGTCTCCGGCTCGCTGTCCACCGCGTCCTCCCTCGCCACCAACGTCGGCAAGTGGCTGTCCATCGCGGTCCTCGTCGCCGCCTTCCTGGTGGCCGGCCTGCTCACCTCCTCGGCCGTCTCCCGCCGGGTGCGCGAGTTCGGCACGCTCAAGGCGCTCGGCTGGAAGTCGGGCCGGGTGACCCGGCAGGTCGTCGGCGAGGCCATGGTCAACGGTCTGCTCGGCGGTGCGCTCGGCATCGCGCTCGGCCTGGCGGGCGCGTACGTCGTCACGGCCATCAGCCCCACCCTGCAGGCCCAGTTGGGCGGCGGCAGCGGTGGCGGCTTCGGCGGCGGCCCCGGCGGTGGCGGCGGCTTCGGCGGCCCCGGCCGCGCGGCGGCCAGGACCCTCGACGTCGCCCTCACCGCTCCGGTGAGCGTGACGACGGTCGCCATCGCGGTGGGCCTGGCGGTGGCCGGCGGCCTGATCGCGGGTGCGTTCGGCGGTTGGCGGGCGTCGAGGCTGCGCCCGGCGGATGCGCTGCGCCGCGTCGAGTAGCCGACGGTCAGTGAACCCCCTTACGCATCCCAGGAGTTGACCCACCATGTACGAACTCAGAGGCGTCACCAAGCGCTACACCCGCGGCAAGGAGACCATCAACGCCCTCGACGGCGTCGACCTGACCATCGGCGACGGCGACCGCCTCGTCATCCAGGGCCCCACGGGCGGCGGCAAGTCCACCCTGCTGCAGATGCTCGGCGGCCTCGACCGGCCCACGGCCGGCGAAGTCGTCCTGGACGGCACCGACCTGGCCAAGCTCTCCGAGGCCCGGCTGACCAGGGTCCGCAGCGAGAACATCGGCTTCGTCTTCCAGTCCTTCAACCTCATCCCCACGCTCACCGCGCAGGAGAACGTGGAAACCGCTCTCGTACCGCTCGGCGTGAAGGTGAAGGACCGCCGCGAACGAGCCGCCGAGGCGCTGAAGTCGGTCGGTCTCGGCGAGCGGCTCGGCCACCTCCCCTCCGAGATGTCCGGCGGCCAGCAGCAGCGCGTCGCCATCGCCCGGGCGCTCGTCAAGCAGCCGAAGGTGCTGCTCGCGGACGAGCCCACCGGCAACCTCGACGAGTCCATGCGCGACGAGATCATGGACGTACTGGAGCGGATGTGGAAGGAGTTGGGGCTGACCTTCATCATGGTCACCCACGACTCCGCGATCGCGAAGAAGGCCCCGCGGCTGGCGACGATCCGCAAGGGCAAGCTCACCGTCAAGGAGAACGCGGGTACGTGACCCGGCGGAACGGTAACGGCTTTCCTGCGGGCACGTAACAACCGTGAAGGTTGGCTCTCACCCTCCTCTCATCTATTGAGGGCCTGATCACCCCCCGGCATACTGCGTATCCCGGGGGGTGCGCGCGTTCATGCGTGCGGGACCACCCCCGGCCGGGTGAACGGGGAATTCGCCCGGACCTTCTGCTAGGGGGAGTTTTGCGTAGACAAGTGAAAAAGGCGTGCGCGGGCACGATCGCGGCCGCCGCGGCCGTGGCCCTCGCGGCGGGAATGACCAGCCCGGCGCAGGCCAAGCCCGAGCAGACGAGCGCCGCCGCCAAGGCGTCCCTCGCCGCCAAGCACCGCGTCACGCTGATCACGGGTGACCGGGTCGCCGTCGACGCCAAGGGCCGGGTCGTCGGCCTGGAGCCGGCCAAGGGCCGCGAGCACATACCCGTACAGATCCGCAAGGCGGACGGGCACACGCTCGTCATACCCGCCGACGTCGCCCGGCTCATCGCCACCGGCAAGGTGGACCAGCGCCTCTTCGACGTCACCGAGCTCAACAAGGCGACCACCCGCAAGTCCCAGAAGCAGGGCCTGAAGGTCATCGTCGGCTACCAGGGCGCCGCGAGCGCCGCCAAGGCCGACGTCCGTGACGCGGGCAAGCTGCGCGAGAGCCTCAAGGCCCTCAACGCCGACGCGGTGCAGACCCCGCAGCAGGACGCGCCCGAGCTGTGGGACGCCGTCACCAACGGCGACAAGACCGCCTCCGGCATCGCGCACGTCTGGCTCGACGGCGTCCGCAAGGCCAGCCTCGACAAGTCCGTGCCGCAGATCGGCGCCCCGAAGGCGTGGGCGGCCGGCTACACCGGCAAGGGCGTCAAGATCGCCGTCCTGGACACCGGCATCGACGCGACCCACCCGGACCTCAAGGGCCAGGTGATCGCCGAGAAGAACTTCTCCACCTCGCCCGACGCCACCGACAAGTTCGGCCACGGCACGCACGTCGCGTCCATCGCGGCCGGCACCGGCGCCAAGTCGAACGGCAAGTACAAGGGCGTGGCCCCGGACGCCAAGCTGCTCAACGGCAAGGTGCTGAGCGACGACGGCTACGGCGACGACTCGCAGATCCTGGCCGGCATGGAGTGGGCGGCCGAGCAGGGCGCCGACGTCGTCAACCTCAGCCTGGGCGGCGGCGACACCCCGGAGATCGACCCGCTCGAGGCCGAGGTCAACAAGCTGTCGGAGCAGAAGGGCGTCCTCTTCGCCATCGCCGCCGGCAACGACGGCGACTTCGGCGAGGAGACCATCGGCTCCCCGGGCAGCGCCGCCGACGCCCTCACCGTCGGCGCGGTCGACGACAACGACAAGCTGGCCTCCTTCTCCAGCCGCGGTCCCGGCCTCGACGGGCAGATCAAGCCCGACGTGACCGCCCCCGGCGTGGACATCACCGCGGCCGCGGCCCCGGGCAGCGTCATCGACAAGGAGGTCGGCGAGAACCCGCCCGGCTACCTGACCATCTCGGGTACGTCGATGGCGACCCCGCACGTGGCGGGCGCGGCGGCGCTGCTCAAGCAGCAGCACCCGGACTGGAAGTTCGCCGAGCTCAAGGGCGCGCTCACCGGTTCCGCCAAGGGCGGCACGTACACGCCGTACCAGCAGGGTTCGGGGCGTATCGCCGTCGACAAGGCCATCAAGCAGTCCGTGATCGCCGACCCGGTGTCGGTGAGCTTCGGCACCCAGCAGTGGCCGCACACCGACGACAAGCCGGTCACCAAGCAGGTGACGTACCGCAACCTCGGTACGAAGGACGTCACGCTGGACCTGGCCGTCGCCGCGACCAATCCCAAGGGCCAGGCGGCCCCGGCGGGCTTCTTCAAGCTCGGCGCGACCAAGGTGACCGTCCCGGCGGGCGGCAAGGCCGCCGTGGACCTGACCGTCAACACCAAGCTGGGCGGCACGCTCGACGGCGCGTACTCCGCGTACGTGACGGCGACGGGCGGCGGCCAGACGGTCCGTACGGCCGCGGCCGTGCAGCGCGAGGTGGAGTCGTACGACGTCACGCTGAAGTTCATCGGCCGTGACGGTCAGCCGGCGAAGTACTACAGCACCACCCTGGCCGGCGTCTCCGGCCTCGGCAAGGGCAAGTTCTACTCGCCGTACGACGCCTCCGGCACCGTCGTCGCCCGTGTTCCCAAGGGCGGCTACATCCTCGACACCAGCGTCTTCGTCGACCCGGAGGACATCACCAAGGGCGTCGACTGGCTGGCGCAGCCCAAGCTGAGCGTCACCAAGGACCAGACGATCACGCTGGACGCGCGCACCGCGAAGCCGGTCGACATCACGGTCCCGGACGCGGCCGCCAAGTCGGTGTTCGTCGCGCCCGAGTACGACATCACGACCGCCGACAGCGGCTTCGGCTTCGGCTGGTGGCTGGACTCGTACGACAACTTCCGCACCAAGGGCCTCGGTCCGCAGATCACCGACGGTTCGCTGACCCAGTCGTGGGACGGCCACTGGACCAAGGGTGACGACGAGGAGTTCGACGCCACCACCGGCGGCGTCGTCAAGCAGCTCGCCACCGGCTACACCAAGCACTGGAAGGCGTCCGAGCTGGCCACGGTGAAGGTCGGCATGGGCGCGGCGGCGAGCAACAAGACCGGTGCGGTCAGCGCGCTGGGCTGGCTGCCGGTCAGCAGCGGCGCCTCCGCGATCGGCATCGAGCAGAAGCTGCCGGGCACCCGCAAGCTCCACCTGTCCACCGTCAACGGGGTCAAGTGGGACCTGGAGTTCGAGCAGTACGGCGGCAAGGACGCGGACGGCTTCCCGATCACCGAGGCCGGGTACACGATCGGCAGCCCGCAGGCGTACCAGGGCGGCAAGGTCTACTCGACGACCTTCAACACCGCCGTCTTCGGACCGCACCTGACCTCCGACTACGGCCTGTACCGCGACGGCAACAGCATCTACGGCATCGTCCCGCTGTTCGCCGACGGCAAGGGCCACGCCGGCTCCTCGCTGTTCACGTCGGTCGCCACCACCCTGTACCGCAACGGCACCAAGGTCGGCTCCAACGACGACCCGCTGTTCGGTGACGGGGAGTTCAAGGTCCCGGCCGGTGACGCCGAGTACAAGCTGACGACGTCGGTCAAGCGCACGGTCAAGGTGGCCGCGGCCTCCACCCGGATCGACGCGAGCTGGACCTTCCGCTCCAAGAAGGCGTCCACGCTCACCAAGCTGCCCGCGTCCACGGCCCGCTTCGGCGCGACCACGGGCCTGGACAGCCGCGTCGAGGCCGGCAAGACGGTGAGCATCCCGGTGACCGTCGAGGGCGCGGCCAAGGGCAGCAACCTCAAGTCGCTGTCGGTGTACGTCTCGTACGACTACGGCCAGACGTGGAAGAAGCTCAGCGTCGTCCACGGCAAGATCACGGTGAAGAACCCGGAGAAGGGCAAGGCCATCTCCTTCCACGCGAAGATCACCGACAAGAAGGGCAACAAGTCGACGATCTCGATCTACAACGCGTACTACGCCAAGTAGCCCGAGACGTCACACAGCCCCAGCGAACCGCCCGCCGGAGAAACTCCCTCCGGCGGGCGGTCCGTGTTCGTGGTGCCAGGAGTCGGACGGACTCCTGGGAGTCACACGTACTCCTTGGAGCGCGGCGCGTAGCTGAAGTCCGCGAAGGGCCACGCCTTGCGCAGCCAGTTGTCGACGGCGTCGTGCAGCCGGGCGTCCAGATGGGCGTGGTCCTCCCGCACCCAGGAGCGGACCACAGCGTGCCGGGGGCGGCCCGAGGGATAGATGTACACGCAGCCGATGACGTCGTCTTCCTCGTCCATCACGGAATAGGTGAATCCGGTCCGGCTGCGGAAGTCGTCCGCGTGCTGGACGAGATCCCTCATGTTCTCGTCGAGCGTCATCGAGAACGGCCAGTCGTATGTCTCGAATCCGGGGGTGCGCCGAATGTGTTCCATGCTGGTGGTCCAGGCGCGGTAGTCCCGTTCGTTGTGCGTGGGGCGCAGCGGGACCAGGCGGAATGTGTCGTCGCGGTATCCGCCGGGGACCTCGAAATCCGCGGGCACGAAGGGCGGGTCCGCCGGGCTGCTGTTTCCGGCGTTCGTGTCCGCTGGCTGGTTCATCCGACGACACTCCATGGTGAGGCGTGAGGATTTTCGCGAGTCCCCCAGCATAGTGGCGCACAGGCTCAAAGGGGGCGCGCGACCGCCCAGTCCCGGGTGAATTGGCGCAGCGTCGACTCCAGGTACAGCGGTTCGATCGTCACGCCTCCCTGGGCGTCCGCGCGTTCGATGGACATATAGGCCCAGATTCCCTCGGGGGAGATGTTGTCCCGGTGGCGTTCCAGCAGGATCGGCTCCTGGCGGCTGACCAGTGGCAGATCGAGATCCAGAATGCACACCGAGCTGACGAGTTCCTGGTCGAGAACGCGGAACTGCAGCAGTTCCTGGGCGAGTTCCACGGGAACGCCGCTGCGGGTCACCAGGGTGCGGAACGACTCGACGGCGGGCAGCCAGGAGTCGCGCTCGCCGTACAGGAGGTAGTGGTACGGGCGCCCGGAGAGCAGGTTGGCGGAGACGACCTCGAAGAACGCGCCCGGTTCGCCGTCCTGGACGTCCGACTGGAACATCCGGGTCATGATCCGCATCCGGGTGATGCACGCCTCCAGCCCGATCGCCTCGGCGTCGGTGACGAACCCGACCGGCCCCCAGCCCTCGCTCTCCTCGACGAGGGACCGGGCGACGGCGTCGATCTTCGCCTCCAGCCTGCGGCTGATCCGGGTGACCATGTCCAGGTGCCGGCCGCTGAGGTCGCTGGACTCGACGACGGCCCGCCGGATCTGGGCCCGCAGCCCGACCGGGTCCTCGGGCGCCCGCAACCGGGGCCGTTCCCCGAACACCACGTAGTCCAGGCTGACGTTGAAGAAGTCGGCGATGCCGACGAGGGTGTCGAAGCTGGGCCTGATCCGCCCATGCAGGTAGTGGGAGATGGTCGCCTCGTTGACGCCCAGCGCACGGGCCAGCTTTTTCCTGTTCCCGGCTAGCGCCGGGCTGTCCAGCAGGCTGCGCAGAGATGCCTCGAAGACAACAGGTCGCGGTTCACGGGTCATGGTCGCTATCCCAACGCAGGACGATTGCCGCTTCCTCCGGGCCTCGCGCTAGCGACGGTAACGGCCGCCGTCCTCGCGGTACAGAAGGCGATTGATGACTCGTGAGATCCGCTCGTACCGTGAAACGACAAAGGGCCGTGGAGGTGAATATGACCGGACCCAGGGGGCGTTCGCGGCTGCCGCGCGTGGTGCGGCGCAGGCTGGCCATGGCGGTCTCCGCACTGATCATGGCGCTTCCCCTGCTGATCCAGCCGGAGGTGTGGCAATACCTCACGGCCGCACTTCTCGTCCATGATCTCCTGCTGCGTCTGGCCGGCGGGGAGGATGCGCCGACGGAGTCCACCCCCCAGCAGGCCCAACCGTCCCGCCCCGAAAGGGAAGAGCCAAGTGACAGCTCCGGTCGGTCCGCCGAATCCGCCGAATCTGCCGAATCTGACCCAGTACGAACATCTGGGCCTGGCCTGTGAGTTCAACCTGGCCGACGGTCACGCCCACCAGTTCCAGGACCCGTTCCAGCAGCGCATTGTGAGCCGATTGCCGGTGCTTTTCGCGGAGAGCGAGAGAACGCCCCAGCGGGAGATCGAAAAGGAATTCCGGTACCGCTTCTACGGGCTGGCCGGACAACCCACCGCGCGGGACGCGGGGCACACCCTGCTGTGCCAGTCGGCGTCCCAGTCCATCGACCTGGTCGCCGCCTTCCTCGCCGCCCGCGGGACCCGCGTCGGCCTGCTCAGCCCCTGCTTCGACAACCTCCCGGGGCTGCTGCGGCGGCGCGGCACCGCGCTGTCTCCCGTCGCGGAGCGCGACCTCACCGGCCCCGGCCTGGACCGGCTGCTCGGACCGGACCGGCCGGGGGCGCTGTTTCTCACCCTGCCCAACAACCCCACCGGATTCACGCTGACGCGGGCCGGGTTCGCGCGCCTCGCCCAGCGGTGCGCCGCCACCGGCACCCTCCTGGTCGTCGACTGGACCTTCCGCTTCCACACCGCCTACGAGCGGTGGGACCAGTACGCGGTCCTCAACCGCTCCGGCGTCTCCTACCTGTGCGTCGAGGACACCGGCAAGACCTGGCCGACCCTCGACCTGAAGTGCAGCATCCTCGCCACCAGCGCCGACCTGTACGGGCCGCTGTTCGAACTGCACAACGACCTGCTGCTCAACGTCAGCCCGTTCGTGCTGCGGCTGCTGACCGGGTACCTGGAGGACTCCGCGGCGCGCGGGCTGGAGGCGACGGTGCGCCGGCCGGTGCGCACGAACAGGACCGCACTGAACCAGGCGTTGAGGGGCACGGTGCTGACCCCCGTCGATCCGCGGGGCACGATCAGCGTCGCGTGGGCGCACGTCGACGATCCGGGGCTCGGCGCCCTCGACGTGGTGGGGCTGCTCGCGGCGGAGGGGGTCGGGATCCTGCCGGGCGACCACTTCCACTGGGACGACACCGGGGCCGGCTCCCGGTACGTCCGCTTCGCGCTCGCCCGCGACCCGGCCCTGTTCGCCGCCGCCTGCGTGCGGATCCGGGCCGCCCTGAGCGCCGAGCCGGTCCCGCACGGCAGGGGGGCAGCATGAGGATCGTGTACCTGGACGAGCCGACCTACCTGCCGGAGACCTGGCGGCGCAGGTTCGCCGAGCTCGGCGACTTCGAGGTCTTCCACGACCGGCCCGACCGGCGCACCGCCGCGGCCCGGCTCAGCGGCGCCGACCTCGCCGTCGTGGAGTGGACCCGCCTCGACGCCGCCCTGCTCGCCGACGTCGACCGGCTGCGCTATCTCACCCTGGTGACCAGCGCCCACGACACCGTGGACCTGGTGGCGGCGCGGGCGCGCGGCATCACCGTGGCGCACTGCCCCGACTACTCCTGCCAGGCCGTCGCCGAGCACACCTTCGCCCTGCTGCTCGCCGTCCTCCGCCGCCTGCTGCCTGCCGACCGGGCCGTACGCGAGGGCGCGAGCCACCTCTACCCGCCCTTTCTGGGCCGCCAGCTCGGCGGTATGACGCTGGGCCTGCTGGGCACGGGACGCATCGCCACGGCCGTCGCCCGCATCGCCGCCGGCTTCGGCATGCACGTCATCGGTACCAACCGCACCGGCGCCCCCGCCCCCGGCATCACGCCCGTGTCCCTGGAGGAGTTGCTGCGGCGCAGTGACGTCCTGTCCCCGCACCTGCCGCTGACCCCCGCCACCCGGCACATCCTCGGCGCCGAGCGGCTGTCCGCGCTGCGGCCCACGGCGGTGCTGGTCAACACCTGCCGTGCCGCCCTCGTCGACCAGCCGGCCCTGGTCCGGATGCTCACCGACGGCCGGCTCGCGGGCGCCGCCCTCGACGACCTCGCGGACGACGAGGCAGCCGACGCACTGCGCGGACTCGGCAACGTCGTCCTGACCCCCGGCATCGGCTGGTACACCGACACCGCCCGCACCGCCAACCTCGTCGAGATCCACCACAACCTGACCTCGTACCTGGCCGGCCGCCCCGCCAACGTCCTGACGGCGCCCGAGGGTTGCTAGACCGCGCCCGCGCGGGTCGCGTCGGCGCCCCAGCTGGCCAGGAGGCGGAGGGCCTCGGACGAGGGGGAGTTCGGCTCGGCGTGGTAGGTGACCAGGCTCTGCTCGCTGTCGTCGGCCAGGCGGAAGGACTCGTAGTACAGGGTCAGTTCGCCGACCAGCGGGTGGCACAGGTTCTTGACGCCGTAGCTCTTCTCCTTGACGTCGTGGGTGGCCCACAGGCGCCTGAACTCCTCGCTCTTGACGGAGAGTTCACCGACCAGCGCGGACAGGCGCGGGTCGTCCGGGTGGCAGCCGGCGTCCATGCGCAGGTAGCTGACGATGTCGGACGCCTTCTGGTCCCACTCCACGAACAGCTCCCGGTACTCCGGCCGCAGGAACACCAGCCGCGCCCAGTTGCGCTCCTGCACGGGCAGTTCCGACCAGTCGCCGAAGACCGCCGCCGCCATCCGGTTCCAGGCGAGGATGTCCGAGCGCCGCCCCGAGACGTACGCGGGCACCCCGTCGATGCTGTCCAGCAGCTGCCGCAGCGCGCCCCGCACCTGCTGGCTGCGTGCGGCCGGCTTCTTCTTGTGCTGCTTCGGCTTGGCGAGGTGCGTCAGGTGCGCGTGCTCGGCGTCCGTCAGGCGCAGCGCCCGCGCGATGGAGTCCAGCACCTCCGCCGACACGTTGCGCCCGTTGCCCTGCTCCAGGCGCGTGTAGTACGCCACCGAGACGCCCGCCAGCTGCGCCAGCTCCTCGCGCCGCAGGCCGGGCACCCGCCGGTGCCGCCCGAAGTCCGGCAGGCCCACGTCCTCCGGCTTCAGCCGGGCCCGCCGGGTGCGCAGGAACTCGCTGAGCTCGGCCCGCCGGTCCAGCGCGCTCGCGGGCTCCTGTACGGGTTCGGGCTGTTCGTCCATGCGTCCAGTATTCACGGTGGTAGGCACAGCAGCCTGACCCCGTCAGTGGTAGGAACGCTGGACGTAGGCAGAAGCGTGGGCTGGGTGAAACCCCGAGCGGTGCGGCAGGCTCGACGTCATGCCCGGTCCGAAGGCAGCCGGGCGTGTGACTTCCGCTAGGAGAACCCGGCATGACCACCGTTGCTGCGTACGCCGCTCCCGCCGCCAAGGCACCCCTGGAGCGCACCACCATCGAGCGCCGCGAGGTCCGCGAGTTCGACGTGCTGATCGACATCAAGTTCGCCGGCATCTGCCACTCCGACATCCACCAGGCCCGCGAGGGCTGGGGCGAGGCGATCTTCCCGATGGTCCCCGGCCACGAGATCGCGGGCGTCGTCTCCGCGGTCGGCCCCGGTGTGACCAGGTTCGCCGTCGGCGACCGCGTGGGCGTCGGCTGCCTGGTCGACTCCTGCCGCGAGTGCGACAACTGCAAGGCCGGTCTGGAGCAGTACTGCACCGGCGGCAGCGTCGGCACCTACAACGCCGTCGGCAAGGACGGCGAGCCCACCTACGGCGGCTACTCCGAGAAGATCGTCGTCGACGAGAACTACGTCGTGCGCATCCCGGACGGCCTGTCGCTGGACGTGGCCGCGCCGCTGCTGTGCGCGGGCATCACCACCTACTCCCCGCTGCGCCACTGGAACGCCGGCCCCGGCAAGAAGGTCGCCATCGTCGGCCTCGGCGGCCTCGGCCACATGGGCGTCAAGCTCGCGCACGCCATGGGCGCGGAGGTGACGGTCCTGTCGCAGTCGCTGCGCAAGAAGGACGACGGCCTGAAGCTGGGCGCCGACCACTACCACGCCACCAGCGACCCGAAGACCTTCGAGGAGCTGGCCGGCACCTTCGACCTGATCGTGTCGACCGTGTCCGCGCCGATGGACTTCGGCGCGCTGCTGTCGCTGCTGAAGACGGACGGCGCGCTGGTCAACGTCGGCGCCCCCGAGGAGCCGATCTCGCTCAACCTCTTCTCGGTGATCTCCGGTCGCAAGACCCTCGCCGGCTCCGGCATCGGCGGCATCCGCGAGACCCAGGAGATGCTGGACTTCTGCGCCGAGCACGGCATCGGCGCCGAGATCGAGCTGATCAGCGCGGAGCAGATCAACGAGGCGTACGAGCGGGTCCTCTCCAGTGACGTCCGCTACCGCTTCGTGATCGACACGGCGACCATCTGACCGTTGGCCACCGCCCGGCCTCACCGCTCCCTTCGCCGTCGCAGCGAACACGACGCCGAGAGCGGTGAGGCCGGAAGGGCATCCCGTCGGCCCGTACGTCGAGGGCGGTGCCGGGCCGTGCGGTGGGGTCAGGCGCCGAGGGCGATCTCCTCGCCGGTTCCGTACGACCGTACGAGCACCTCCCCGTCCGCGCCGAGCCGTACCGCGTGTGCGCGCCCCCGCCCCGCGACCCGCGCCCGTCCGTCCGGGTCGACCGCCACCAGCGTGTTCTCGTCCACGGCGATTCCCCCGGCGAGCCGGTGCCTGCCGACCGCCGTGACCAGCCGCGTCAGCGTGCCCCACTGGGCGGCGTGCACGTCGACCGTGAAGGGCACGAGCCCGAGCCCGTCGCGGACCTCGACCTCCTCCAGGTCCTCGGCGGCGAAGTCGGGGCACACCGGGACGCCCCCGTCGAGCCATCCGCCCACCACGGCCCGCCGCGCCGCGAGCGCCGCCCCCGCCGAGAAACCGGCGTACGGGATGCCCGAGTCGGTGACAACGGAGGCGAGCCGGCCGTCCGCGAACGCCTCCTGGTACGCGGGTGTCAGCCCGCCGCACACCAACAGCCCGTCCAGGCCGGCCACGAGGCCGGCGTCGAACCGGTCGCCGAGCGGCACGAGCAGCGGTACGGGCGTGCAGTCGGCGACCTTGCGCAGGACGGCGTCGTAGCGCCCGAACTGCTCCGCGCCGTCCCCCTCGTCGAGCACGACGACCCCGACGCGCGGGGCCGGCGCCGAAGCCGCCCGCAGGAAGGGCCCGTAGACGTCGGACGCGGCCGTCGCGTCCCAGCCGCCGCCGATCAGGAACGTATGACTGCTCATCGGTGAAACCCCCCCATGGACGCCGCTTGCACAAGAGGGCAGACGCTACGGAAGACGGGCGCCGGACGCCACGGGTTTCCCGGGCGGCGCCGGGTCCTCGGAGGCGCTCACGGCGGCCAGCTCGCGCAGCGCCCGCGCCGACGCCGAGCCCGGGTCCGCCGTGACGAGGACGACTTCCTGGTCGTCCTCGGGGACGAGCAGGACATCGCAGTTCAGCCGGAGCGGGCCCACCGCCGGGTGGTCGACCGTCTTGGTGCGGTGGCCGGGCGCGTGCACCGGCCGCGACTCCCACAGCCGCCGGAACTCCTCGCTGCCCGCGCGCAGTTCCGCCAGCTGGGCGGCGAGCGCGGGGTCGTGCGGGTAACGGTCGGCGGCCCGGCGCAGCCGTGCCGCCACGATCGCCCCGAACTCCTGCGCGCTGGAGCTCTCGTACATCCGCCCCTCGCCGAGGAACCGCCGCCGGGCCAGGTTCGTCGTCCCGTGCCCGAGGTCCCCGCCGAACACCGCCTGCGCCAGCGGATTCCAGGCGATGAGCCCGTACGCCGCGTCCGTGACGATCGCGGCGGTCTCCGGCAGCCGCTCCAGCATCCGGACCACGTGCGGCCGTACCCGTCGCACGTACCGTGCGCCCGGGGGCGTGGGCGATCCCGCCAGGCGGAAGAGGTGGTCGCGCTCGGCCGCGGTCAGTCGCAGGGCCCGCGCCAGCCCGTCCAGGATGCGGGCGGACGGTCTCGGTCCGCGGGCCTGCTCCAGGCGTACGTAGTAGTCGACCGACATATGGGCCAGCTCCGCCAGTTCCTCGCGCCGCAGCCCGGGCGTGCGGCGCGGGGCGCCGGCCGGCAGGCCGGCCTCGTGCGGACTCAGACCCGCGCGGCGTTCCCGCAGGAAGCGGGCCAGCTCCTGCCTCGCCATGGCGTCTCCTCCCGTCCCGTGGGGCTCCCGTGGGTGGTATCGGCTGTCCCTGGCGGCGGACCGGCGGCCGGGGGACCGTGGCCGGCATGAGCGATCGCACAGCACTGGTCACCGGTGCCAACAAGGGAATCGGCCGTCATATTGCCCGACGGCTCGTGGAAGAGGGTTTCACGGTGTACGTGGGATCGAGGGACGCCGGGCGCGGAGCGGAGGCCGTGGAGGAGATCGGCGACGGCGCCCGGCTGCTGGTCCTCGACGTCACGGACGCCGGCTCGGTCGCCGCGGCCGCCGCCCGGGTCGACCGCCTGGACGTCCTGGTCAACAACGCCGGCGTCAACCCCTCCCTGGCGTCGCCGACCGCGTCCGACGCCGCGGAGTTCCGGCGGGCGTACGAGACGAACGTCGTCGGCGTGCTGGAGGTCACCAACGCCTTCCTGCCCGCCCTGCGCCGCTCCCCGCGGCCCCGCGTCGTCAACGTCTCCAGCGGTACGGCCTCACTGGCCTGGAGCACGCACCCCAACCCGCAGTTCGAACCGGGCCGCCCCGGCTCCGCCGCCTACCGGGCCGCCAAGGCCGCCCTCAACGCCCTCACCCTCCTGTACGCCCAGGACCTGGCCGCGGACGGCTTCAAGGTCAACGCCCTCGCCCCCGGCCGCCGCGCCACCGACCTCGTCCCCGGCGCGCGGGCCACGGGCGGCGATCCGGCGGAGGCGGCCGAGGGGGCCGTACGCCTGGCCCTGCTGCCGGACGACGGGCCGACGGGAGGGTTCTTCTCGTGGGACGGGACGGGGGTGCCGTGGTGAGACCGGGCGGGCGGCGGGTCAGGCGCGCAGGCCCTGGACGCCGTCGTACGCGGACATCACCAGCTCCATCCCCCGCGTGTCGCCGGCCGGTTCGCGCATCTGGTTGGTCACGTACGCCACCGCCATCCGCGCCTCGGCGTCGACCATGACCAGCGAGCCGCCCCAGCTGCCCCAGCCGTAGGTGTTGCCGAACAGCCCGTAACCCAGGCCCCAGCTGACCGGCATGCCCAGCACCCGGTCCTCCCCGCCGAACTGCTCCTCGCGGGCCCGCTCGCACCCCGCCTCGGACAGCAGCCGCACCCCGCCCACCGTCCCGCCGCAGGCCGGCACGGACTGCACCAGGGCCACCGAGCGGGCGTTGCCGAAGCCGCTCGCGGACGGGATCTGCGCGCGGCGCCAGGCGACGCTGTTGCCGTCGCGGACGCGGAAGGGGGTGCCGGGGGCGTCCGGGTTGCCGGGGGAGCCCGCCGTGTAGTCCTCGTCGCGGGACGGCGGCGGGACCATGGGCGCCACCCGCCCGTCGTGCTCGGCGGACAGCCCCAGGTGGAAGTCCGCGCCCAGCGGTCCGGCCACCTCCTCGGCGAAGAACGCGCCCACACTGCGCCCCGTGATCCGCCGGACCACCTCGCCGACCAGGAAGCCCTGGGTGAGCGAGTGGTATCCGGCGGCGGTGCCCGGCTCCCACAGCGGAGCCTGCGCGGCGAGCCGGGCCGTGGCGGCCGGCCAGTCGTAGAGCTCGTCGACCGGGCCGTCCCAGTGCGGCAGACCCGCGGTGTGCGCGAGCAGATGCCGGACCAGGACGCCCTCCTTGCCCGCTGCGGCGAACTCCGGCCAGTAGCGGGCGACCGGCGCCGAGAGGTCGAGCTCCCCGCGGTCGGCGAGCAGCAGCGCGCACAGCGCGGTCATGGTCTTGGTGACGGAGAAGACGTTGACGATCGTGTCCCGCTGCCAGGGGATCGTCCGCTCGGCGTCCACGTACCCGCCCCACACGTCGACCACCGGCTCGCCGTCCACGAACACCGCCACCGAGCCGCCGAGGTCCCCCGCGTCCAGCAGGGCGGCGAGCGCGTGGGGCACGGCGGTGAACAGGTCGTCGTAGGAGCCCTGGATGTCGGCCATAGGGGCCATTGAGCGCCCTCGGGCCTGCCGGCGGCAACCGAATTCCGGGGTGCGGCGAGGGTGCAATGTGACGTGCGTCACCCCCTGTCACAGGGGTCGATCACCCGGTGTCTTGAGGCCGAACCCCTGGAAACGTCCCGGAACGCAGGAGGAGGGCCCATGAACATCGCCCTGTGGATCGCCGCCGCACTGCTCGCCGCGGTCGCCCTGACCGGCGGTGTCAGCAAGGTGTTCGTCCCCAAGGAGAAGCTGGCCGCGGCGCACGGCGGCGGCTGGACCGCGGACGCCGGCACCGGCTTCGTCAAGGGCCTCGGGGCGCTGGAACTGCTGGCCGCCGTCGGCCTGATCGCGCCCGCCGCACTCGGCGTCGCGCCCGTGCTGGTGCCGGTGACCGCCGTCTGCTGGGTGCTGCTGATGGCCGGCGCGATGGTCACCCACGGCCGGCTGGGCGAGTTCGGGTTCGTCCTGCTCAACCTCGCGTACCTCGCGCTCGCGGTGTTCATCGCGTGGGGACGGTTCGGGATCCGTCCGTTCGCCGCCTGACAACCTACGGAGAGACCTATGACCGAGCACACCACCCATGTCGTCGTCATCGGCGGAGGCTACGCCGGCGTCATGGCGGCGAACCGGCTGACGCAGCGCGACGACGTCACCGTGACCCTGATCAACCCCCGCCCGGACTTCGTCGAACGGATCCGCCTGCACCAGGTGGCGGGCGGGACCGGCGAGGCCGTCGTCGAGTACCGCAAGGTCCTGGCCGAGCGCGTCCGGCTGGTGGTCGGCACGGTGACCCGGATCGACGCGGCCGGGCGCGCCGTGCTGCTGGAGAGCGGCGGCACGCTGGAGTACGACTACCTGATCTACGCCGTGGGCAGCGGCAGCGCCGACCCGCGGGTGCCGGGAGCGGCCGCGTTCGCGCACCCGATCGCCACGCTGGAGGAGGCCCGGCGGCTGCGTGCCGTCCTCGCCGCCGCGCCCGCGACGGCCCCCGTGACGGTGGTCGGCGCCGGTCCGGCCGGTATCGAGACAGCCGCCGAACTGGCGGAGGCGGGCCGTTCGGTGACCCTGGTCTGCGGCGGGGAGCTGGGCCCGTACCTGCACCCGCGGGGCCGCCGCTCGGTCGCCGCCCGCCTGGCCGCGCTCGGCGTACGCGTGCTCGACGGCCCCGGCACCCAGGTGACCGAGGTGACGGCCGACGCCGTACGGCTCGGCGACGGCCGTACGGTGCCCGGCGCGGTGACCGTCTGGACGACCGGCTTCGGCGTGCCGGACCTGGCCGCGCGCAGCGGCCTGAGCACCGACGCGCTGGGCCGCCTGCTCACGGACGAGACGCTGACCAGCGTGGACGACGACCGCGTCATCGCGGCCGGGGACGCGGCGGCGCCCTCGGACCTGCCGTTCCGGATGGGCTGCCAGTCCGCGGTGCAGCTGGGACCGCAGGCCGCGCAGACCGTGCTGAGCCGCATCGCGGGCCGGCCGCCGGCGGCCGTCGACGTGGGGTTCGCCGGCCAGTGCCTGAGCCTGGGCCGCCGCGCCGGGATCTTCCAGTTCGCCCGCCGGGACGACACGGCCGTCGCGCTGTACGTCGGCGGGCGGCCGGGGGCGAGGCTCAAGGAGTTCGTGTGCCGGAGCACCGTCTGGCAGCTGTCGTACGAGGCACGCAGGCCCGGCGTGCGCACCTGGTGGGCGAAGGACGCCCGGCGCGAACGCGTGCTGGCGGCGCGGCGCGCCGAAGCACCGGCCGTCGCCGACCAGACGGTCTAGGGTGCCGACGTGCCCGAACGGGGGAGGGAACGAGAGATGAGCGATCACGTCACCGAGACGGCGACCGAGGCCACCGAGGCCTTCGTCGCCCACCGCAACCTGCTCTTCACCGTCGCCTACGAGATGCTCGGCTCGGCGGCCGACGCGGAGGACGTGCTGCAGGAGACCTGGCTGCGCTGGATCAAGGTCGACCTGGAGCAGGTGCGGGACCGGCGCGCCTACCTGGTCCGCATCACCACCCGGCAGTCCCTCAACCGGCTGCGCACGATGACCCGCCGCAAGGAGGCGTACGTCGGGCCCTGGCTGCCCGAGCCCCTGCTGACCGCGCCGGACGTGGCCGAGGACGTCGAACTCGCCGAGAGCGTGTCCATGGCGCTCATGCTCGTCCTGGAAACCCTGTCACCGACCGAGCGCGCCGTCTTCGTCCTGCGGGAGGTCTTCGGCATCGACTACGACGAGATCGCGGCCGCCGTCGACAAGACCCCGGCGGCCGTACGGCAGATCGCCCACCGCGCCCGCCGCCACGTCGACGCCCGGCGCCCGCGCGAGGCGGTCTCCGCGAGCCAGACCCGGGCGGCCCTGGAGTCCTTCCGGCGCGCGCTGGCCACGGGGGACCTCCAGGGCCTGCTGGACGTCCTGGCCCCGGAGGTCGTCCTGCTCAGCGACGGCGGCGGCGTCAAACAGGCCGCGCTGCGACCGGTCGTCGGCGCCGACAAGGTGGCCCGCTTCATCGTCGGCGGCTCCGGCCGGATCGACGCCACGCTCACCACGACGCCCACCGTGGTCAACGGCAACCCGGGCCTCGCCCTGCACCTGGACGGCACGCTCGACGGCATCATGGCCACACGGGTCGAGAACGGCCGCATCACGGGCCTGTACTACGTCCGCAACCCGGAGAAGCTGACGAGGGTGGGACAACGGACGCGGCTGACCTTGAGGTGAGGGGTGGCTGAGGGGCGCGTTCGAGCGGCGGTGCTGTTGCCGCCGGCCCGCTCACCCCTGCACCTCTCGCCACGGCCCTCACCGGCGGCACGATCCCGCCCCGGCTGGCCTCGCCTCCGTCCTCACCGAGTCGGCCGTCCAGCGCACCGCCCTCACCGCCACGGCCGCCACGACCGTGACCCTCACGACACTCGCCGGCCTGCGCGTGCCGCGCGGACCGGCGAGGTGACGGGACGTACGGCGTACGTCGGTTTCGCCGTTTACGGCGAGCCCAGCAGCGCCTTGACGGCGATGATCACCGGGGCTCCCGCTTCCCCGATGAGGGTGGCGATTCCGGCGATGTTCTGGAGCAGTTTCCGCAATCGCTCCCGGGAGGGGTTCGAACGGATCTCCTCGACGCTGGCGTCCATGTCCGCCCGGTCCTTCTCGTCCAGATGCCGCCGGAGCTTCTGGACTTCCCGCAGGAGACCGTCGAGCCGGGACGCCGCCGGCTCGGAGCCGTGCACGTTCTTGCCGCCGGCCACGATGTCACCGGAGCCGCTGTGCGACGCGTTGCCGATGGCGCCGTCGCCGTACTGGTGGTAGTGGTCGCCGCTCATGAGGCCACGATGTTGCCGGAGCCGCTGTGGCCGGCCTTGCCGATGCTGCCGGCTCCGTACTGGGTGATGAAGTCCCCGTGCACGGCGTGCTGCACGTTGTACGTCACCTGGGCGATGTCCGGGTGGCCGATGGCCTTGGTGATCTCGCCGACGAGGTGGTGGATCTCGCCGCCGTCCGTGGACCAGACGGCGTCACGCTGTGTGCCCGAGGTGTTGAGGACCAGGCCGTACAGATCGGGTTTGCCGAGCGCGACGACGAGCCGCCACACCAGCAGGGCCTCCACGGCGAGCAGGAGCAGGACGCCGACGCTTCCCAGACCGGCCGCGAGGAACGAACCGACGAACAGGCAGAGGAGCGTGCGCACGATGAACTGCTTCCAGGCCGCGTGCTTGTCGACCTCCAGCCTGCGCTGCCCCACGTGGGAGATGTTGCGCAGGGGGTAGGCCTCGCCCGCCACCCATAGCACGCCTTCGTTCACCCGTACCTGAACCGTTGAGTAGCTGAGTGCCACCGCTTCCTCCCCCTGTCGTGGTCGTCGACGGAATTCCGCCGATGCGCCGAAACGGTAAAGCGGCCGGTCACGCGCCAGAGGGTATTGGCCCTTTCTCGCTTACATCTGATCACTGCACCTTCCTTTTGTGTGACAATCCGCCACTGATGTGGTCGCCGATGGCCGACGTCTCGGCGGGGAATCGCCCGGCCCCCTCGCGCGTTGTGGTCGGTGAGCTCCGACGACCGAGCCGAGCCGACGAGTATGGGAGGACGCGATGGCCGCGCAGACGCAGAGGGCCGTGCTGGCGGGCGGATGTTTCTGGGGCATGCAGGAACTGATCCGCCGGCTCCCGGGCGTGACGGCGACGCGGGTCGGCTACACGGGCGGTGACGTGCCGAACGCGACGTACCGCAACCACGGCACGCACGCGGAGGCCATCGAGATCCTCTTCGACCCGGAGCAGACCGACTACCGCGCCCTGCTGGAGTTCTTCTTCCAGATCCACGACCCGACCACCAAGAACCGCCAGGGCAACGACATCGGCCTCAGCTACCGCTCGGCGATCTACTACGTGGACGACGAACAGAAGCGGATCGCCGAGGACACCATCGCGGACGTCGACGCCTCCGGCCTGTGGCCCGGCAAGGTCGTCACCGAGGTCGAGCCGGTCGGCCCCTTCTGGGAGGCCGAACCGGAACACCAGGACTACCTCCAGCGCTACCCCGACGGCTACACCTGCCACTTCCCCCGCCCGGGCTGGCGCCTGCCGAGCCGGGCGCAGGGCTGACGGACCGCGGCTCCCGGTGGGGCCGTGATCGTCAGCCACGCGCGCGGTCCTTCTCGCTCCCGCGCTTGCCGCCCTTGCCGCTGAAGGCCTCCTTGCGGAGGAGTTCCATGAAGCCCGGGGTGTCCTGTGTGGTGCGGACATCGACGAAGGCGCGCACGTGCCCGCCGTCCACGGCCTGCCGGAGCAACGCGTGCGCCAGATCGACCCGCGCGGTGTACCGGCCGGGGAGGCGCTCCGTGCCGACCTGGTAGTCGCTGACCCCGCTCCTGTCGAACAGGCCGCCGGGGCGGATGACCGTCCAGTCAAGGTCGGTCTCGCGGACGATCTCCTCCATGCGCCGCATGTCGTCGTACACGGAGCGCCCCATGAAACGTACGACGGCTGGTTCCAGCACCTTCCGGAACAAGAAGCCCTCACCGGGCGCCGGCGTCCCGAAGAGCACGGTCGAGGTCACGCCGACGACGCGTCGGACGCCGTGCTTGGTCATGGCCCGCGCGATGTGGCCCATGCCGACGGAGTACACGGTGACCGGGCTTCGGCCGTACGGGACGCCGAGAGCCGAGATCACGGCGTCCTGCCCGGCTACCGCGCGTTCGACCGCGGCCGCGTCCAGAACGTCGGCCTCGACCACCCGCAGGCGCGGACCGCGTACCGGAAAGGCCGCGGGCCGGCGCGTGACCGCGGTGACCGTATGCCCTTCGGCACTCGCCTGTGCGGCGGCCAGACGCCCGGTCGGTCCGTTCGCCCCGAAGATGACGATGTTCACTGGGCTCTCCCTCTCGAAGTCGGTTCCGCCGACAAGAGGGCCCCGACGGCACGAAGTGTGACGTCGGGTGGATCGCCGAGCGCCGGTGTGGTCAGTTCAGCAGGCTCGCCGGGCTGCCGCCGTTGGCCTCGTAGCCCGCCACTGCGAGGGCGCGGTAGACCGCGAACTCCGCCGCCGGGTCCGCCGACAGCGTCCACGGGAGGGCGCCGACGTGGCCGTCGATGTGTATGAGCTGGTTCATCGCTTCTCCCCAGCGCTCCGCGCGGACCAGGAAGAAGACCAGCATGTGGCGCACGTGGGCGAGCATCGGGTCGTCGGGGCGGGCGGCGTGGACGGCGTGCAGCGCGCCGTGGATCGCCTTGGTGACGACCTCGCTCTGGTAGAAGCCGCTGACCAGATTCACCTCGGGAAGGTGCTCGAAGACCGCGAAGAGCGGCATCGCGGCCAGGAGCGAACCGCGCGGGGCACGCGCGGCGGCGGCCTCCGCGAAGGAGTACGCCAGCTCGCGCGAACCGTGCCACTTCTCGCACCAGTAGTGCAGGGCCGCCAGATGCGCCCCCATGTGCGCGGGGGCGCGGTCCAGGATCTTCAGCCAGAGCTGCTCGAAGTCGGCCTGCGCGTAGCCGAGCCCGCGCGCCACCGACAGCTCGACGATGTACGGGACCGGGTCACCCGGCGCGAGCAGGGCCGCGTCGGCGCACGCCGACCGCGCCTCCTCCATGATGATCCGGAACTCCTCCGTGCCGGGCGTCGACGTCCGCCACGCCTGCTGTGCCAGGAACTCCGCGTGTACGGCCGCCCCGCCCGCGTCCTTGGGCTGCTCCGCCCGCCACACCCGCAGCCACTGCCCGCCCGGCGTCTCGCTGACCCCGCCCGGCCGCTGCTGGAGCTCCAGGGAGGCGGCGCCCGCGAAGGCCTGCACGCGCTGCCAGCGGCGCTCGCCCTCCGTCTCGGTGCCGGCGAGCAACTGCGAGGCCGCGCGGTAGTCCTGCGTGCGCTGCACCAGGTCCAGGACGTCCAGCAGGTCCTGGTCGGGGCCCGGCATGCGGACGTCGAGGTCCTCCTCCCGCACGAACCCGTAGTTCGCGGGGTCGGCCGCGTCCGGATGGCCGGCCGGCACCTGCTCGATCATGCCCCGCCGGCGCCGCAGCACGGGCAGCAGCACGAAGCCGAGCATGACCACCGCCATCAGGACCCAGAGAATCGTCATGCGACAAGCGTTCCAGACGCCTCCGACACTTGGCCAACCCGGTCCGCGGCCCTGTGGAAAACGTCATCCGCGTCGCGCGCGCACTACCCTCGGAGCCCATGAGCGACAGGCACATCAGTCAGCACTTCGAGACCCTGGCGATCCACGCGGGCAACACCGCCGATCCCCTCACCGGCGCGGTCGTCCCGCCGATCTATCAGGTCTCGACCTACAAGCAGGACGGCGTGGGCGGCCTGCGCGGCGGCTACGAGTACAGCCGCAGCGCCAACCCGACCAGGACCGCCCTGGAGGAGAACCTCGCCGCCCTGGAGGGCGGCCGTCGCGGGCTCGCGTTCGCGTCCGGACTGGCGGCCGAGGACTGCCTGTTGCGTACGCTGCTCAGCCCCGGCGACCACGTCGTCATCCCGAACGACGCGTACGGCGGCACGTTCCGCCTGTTCGCGAAGGTCGTCGCGCGCTGGGGCGTGGAGTGGTCGGTCGCCGACAGCAGCGACCCGGCCGCCGTACGCGCCGCCCTCACCCCGAAGACCAAGGCCGTGTGGGTGGAGACCCCCTCCAACCCGCTGCTCGGCATCACCGACATCGCCGCCGTCGCCCAGGTGGCCCGGGACGCGGGCGCGAAGCTCGTCGTGGACAACACCTTCGCCACGCCCTACCTGCAGCAGCCGCTGTCGCTCGGCGCGGACGTCGTGGTCCACTCGCTGACCAAGTACATGGGCGGTCACTCGGACGTGGTCGGCGGCGCCCTGATCGTCGCCGACGAGACGCTCGGCGAGGAACTGGCCTACCACCAGAACGCCATGGGGGCCGTGGCCGGTCCCTTCGACTCCTGGCTGGTGCTGCGCGGCACGAAGACGCTGTCGGTGCGCATGGACCGGCACAGCGAGAACGCCACCAAGATCGCCGACATGCTCACCCGGCACGCGCGCGTGACGAGCGTGCTCTACCCGGGCCTGCCCGAGCACCCCGGTCACGAGGTCGCCGCGAAGCAGATGCGGGCGTTCGGCGGGATGGTGTCGTTCCGGGTCGAGGGCGGCGAGGAGGCGGCCGTGGAGGTCTGCAACCGCGCCAGGGTGTTCACCCTCGGCGAGTCCCTCGGCGGTGTGGAGTCGCTGATCGAGCACCCGGGGCGCATGACGCACGCGTCGGCGGCCGGTTCCGCCCTGGAGGTGCCCGCCGACCTCGTCCGCCTCTCCGTGGGCATCGAGAACGCCGACGACCTCCTGGAGGACCTCCAGCAGGCCCTCGGCTGAGCGGGCCGCGGCCTCACCAGCCGGTCAGCGGGGGAGTCGTCTGCGAGGGCGGCTCCACCCACGGGCGCGCCATCAGCGCCCACACCAGGAACGCCACGCTCGCGCCGAACAGCAGCAGGTACACCAGCCGGCGCGCGATGGTCCTGCGGCGCAGCATGCGCGCGCCGCGCCGGACGACCTCCTCGTACAGGCCGGGAGGCACCGGCGGCGGCACCCGCTCCATGATCCGCCGTGCGGCGGCCTCGCGTTCGGGCCGGTTCACCCGTGCCTCCCGGTGCGCGCGGTGCCGGTCATGACGGCGCCACCTCGGCGCCCGCCACCGCCGGGGCGGGCTCCCGCGGCGGATGCAGCAGCGTCGCCGTGGCGCGGTCGCAGATCGTCCGTACGCGTTCGGTCGGCAGACCGAGCAGCGCCGCCGTCTGCTCCTCGGCGACCCCCTCGTACAGCCGCAGGACCAGGATCAGGCGCTCCTGCGGGCTCAGGCGGGCCAGGACGCTGCCGGGGTGCGGACGGCCGCGGCCGTGACCGCCGTACTGGTGCCACACCCCGTTCGCGAAGCGGGTGGCCAGATGCTGCCGGGTGCGGTCGTAGGGGTCCTCGCCGCGCAGCCGGTCCCAGGAGGCGTACGTGTGGGCGAGGGCCAGCGTCAGCAGGCGGCGCGCGCGGGGGTTGTCGTCCGGCGCCTCCGCCGTCAGCAGGGTGGCGGCGTGCAGCAGCCGTCCCGCGGCGCCCGCGACGAACGCCTCGAACTCCCGCGTCCGAAGCGCGCTCTGGGACGCCTGTCGTTGTCGCACCGCGCCTCCCGCCCTGACGCGCCCTGAGGGAACGGACCCGGCCGCCCGCGGCGTGCGCCACCGCGTACGACGGGCCCGGTCTCATATGAGGCCAGGGGTGGCCTTTCGGTCAAGAGCCGGGGGCACGCGCGTACGACGAGCCGGGCCGGCGGCGTACGTCAGCGGGGGGTACGCGCGTACGCACGCGTGGGCGCGCTACGACGCCGACGACGCCTCCGGACCCGGTACTCCCTGTGCCGCCATCCGGGTGGAGAGCGCGGTGTTGAAGCGTGTGAGGAGCGCGCAGAACGTCTCGCGCTCCTCCGGCGCCCAGTCGTGTGTCAGCTCGGCCATCAACTGACGGCGCGAGGAGCGCACTTCCTCCAGCCGGGACTGCCCGCGCGGGGAGAGCTGGAGCACCACGGCCCGCCCGTCCTCGGGGTGCGAGGTGCGTTTGACGAGGCCGGTGTCGACGAGCGGAGCGACCTGCCGGGTGACCGTCGAGGAGTCGATGCCCATGCTCGCGGCGAGTGCCTTGACGCCCATCGGACCCTCCTTGTCGAGGCGGTTGAGCAGCAGGTAGGCGGCGCGGTCCATGGAGTTGCGCACCTGGCCGACCCCGCCCAGCCGGGTCTGTTCGGCACGTCGGGCGAAGACCGCCACCTCGTGCTGCAGCGTGTCGAGGAGACCGGTGTCACCGGCGGTCGTCATGTCCATCGACATTTCAGGTGTTGTGGGCATGGCCGGAGGCTCACTTCATGAAGGGGGTCTGGATTGGGGGACAGAGTACGCGGCCGGGGGGCAAGCCGTACCGGCGCTGCGCAAACCAGTCTCGGAGGTTGGTCACAGCACCGCCCGCCGCCTGTGAACTGCGATGCTTGAGTCATGAGCTACAGCACGGCTGACTCCTTGCGGCCCGTCACCCTCGACGACGTGCGCGGAGCCCAGAAGATGCTCTCGGGCGTGGCGCGGGTGACGGCGATGGAGGGCAGCAGGCACCTGTCCCAGCTGGTCGGCGCGCCGGTGCACCTCAAGTGCGAGAACCTCCAGCGCACCGGGTCGTTCAAGCTGCGCGGCGCCTATGTCCGGATCGCCGGACTGCTGCCCGAGGAGCGGGCCGCGGGCGTCGTCGCCGCGAGCGCCGGCAACCACGCGCAGGGCGTCGCGCTGGCGTCGTCGCTGCTCGGCGTGCGGGCGACGGTGTTCATGCCGAAGGGCGCCCCGCTGCCGAAGATCAGCGCGACGCGCGAGTACGGCGCCGAGGTGCGCCTGCACGGCCAGGTGGTCGACGAGACGCTGGCCGCCGCGCAGGCATATGCGGCCGAGACGGGCGCGGTGTTCATCCACCCCTTCGACCACCCCGACATCATCGCGGGCCAGGGGACGGTCGGCCTGGAGATCCTGGAGCAGTGCCCCGAGCTGCGCACGGTCGTGGTCGGCATCGGCGGGGGAGGGCTGGCGGCGGGCATCGCGGTGGGGGTGAAGGCGCTGCGGCCGGACGTGCGGGTGGTGGGCGTGCAGGCCGAGGGCGCGGCGGCCTATCCGCCCTCGCTCGCGGCCGGGCACCCGGTGTCGATCGGGCAGCCGGCGACGATGGCCGACGGCATCAAGGTCGGGCGGCCCGGTGACGTGCCGTTCGGCATCGTCGAGGAGCTGGTGGACGAGGTCCGCACGGTCAGCGAGGACGAGCTGTCCACCGCGCTGCTGCTGTGCCTGGAGCGGGCCAAGCTGGTCGTCGAACCGGCCGGCGCCAGCCCGGTCGCGGCGCTGCTGAGCGATCCCCGCGCCTTCGAGGGCCCGGTGGTGGCCGTGCTGTCCGGCGGCAACGTCGATCCGCTGCTCATGCAGCGCGTGCTGCGGCACGGCATGGCGGCGCAGGGCCGCTACCTGGCCGTACGGCTGCGGCTGACGGACCGGCCGGGGGCGCTGGCCTCGCTGCTCGGGGCGTTGTCAGTGGCGGACGCTAACGTCCTCGATGTGAGTCACGTACGGACCGATCCGCGGCTCGGGCTCACGGAGGCGGAGGTGGAGCTGCACCTGGAGACGAAGGGGCCGGAGCACTGCGCCGAGGTCGGCCGGACCCTGCGCGAGGCGGGCTACACGGTCATCGACTGAGGCGAGCACCCGCACCTGCCTGGCTGGCGGACCCTTCGTCACTCGTTCGGGAAAACCCGTTGAGAGACGCGATACATCGCGTTATGGTGTGTCCGTGAAGCTACCTCCGCCGTCCATCAGGCGGAACAAAACGCGCAAACCCAGGCTTTCCGAAGAATCCCCGACGACGTGGAGACTCACATGCCAGGCGCCATCTATGCCGAAGGTCTGGTGAAGACCTTCGGTGACGTCAAGGCTCTGGACGGCGTCGACCTCGATGTCCCCGAGGGCACCGTCCTGGGCCTGCTCGGGCCGAACGGCGCGGGCAAGACGACCACTGTCCGCTGTCTGACGACCCTGCTGCAACCGGATAGCGGCAGGGCCGTCGTCGCCGGCCTCGACGTGCTCAGGCAACCGAACGAGGTACGGCGCTCCATCGGCCTGTCCGGCCAGTTCGCCGCCGTCGACGAGTACCTGACCGGCCGGGAGAACCTCCAGATGGTCGGTCAGCTGTACCAGATGAGGGCGAAGGACGCGAAGGCCCGGGCCGTCCAGCTGCTCGAACAGTTCGATCTCGCCGACGCCGCCGACCGCCCCGCGAAGACGTACTCCGGAGGCATGCGCCGCCGGCTCGACCTCGCCGCCGCCCTGGTCGTCTCCCCGCCGGTGATGTTCATGGACGAGCCGACCACCGGCCTCGACCCGCGCAACCGGCAACTGCTGTGGGAGGTCATCAAACAGCTCGTCTCCGGCGGCACCACCCTGCTGCTGACCACCCAGTACCTCGAAGAGGCCGACCACCTCGCGCACGACATCGCGGTCGTCGACCACGGCCGCGTCATCGCCCGCGGCACCTCCGACCAGCTCAAGGCCCGCACCGGCGGCGAGCGCGTCGAGGTCGTGGTCCACGAGCGCGAGCACATCCCGACCGCCCGCGAGGTCCTCGGCGGCTTCGGCAAGGGCGAGGTCACCGTCGAGCAGCACACCCGCAAGCTCACCGTGCCGGTCACCGGCGGCGCCAAGCTGCTCGCCGAGGTCATCCGCGAGCTGGACGTCCGCGGCATCGAGATAGACGACATCGGCCTGCGCCGCCCCACCCTCGACGACGTGTTCCTGTCGCTGACAGGGCATGTGGCCGAGGCCGAGGACGACAGCGGCGACGAGGACACCGAGCCCAAGGGGCGCGGACAGAAGAAGGAGGCCGCCAAGTGAGCGCCGTCACCGACGCCGTGCGCATCGCGCCGGCCGCGAACCCCGTCAGCCAGTCCTTCCGGGACTCGATGGTCGTCGCCAAGCGCAACCTGATCCGCATGTCGCGCATCCCCGAGATGATCATCTACGGACTGATCCAGCCGATCATGTTCGTGGTGCTGTTCACCTACGTCTTCGGTGGTTCCATGCAGATCGGCGGCAGCACCAGCGCCACCGACTACAAGAACTTCCTGATGGCGGGCATCTTCGCGCAGACGGTCACCTTCGCCACCGCAAGCTCCGGCGCCGGCATCGCCGACGACATGCACAAGGGGCTCATCGACCGCTTCCGCTCGCTGCCCATGGCGCGCGGGGCGGTGCTGACCGGGCGCACCCTCGCCGACCTGGTGCAGACGGCCCTGACCCTGGTGGTCCTCGCCGTGGTCGCCCTGCTGGTCGGCTGGCGCGTCGGGTCGGACGGGGACACCAACGCCGGCAAGGTGCTCGCCGCCTTCGGCCTGCTGCTCCTGCTCGGGTACGCCTTCACTTGGATCGGCGCCCTGATCGGCATGTCGGTGCGCACCCCGGAGGCGGCCACCTCCAGCGGGCTGATCTGGCTGTTCCCGGTGACGTTCATCTCGAACGCGTTTGTGGACACCAGCCACATGACCCCGTGGCTGCGTCACATCGCCGAGTGGAACCCCTTCAGCGCCACCGCGCAGGCGTGCCGTGTGCTGTTCGCCAACCCGGGCCAGTCGCAGTCGGACGCCTGGCCCATGCAGCACCCGGTGTGGGCCTCGCTGATCTACTCGGCGCTGATCATCGTCGTCTTCAGGACCCTCGCGGTGCGCAAGTACCGCTCGGCCACGGCATGACGACGCCCCCGGCGTCACGGGGGCGCCGGGGGCAGGTCAGGGGCACGTGGGGCGGCGGGTCAGCCGCCGTACGGCCGGGTCAGCCGTTGTACGGCTCGGCCTTCAGGATCCGCACGGAGGCCTTCTTGCCGTTGGGCAGCTCGTACTCCGCGTCCTCGCCGACCTTGTGGCCGATCACGCCGGCCCCCAGCGGGGACTGCGGCGAGTAGGTCTCGATGTCGGCGCTGGCGTACTCGCGGGAGGCGAGCAGGAAGGTCAGGGTGTCGTCCTCGTCGCCGTCGAAGGCGATCGTGACGACCATGCCGGGCGCGACCGCGCCGTCGGCCGAGGTGGGAGCCTCGCCGACCTTCGCGTTCTCCAGGAGCTGGGTCAGCTGGCGCACACGGAGCTCCTGCTTGCCCTGCTCTTCCTTGGCCGCGTGGTACCCGCCGTTCTCACGCAGGTCGCCCTCCTCGCGCGCGGCCGCGATCTTGGCGGCGATCTCCGTGCGCGCGGGACCAGTAAGGTACTCAAGCTCGTCCTTGAGCTTGTTGTACGCCTCCTGAGTCAGCCAGGTGACGTTCTCGCTGGTCTGGGTCACAGGTGCTCCTCGTAGGTACTGGGAATACAAAGCATCGCCCTACCCAGAAGAATGTTCCTTCACGGATGGGCGAAACCACGAGCCTAACAATTCAGCGGCGCAAGGGGGAGGACATAAGCCATCAGAATCATGTCGGCGCAGGTCGGAGGCCAGGTATTGCGACCGGCGCCGGGCGTCGTCAGTCCGCGTGGCAGCCGAGCAGCTCGGCCGTGGTGCCCCGGGACGTCGTACGGAGCGTGACGACCTTGTCGATGCGGGTCGCGTGCCCGTCGAAGCGGAAGTCGGCCCGGCCCACCTCGGAGCCGTCCGCGGCCTGGGAGCGCAGGGTGCAGTAGCCGCGGGCGTCGGCGTCCTTGCGGACCTCCAGGTGGATCTTCACCGCGTCCTGGGAGGCGTCGAAGGTGATGACCTCGGCGCTGATCTTGTTCTGGCCCACGTAGTGGTAGGCGAAGTAGCCGACCAGCGCGAGCAGCAGGGCGCCGAGCACGGCACCGGCGATCTTGAGCTTGCGGTCGGCGCGCTCGTCCGAGGAGCGGCCGTAGCGGCCCTCGGGCAGCCGCGTGCTCGCCGTACTCATGATCGTCCTTTCCGCGAGGGGGGCTTCCGAGGACGGGCCCGGAATTATTCGCCTCCCGATTCGGTCACTATAGAAGCCGCCGATCGCGCCTTGTCACACCGGGCGCCGACTTACCGAGGATTGAGTCTTGACTGACCAGCTGCGACTGATGGCCGTGCACGCCCACCCCGACGACGAGTCGAGCAAGGGCGCGGCCACCATGGCGAAGTACGTGTCCGAGGGGGTGGACGTGCTGGTCGTGACCTGCACGGGCGGGGAGCGCGGTTCCATCCTCAATCCGAAGCTGCAGGGCGACAAGTACATCGAGGAGCACATCCACGAGGTACGCAAGAAGGAGATGGACGAGGCCCGCGAGATCCTGGGCGTGAAGCAGGAGTGGCTCGGCTTCGTCGACTCCGGCCTGCCCGAGGGCGACCCGCTGCCGCCGCTGCCCGAGGGCTGCTTCGCCCTGGAGGACGTGGACAAGGCGGCCGGGGAACTGGTGCGCAAGATCCGCTCGTTCCGCCCGCAGGTGATCACCACCTACGACGAGAACGGCGGCTACCCGCACCCCGACCACATCATGACCCACAAGATCTCGATGGTGGCGTTCGAGGGCGCGGCGGACACCGAGAAGTACCCGGAGGACGAGTACGGCCCGGCGTACCAGCCGCAGAAGCTGTACTACAACCAGGGCTTCAACCGCCCCCGCACCGAGGCGCTGCACAACGCCCTGCTGGAGCGCGGCATGGAGTCTCCCTACGGGGACTGGCTCAAGCGCTGGGCGGAGTTCGAGCGCACCGAGCGGACGCTGACCACGCACGTCCCGTGCGCCGACTTCTTCGAGATCCGCGACAAGGCGCTGATCGCGCACGCCACCCAGATCGACCCCGACGGTGGCTGGTTCAAGGTCCCGATGGAGATCCAGAAGGAGGTCTGGCCGACGGAGGAGTACGAACTGGCGAAGTCGCTCGTGGACACCTCCCTCCCGGAGGACGACCTCTTTGCGGGCATCCGCTGACCCTGAGGGACAATGCCTGACATGAGCGCAAGCGCGAGCCTGGCAATGACGCACCTCGTCCCCCTCGCCAAGGAGGTGGACGAGAACAAGGTCACCCCCGGCGTCCTCGGCTTCATCGTCTTCGCGGTGATGGCCCTGGCGGTGTGGGGCCTGATGAAGTCCATGAACAAGCACATGGGCAAGGTCGACTTCAAGGAGGCGGCCGACCCGGAGGCGTCCGAGAAGAACCCGGCCGAGGGCTCGCCCGCGAAGGGCTGAACCCCCGAGCGGAGCGGCAGCGGGGGCGAGCGGGCCGGAAGCCGGCCGCCCCCGCCACCGCCGTCGTCACCGGGACGAAGCCTCCACCGCCACCCCCATGACCTCCCGTGCGTGGCGGCTCGGCACCATGCCCAGGCGCCACGCCTGCCAGCCCGCCTCCAGGTTCACGCCGCGTTCCAGCAGCAGGGCGTAGGCGTGGACGTAGTCGTCGAGCTTCTCGTCGCGCAGGGGGTGGCCGGTGCGGGTCAGTTCCGCCAGGTCCTGCTGGGCCACCGCCGTGCCCACCTCCACGCCGCCGGGGGCGGCGTAGGGAAGCAGCGTGCAGCGCAGGAAACGGGACCAGTCCTCGCCGCGGCGGTCGCCGTACGACGTGAACAGGGTGGTCGCGTCGTCGCACAGCGTCAGCGCCTGCTGCGTACGGGCGTTGCCCGCCTCCACCACCGCCAGCTCCAGGCAGGTCCACGCCTCGCCGTGCGCCACGCCGATGCGCTGGAAGTCGGCGCGGGCGTCGACCAGCAGCTGGCGGGCGAAGCCGGAGTTGCGCAGTGAGCCGGTCTGGGCCGCCCGCTGGTCGCGGGTGACGCGGGCCGAGTGGTGGCGGGCGCAGGCCAGGCCGTAGACGTCCCGCATCCGGGAGAACATCGTCCGTGAGCGCTCCAGCTCGCGCACCGCCAGATCCAGGTTGCCGGTCTCCTCCAGCGCCTGGCCCAGGTAGTAGATCGTCCAGGCCTCGCCGCGCGCGTCCTCGTTCTCCCGGTGGCGGGCCGCCGCCTGGCGCAGGCCGTCCACCGCGGGCGAGGGGTCGCCGGCGACCAGCCGGGCGCGGGCCAGCTGGGTCAGCGCCCAGGCCTCGCCGCGGGCGTCATGGGTGCGGCCGTACCGGTCGAGGGCCGCGCGCAGCTCCGACTCCGCGCGCGGGACGTCGCCCCTGCGCAAGGAGAGCTGGCCGAGCTGGAAGTGCGCCCAGGCCTCGCCGTGCACGGACTCGCCGGCGCGGTGCAGCACCAGGGACTCGGTCAGCAGGCGCAGCGACTCGGCGACCCGGCCGCGGTCGCGTTCCACCGCCGCCAGCGCGTGCATCGTCCAGGCGCGGTCCGTCTCCAGCTCCGGCGCCGACTGCAGGGCGAGCGCCTCGCGGAGTTTGGCCGCGGCCTCGGTGAGGTTGCCCTGGTGGTGCAGGGTGATGCCGAGCGAGCCCAGGGCACGGGCCGCGCCGGCGTCGTGGTGGGCGTCCCGGTACAGCTCGACGACCGAGGCCAGCGTCGTGCGGGCCTTGTCCAGCTCGCCCAGCTGACGGGCCGCGATACCCGTGCGCCACTGCACCGAGCGCACCAGCAGCCCCTGGTCCACGGCCTGCGCCAGCTCGCTGATCTCGCCCAGGCGGTACAGGTCGCCGCGCAGCAGGCAGTAGTCGCACAGCGCGCCCAGCAGGCTCAGCACCGCCGCCTGGTCGACGCCCTCCGCGTGCCGCAGCGTGGAGGTGATGAAGCTCGACTCGTCGTCCAGCCAGCGCAGCGCCTCGTCCAGGGAGGTGAAGCCGTGCGGGCTGAACCGGTCCGAGCGCGTCGACATGTTGCCGTCGACCAGGCGCAGCACCGAGTCGGCGAGGTCGGCGTAGTTCACGATCAGCCGCTCCTGCGCCGCCGTGCGCTCGGCCGGGTCCTCCTCGTCGAGGAGGCGGGCCTGCGCGAAGGCCCGCACCAGGTCGTGCAGCCGGTAGCGGTTGCCGCGCACGTGGTCGATCAGGCCGGCGTCGGTCAGCGCGGTCAGGTGGCGCCGCGCCTCGGACTCGTCGGTCGCCAGCAGGGAGGCCGCCGCCGCGGCCCCCAGCGAGGCGCGCCCCGCCAGGGCCAGCCGGCGCAGCAGGCGGCGGGCCGGCTCGGACTGGTCGGTGTAGCGCAGCCACAGCACGCGTTCGACCGGTTCGACGGGGCCGTACGCCCCCAGGTCCGTGGCCAGCCCGCGCGGTGAACGCGGGCCCAGCGAGGAGCCCGCGATGCGCAGCGCCAGCGGCAGCCCGCCGCACAACTCCCGCACCCGCGTCGCCGCTTCCGCGTCGTAGGGCCCGGAGCTGTCCTGCGCCGCCGCTGCCAGCAGCTCCTCGGCGCCCGCCGCGTCCAGTGCCTCCACCGGCAACTGGTGCACCCACGCCTGCAGATCGGACGGCAGCTCCAGGGGCTCCCGGGCGGTGACCAGGACCAGGCTGTCGGAGCGCTCGGGGACCAGCGTGCGGACCTGCTCCGGATCCGAGGCGTCGTCCAGGACGATGGTGACCGGCAGCCCCGTCAGATGCTGGTGGTACAGCTCGCTCAGCCGCTTGACCTGCTGGTCGGGGGAGGACCGCTCGCGGAAGAGCAACTGCTCGCGCGGCGCCCCGAGCCGGTTCAGCAGGTGCAGCAGGGCGTCCCGGGTGGGCAGCGGTTCCTCCTCCGGGCTGCCGCCGCGCAGGTCGACCACGCAGGCGCCGCGGAAGTAGTCCTTCAGCTCGTGCGTGGCGCGGACGGCGAGTGTCGTACGGCCGCTGCCGGGAGCGCCGTGCAGCACCACGACCGTCGGGCGGGTCCGGGTGCTGGCGCGGGATGCCTGGACCCACTGCCGGATCCGCGCCAGCTCCTGCCGGCGGCCCGCGAACACCCCGCCCGGCTCCGGGAGCTGGGCGAAGGACTGGGCCAGCACGCTGCGCCCGCGGGCCGCCGCGCTCTTGTCCGCGCCGCGCAGCTGCGGGCCCGTCTTCTTCGGGCCGGTGGAGGCGGCCAGGACGCGCTGCTGGTCGAGGAAGGGACGGATGCCGCGCACCTCCAGCGCCGTCAGCCACTGCAACCGCAGCTGCTCGGGTCCGCCGGGCTGGCTCGCGGCGCCGGCGCGGTGGTGCGCGGCCGGCAGATGGGAGCCGGCCACCTTCACGACCGTCGCCGCGGCGCCGACCACCCCGACGGTGACGCCCGCGCCGAACGCCGTGCCCGCGTCGGTGCCGAGGGCCAGGTCGGCGACGACCGCGGCGAGGGCGGCGACGACCGCCACCAGCACGGGGGTGCCGGCGCCCTCCTTGGCGTACCGCTGCGCGAAGGTGAGCCGGCCGGCCTCCGCCTCGTCCAGTGCGCGTGTGTAGGCGGCGTACTCCTCGGCGGCCGTCTGCGCCATCGCGTCCAGCGCCCCGCGCGCCCGCGACAGCAGCACCCCCGCGTCCGTGCGGCCACCGGAGCGCCGTACCTCCTCCTCCACGGCCCGGGCCAACAGCCGTTCGGCTTCCGCCCGATGGCTGTCCCGCATGTCACGTCCCCCTCCTGCGGCAACTGCATTGCCTAAGAGTGTCCTTCGGGCGGGCCGGGAGCGCGAGGGTGCGGCGATCACTCAGTGCCCGGTACGGCGCCCGCCCACCGCGAGGCGGACGCAGACGCCGTGAGGCGCACGCGCGGGTCACCGCGTAAGCCGAGCAGGGCGGTCGCCGCGCAGCCGGCCGCCATCAGGACGTCCAGGCCGATCCAGGCCAGGGGCCAGTTGCGCACCTCCGTGTCGGCCGGGAGCGTCAGGCCGAGCACCACCATCCACGGCACGAGCGTCACCGCGGCTGCGGCCAGCAGGATCAACGTCCATTTCGTTCGCATGCGCCCACTCTAGACCGCAGAGAAATCTCTGCAAAGGAAATTCGGCGGACATCAGGGATCTCTCAGGGTCCTCGGGGTTACCGTGACCGCATGACCGACGGCCTCCCCGACCCCGCCGCCCCCGAACCACCCGCCCCCGCCCCCGAACCGACCAGCCTCGAACGCACCGCCCTCTACAAGTCCCTCGGCAACCCCCTGCGCCGCCGGATCCTCGACTACCTCGCCCGGCACGGTGAGGCGAACTCCACCGTGCTCGCCCGCGAACTCGGCGAGAGCTCCGGCACCACCAGCTACCACCTGCGCAAACTCGCCGAGCAGCGGCTCATCGAGGAGATCCCGGAGAAGTCCGGCGGCCGGGAACGCTGGTGGCGTTCGCTGCCGTTCCGCCACACCACCCCCGACCCCGCCGCCATGCCCGCGGAGGAGTACGCGGCGGCCGAGCAACTCGCCCTGCTGAAGATCGAGATGGACACCCGGCTGTTCCGCCGCGCCCACGAGGAGTACCGCGGCCCGGCCGGCTGGGCCCAGGTCCAGCGCACCGGCACCTGGATGACCAAGGAGGACCTGCACGCCTTCGTCCGCGCCTATCAGGACCTCCTCGACCGCTACGGCCACGCCCCGGAGGACGCACCCGAGGGGGCGCGCCACGTGAACCTGCGTTTCTACGCCGCTCCCGAGCCCGTGGGAGAGTGGAAGGGTGAACCGACTGGCCCATGAGACGTCCCCGTACCTGCTCCAGCACGCCGACAACCCCGTCGACTGGTGGCCCTGGTCGGCCGAGGCCTTCGACGAGGCCCGGAAGAGCGACAAACCCGTCCTGCTGAGCGTCGGGTACTCCAGCTGCCACTGGTGTCATGTCATGGCCCACGAGTCCTTCGAGGACCAGGCCACCGCCGACTTCCTCAACGAGCACTTCGTCAGCGTCAAGGTCGACCGCGAGGAACGCCCCGACGTCGACGCCGTCTACATGGAGGCCGTCCAGGCCGCCACCGGCCAGGGCGGCTGGCCCATGACCGTCTTCCTCACCCCGGACGCCGAACCCTTCTACTTCGGCACCTACTTCCCGCCCGCGCCCCGCCAGGGCATGCCGTCCTTCCGGCAGGTGCTGCAAGGCGTCCATCAGGCGTGGAGCGAGCGGCGGGAGGAGGTCGCGGAGGTCGCGGAGAAGATCGTGCGCGACCTCGCCGGACGCGAGATCTCCTACGGCGACGCCGACGCCCCCGGTGAACAGCAGCTCGCGCAGGCGCTGTTGGGCCTCACCCGCGAGTACGACCCGCAGCGCGGCGGATTCGGCGGGGCGCCCAAGTTCCCGCCGTCCATGGTGATCGAGTTCCTGCTGCGCCACCACGCGCGCACCGGATCCGAGGGCGCGCTGCAGATGGCGCGGGACACCTGTGAGCGCATGGCCCGCGGCGGGATCTACGACCAGTTGGGCGGCGGGTTCGCGCGCTACTCCGTCGACCGCGCGTGGGTGGTGCCGCACTTCGAGAAGATGCTCTACGACAACGCCCTGCTGTGCCGCGTGTACGCGCACCTGTGGCGGGCCACCGGCTCCGATCTCGCGCGCCGCGTGGCGCTGGAGACCGCCGACTTCATGGTCCGCGAACTGCGCACGCCCGAGGGCGGGTTCGCCTCCGCGCTGGACGCCGACAGCGACGACGGCAGCGGGCGGCACGTGGAGGGCGCGTACTACGTGTGGACGCCCGAGCAGCTCACCGAGGCGCTCGGCGCCGAGGACGCCGAACTCGCCGCGCAGTACTTCGGCGTCACCGAGGAGGGCACCTTCGAGCACGGCCAGTCGGTGCTGCAACTGCCGCAGCAGGAGGGCGTGTTCGACGCCGACCGCATCGCCTCCGTGCGGGCGCGGCTGCTGGCCCGGCGTGCCGGGCGCCCCGCTCCCGGCCGGGACGACAAGGTCGTCGCCGCCTGGAACGGCCTCGCGATCGCCGCCCTCGCGGAGACCGGCGCCTACTTCGACCGCCCCGACCTGGTCGAGGCCGCCACCGCCGCCGCCGATCTCCTCGTACGACTGCACCTGGACGAGCACGCCCGGCTCGTCCGCACCAGCAAGGACGGCAGGGCGGGCGCCAACGCGGGCGTGCTGGAGGACTACGCCGACGTCGCCGAGGGGTTCCTCGCGCTCGCGTCCGTCACCGGCGAGGGCGTCTGGCTGGACTTCGCCGGACTCCTCCTCGACCACGTCCTGACCCGCTTCACCGACGACTCCGGCTCGCTCTACGACACCGCCGCCGACGCCGAGAAGCTGATCCGCCGGCCGCAGGACCCGACGGACAACGCGACGCCGTCCGGCTGGAGCGCCGCCGCGGGCGCCCTGCTGGGCTACGCGGCCCAGACCGGCGCCGAGCCCCACCGCACCGCCGCCGGGAAGGCGCTCGGCGTGGTCAAGGCGCTCGGGCCGCGGGTGCCGCGGTTCATCGGCTGGGGGCTGGCCGTCGCGGAGGCGTATCTCGACGGGCCGCGGGAGGTCGCGATCGTCGGGCCGTCCCTGACGGACGAGGCGACAAAAGCCCTGCACCGTACGGCACTTCTGGGCACCGCCCCCGGCGCGGTGGTCGCCGTGGGGACCGCGGACAGTGACGAGTTCCCGCTGCTCGCCGACCGGCCCCTGCGGCAGGGACTGCCCACGGCGTACGTCTGCCGTAACTTCACCTGCGACGCCCCGACCACCGATCCGGAGGACCTGCGCACCGCGTTGAACAGGTGAAACCGCGGGCTTCCGGAGCCGTGGGCGCGACCGGCGGTCGAATTGTGCGCTCTGGAGGGCTGTTGGGATGAAACGCGCTCTTCACTGAAGCGGCCCGTGGGCTTCACAGACCCCCCCTAACGTCTCCACAGAAACGCGGCAGGAGTCACTCGCTGTCGCGACAGGGGGCTTTCGGGATCTGGGGGGATCTTCTTGCTCACGTCCGTATTCATCGCTGCCGTCTCACTGGCCCTGTTCTGGATGGCGGCGTTCACCCTGTGGTGGCAGATGCACGCCTGGCGCACGCCGGAAGTGCTCGCGTCCACCCGCTTCGGCCGGCCCGACGGCGACGGGCACGTCTCCTTCTCGCTGCTGCTGCCCGCGCGGCACGAACAGGCGGTGCTCGACCACACCATCCAGCGGCTGCTGGAGTCCAGCCACACCGACTTCGAGATCATCGTCATCGTCGGACACGACGACCCGGAGACCGCGGAGGTGGCCCGCCGGGCCGCCGAACGCGACGCCCGCGTGCGGGTCGTCGTCGACACCCACGACAAGAAGAACAAGCCGAAGGCCATGAACACGGCGCTGCCGCACTGCCGCGGCGCCGTCGTCGGGGTCTTCGACGCCGAGGACCAGGTCCATCCCGAACTCCTCGCGCACGTCGACCACGCCTTCCGCACGACCCACGCCGACGTCGTCCAGGGCGGTGTGCAGCTCATCAACTTCCACTCCAGCTGGTACTCCCTGCGCAACTGCCTGGAGTACTTCTTCTGGTTCCGCTCCCGCCTGCACCTGCACGCGCAGAAGGGGTTCATCCCGCTCGGCGGCAACACCGTCTTCGTCCGCACCGACGTGCTGCGCGAGGCCGGCGGCTGGGACGACGACTGCCTCGCCGAGGACTGCGACCTCGGCGTGCGGCTGTCCAGCGCCGGCAAGAAGGTCGTCGTCGCCTACGACTCCGACATGGTGACCCGGGAGGAGACCCCGGGCACGCTGATGTCGCTGCTGAAGCAGCGCACCCGCTGGAACCAGGGCTTCCTGCAGGTCTACCGCAAGCGCGACTGGCGCCGACTCCCGGGCTTCGGGCAGCGGTTGCTGGCCCGCTACACCCTGATGACGCCGTTCCTGCAGGCCTTCTCCGGTGTCGTCATCCCGCTCAACGCGGCGGTCGCGCTCTTCCTCGACGTGCCCGTCGGGATCGCCTTCCTCACCTTCCTGCCGCTGGTCACCGCGGCGGTCACCTTCGTCTTCGAGGTGGTCGGCCTGCACGACTTCGGCAAGCAGTACGGCCTGCGCGTCCGCCCCGTCCACTACGCCAAGCTCGTCGTGGGCGGCCCCTTCTACCAGGTCCTCCTCGCCGGGGCCGCGATCCGCGCCGTATGGCGTGAGCAACGCGGCCGGACCGACTGGGAGTTGACCACGCACGTCGGCGCGCACCTGCCCACCGCCGAAGCGATCCGAGAGGACGTCCCCGCGTGACCTCCACCCTTCCCGCGGTGACCCCTGCCACGGTCACCGCGCAGCATCCGCCTGCGCCGAAAACCGGTCCGGCCGCTCGGACGGCCCCGCCGGCCCGCCTCCGCTCCTCCCGCCCCGACCTGCTGCTGTGCGGCGCGCTCCTGGTGGCGATCCTCGTCGTGCAGGGCTGGAACATCGCCGACTACCCGACCCTCAGCGACGACGAGGGCACCTACCTCGCCCAGGCCTGGGCGGTCCAGCAGGGCCGGGGCCTGGCCCACTACACGTACTGGTACGACCACCCGCCCCTGGGCTGGATCCAGCTCGCCCTGTTCACCTGGATCCCGTCCTGGATCAGCCCCGGCTCCATGACCGTCGGCACCATGCGCGCCGTCATGCTGGTGGTCTCCGCGATCAGCGCGGTCCTCGTCTACGTCCTCGCCCGGCGCCTCGCGCTGCCCCGCTGGGCCGCCGGACTCGCCATGGCCCTGTTCGGCCTCTCCCCGCTGTCGGTCGTGCTACAGCGCGAGATCTTCCTGGACAACCTCGCGGTGATGTGGACGCTCCTCGCCTTCACCCTCGCCGCCTCCCCGAGCCGGCACCTGTGGCACCACTTCGGGGCGGGGCTCGCGGCCGCCACCGCCGTGCTCACCAAGGAGACGATGCTCGTCGTCCTGCCGGCCCTGTTCGTCACCATGTGGCGCCACAGCCACCGCGACACCCGGAAGTTCGCCCTCACCGGCGCCGTCACCGCCTGCGCGCTGATCGGTCTCGGCTACCCTCTCTTCGCCCTGCTCAAGGGCGAGTTGCTGCCCGGCGGCGGGCACGTCTCGCTCTGGGAGGGGGTCACGTACCAGATGACCAGACCCGGTTCGGGCTTCATCCTGCACGAGGGCTCCGGCTCGTGGGGCGTGCTGCACTCGTGGCTCTACTACGACCGCATCCTGCCGCTCGGCGGCCTCGCCGGCGCGCTGCTGCTGGTGGTCACCTGGCGCTGGTCGGTCACCGCCCGCGCCCTGGCCGGACCCGCCCTCACCGTCGCGATCCTGACCGCGCTCGCCCTGCGTCCCAACGGCTACCTGCCCGCCATGTACGTCATCCAGGCGCTGCCGTTCCTCGCCCTGGTCCTCGCCGGCGGCACCGCCTCCGTCGCCCACGCCGTCCTGCGCCGAGGGCGCCGCCCCGGCGAGCGGCGCCGGTGGACGGCCGGCCGGTACGCGCTCGCCGCCGTCCTCGCCCTGGCGGCCGGCGCCTGTGTCGTACCGAAGTGGTACGACGGCGACCGCACCGCCCTGACCGCCGACGCCAACGCCCCCTACCGGGCCGCCGCCCGCTGGCTGGCCACCGAGGTCGCGGACCCCGAGGACACCCGCGTCCTCGTCGACGACGCCCTCTGGCTGGACCTGGTGCACGACGGGTACCGGCCGGGGACCGGCGTCATCTGGTTCTACAAGGCCGACCTCGACCCCGCCGTGACGAGGACCATGTCGCGCGGCTGGCGGGACCTCGACTACGTCGTCGCCTCCCCGACCGTGCGGCGCGACGCGGTGGACCTGCCCAACGTCGGGGCGGCGCTCGCCCATTCGGCGCCGGTCGCCACCTTCGGCACCGGAGCGGACCGGATCGAGATCAGGCGGATCACCGCCAGTGGAGGCGCCCGATGAGCAGCCACGAGTACACCGCGCCCGTCCCCGGCCTCCGCGCCACCGAGATCCCGGAACCCGGCGCCGTCACCATCGTCGTGCCGACGTACAACGAGTCCGCCAACATCCGCGAACTCCTGCACCAGATCACCGAGTCGGTGCCCGCGAGGCTGCCCTGCGAGGTCGTCTTCGTCGACGACTCCACCGACGACACCCCCGAGGTCATCCGCGAGGCGGCCCGCGACTGCCCCTTCCCGGTCACCGTCCTGCACCGCGACGACCCCGTGGGCGGGCTCGGCGGCGCCGTCGTGGAGGGGCTGCGGGCGGCCGGGGCGGACTGGGTCGTCGTCATGGACGGCGACTGCCAGCATCCGCCGTCCCTGGTACCGGAGCTGGTGGCCACCGGCGAGCGTGCGCACGCCGAACTCGTGGTCGCCTCCCGCTACGTCGAGGGCGGCAGCCGGGCCGGGCTGGCCGGCGGCTACCGGGTGGCCGTCTCGCGCGGCGCGACCTGGCTGGCCAAGTCGCTCTTCCCGCGCCGCCTGCACGGCATCAGCGACCCGATGAGCGGCTTCTTCGCCATCCGGCGCAGCTGCGTGGCCGCCGAGACGCTCCGGCCGCTGGGTTACAAGATCCTCCTGGAGCTGGCGGTGCGCAGCCGTCTGCGGCAGGTCACCGAGGTGCCGTTCGTCTTCCAGGAGCGGTTCGCCGGCGAGTCCAAGTCCTCCGCGCGGGAGGGCCTGCGCTTCCTGCGCCACCTGGCCGGCCTGCGCACCGCCTCCCCGGTCGCCCGCATGGTCGGCTTCGGGCTCATCGGCGCCAGCGGCTTCGCCCCGAACCTGTTCGCCCTGTGGGCCCTCACCGGCGTCGGCCTGCACTACGTACCGGCCGAGATCCTCGCCAACCAGCTCGGCGTCGCCTGGAACTTCCTCCTCATCGAGCACCTGCTCTTCCGCGACCGCCGCCGCCACCGGCGCTGGTGGGACCGCGCCGGACGGTTCGCGCTGCTCGCCAACGCCGACCTGGTGCTGCGCATCCCGCTGATCGCGGTGTTCGTGAGCCGCTTCGGCATGGGCGTGCTCGCGGCCACCGCGCTGGCGCTGGTGACGACGTTCGTCCTGCGCTTCGTGGGCACCGAGGCGCTGGTGTACCTGCCCCGCAGGAGCCGTGCAGCAAGGAGCACCGCATGAGACCCCGCACGAGACACCGCAGGAGAACCGCCCTGCTGGGGGTGGGCGCGCTCACCTGCGCCCTCCTCCTGGGCGCGCCCCCGTCCGCCTCCGCCGCCAACCTGGTCACCAACCCCGGCTTCGAGACCGGCGGCGGCGACGGGATGCCCGCCTGCTGGGAGAGGTCCGGCTGGGGCGACAACGACTTCACCTTCGACACGACGAGCGACGCCCACAGCGGCGCCAAGGCCATGAAGGTCACGCTCACCCGGCGCGTCGACGGCGACCGCAAGGCGCTGATCACCGAGTCCGCGGCCTGCGCGCCCGTGGTGACGCCGGGCCGGCAGTACGACCTCGGCCTCTGGTACAAGACGACCACGCCGGACGCCAACATCACCCTCTTCCGGCACGACGGCACCGCCGGCTGGCAGTACTGGACCGACCTCAAGACGCTGGAGATGCAGGGCAGCTGGACCCAGGCCACGGTGCGCACCCCCGAGGTCCCGGCCGGCACCGACCGGATCACCTGGGGCGTCTCCGTGTACGGCACCGGCTCGGCGACCACCGACGACTACACCATGGAGCAGGTCACCGCCCCCGTACCGCCCGCCACCTGCACGGGCACGGCCGACGAGTGCGCCAACGGCCGCTGGGACGTGCTGCCCACCCAGAACCCCGTGCGCTCCATGCACTCCGTCGTGTTGAACAACGGCAAGGTGCTGCTGATCGCCGGCTCCGGCAACAGCGAGGAGAACTTCGCCGCCGGGACCTTCACGAGCGCCGTCTACAACCCGGCCGACGGCACCTACAAGATCATCCCCACGCCGAAGGACATGTTCTGCGCCGGGCACATCCAGCTCCAGGACGGGCGGGTCCTGGTCCTCAGCGGCAACAAGGCCTTCCCGGCGGCGGACGGCTCGCACGGCTACGAGGGCTTCAAGGACTCGTACGTCTTCGACCCGGCCACCGAGACCTACACCAAGACCAACGACCTCAACGACGGCCACTGGTACCCGTCGGCCACCGAGCTCGGCAACGGTGACGTCATCTCCTTCGGCGGCCTGCGCGAGGACTCCACCGGCTCGGTGACCGCGGAGTACTGGTCCGACGCGCAGCAGAAGTGGCTGTCGCTGTCGCAGGTCAACCAGACCTGGTCGTACTGGGGCCTGTACCCGTCGATGATCCTGATGCAGGACGGCCGCCTCTTCTACTCCGGCAGCCATGTCTTCGGCAACAACATCCCCGGTACCGGCGCGGCGGTCTACGACTACGACGCCAACACGATCACGCAGGTCCCGGGGCTGCAGAACAAGGACCAGCGCGACCAGTCGGCGAGCGTGCTGCTGCCGCCGGCGCAGGACCAGAAGGTCCTCACCATCGGCGGCGGCAACATCGACTCCAACCCGGACGCGAACCGCCTGACCGACGTGATCGACCTGAAGCAGGCCAACCCGGCCTACACGGCGGGCCCGTTGATCCCGCAGGGCACGGTGGACCTCGGCAACGGACCGGTCGCCGAGACCGGCGGCCAGGGCAAGATGTACGTCTCCGCCGTACTGCTGCCCGACGGCACGGTGCTGGAGACCGGCGGCGCGCTGCACAACCGCGCCAACCCCGTCCACGAGTCCTCCCTCTACGACCCCGCCACCAACACCTTCGACCCGGTGGCCGCCGACCCCGAGGCGCGCGGCTACCACTCGTCGGCGTTCCTGCTCCCGGACGGCCGGGTGATGGCCACCGGCGACAACCCGGGCAACGGCACCTGGAACCACAACGTGTCGATCTACACCCCGCCCTACCTCCTCAAGGGCGAGCGCCCGGTGATCACCTCGCTGATCGACACCGAGTGGACCTACGGCACCACCCAGCGCATCACCGTCGACCACCCCGTCGTCAAGGCCGAGTTGATCCGCCCGGCCGCCGTCACCCACTCCTCCGACCCCAACCAGCGGTTCGTCGACCTGCCGCTGTCCGTGGACGGCGACAACGTCGACCTGAACGTGACGAACAACCCCGACCTCGCCCCGCCCGGCTGGTACATGCTCTTCGCGGTCGACGCCAACGGCGTCCCGTCGGTGGCCAAGTGGGTCCATCTGCAGGGCCCGGCGGCCCTGAGCGCCGACACCGCCGACGCGCACGTCCACGCCTTCGCCGACGCCCTCTCCGGCAAGGTGACCGGGCCCGGGAAGAAGCGCACCTCGCAGCCGGTGCCGGTGACGGTCTCCGGCTGCGACCGGCACTACGGCTCCGTCAACGTGTGCGTGCCGACCGCCTTCCCCAAGGGCGTGAGGAAGACGACGGCCGCGCGCTGCGCCTGGCTGAAGAAGAACGACTACGGCCGCCTGAAGGTCAACGGCCGGGACGACCCGCTCGGCCTCGACCCGGACAAGGACGGGACGGCCTGCGGAAGGGGCGATCTGCGCAGGAACTAGCTACCGCGCGAACTCCGCCAGGGCGCGTTCCACGATGGCCACCAGCTGCTCGTGGTGCGCGCCCTTCCAGTACGCGCGCCCGCACTCCCGGCACTGCGCGAAGACGTCGTACGAGCGCTGCGTCCCGCCCTGCAACTGGTCCGCCACCTCCTCCTTGGTGGCCTCCCGCAGCAGGCCGTTGCAGGCGGTGCAGCGCGTCCACGGCCGCAGTTCGGGACGGAAGCGGTCCAGGACGTCCCTGAGCTGCTCCTCGGGGCGGGTGCTGTAGACGTAGGCGCCGGCCCACAGTTCCCGGCGGCGCAGCAGGCCCCGGTCGCGGCTGAGCATGACGCGCCGCTCGGCCGCCGAGCGGGCGGCGAGGGCGGGGTCGCCGATGTCGGTCGACTCGTACGCCGTGTCGACGCCCAGCAGGCGCAGCCGGCGGGCGAGGGTGCCGAGGTGGACGTCGAGGAGGAAGCGCAGGGGAGCGCCGGGGACCCGCTGGGGGCGCTCGACGGGCCGTACCCGGACGAAGTCGCCGGCGGCGGGGACGTACGACGCCGGCACCTCGTGGTCGTCGACCCACAGCGTCCCGACCTCGGTGAGCGGGACGCCGGCCGACTCGACGACGTGCCCCAGGGAGGAGACGCCGTCGGTGACGAGGGTGCGCCGCCGGTCGCGCTGGACGAACAGGGCCAGTTCGTGGGCGAACTCGACGTTGATCTCGGGACCGTTCACCCGGTCAGGATGGCACGGGCGGGACCGGCGGGCTCAGGACTTTCTCGTGGGCAGGCCGTGTTCCATGACGTCCAGGGCGCGCTCCATGTAGTCCGTCAGCTCGCCCTCGAAGCCGTTCTCCGCCCAGCACATGGAGACCTCCATCAGACCGCCGATGAGGGACATCGCGTAGACGCGCACCTCCAGGCAGTCCGGGTCCAGACCGGAGCGCTCGGCGAGGGCGGTGCGCAGCAGGCGCCCGGTTGCCGACATGCTCTCGAACATCCGGGAGCGCACGGCGGGGACGGTGACCCCGAGATGGGCCCGCATCCGGATCATCTCGGGGTCCTGCGCCATGGTGAGCGTGATGGCCCTGCGCATGATGTGCCGCACCGAGTCCGTGAACGGCTCGTCCGCGGGCCGGTTGCGCAGTTCCTCGGCCATCAGCGGGTCGTACTCGTCCGTGAGGACGATGTCCTCCTTGGTCGGGAAGTACCGGAAGACGGTCGACGGCGACACCTCGGCGCGCTCGGCGATCTGCTCGATCGTCGTGGCGTCGTATCCCTGCTCCCTGACCAGCCCGTAGGTCGCGGCGCGGATCGCCTCGCGGGTCTTGATCTTCTTGCGTTCGCGCAGGCCGAGCCGGGGGCGGTCGGCGGGGGAGAGGGGGGAGTGTGCGGCCGTCATGGGGTTCATTGTCGGGCATCCGCGGCCCGGGCGGCCATGGCGGGATCGGTGGGATCGGCGGCCGGAACGGGTGCTGCCGGCTTCGGCAGCAGGGCGGCCGCCAGCAGGGCCGCGACGAGCGCCGCGATGCCGCACACCAGCAGGACGACGTCCATGCCGTGGACGTAGGCGCTGTTCGCGGAGGCGGCGAGGTGCGCCGAGTGCGCCTTCTCGGCGATCAGGTGGGCGGCGACGACCGAGTCCCCGGCGGTGTCGGCGGCCCGCGCGGGCAGCCCCGTCACGTCGAGGCGGTCACGGAAGACGCCGGCGAGCAGGCTGCCGAGCACGGCGACGCCGATGGCGGCGCCGACCTGGCGCAGCGTCATCAGCAGGCCGGAGCCGCTGCCGGCCCGGTCGCGCGGCAGGGCGCCGAGGGCGCCGTCCATCGCGGGCACGAACGAGAAGCCGAACCCGAAGCCGGTGACCGACAGCCACAGCGCGGTGAAGCCGTAGCCGGAGCCGGTCGTCGTACGGCTGCCGAGCAGCGCGGCGAAGGCCAGGATCACCAGGCCGGCGCTGACCACGGCCCGCGAGCCGAACTTCGCGACCAGCGGCTGGGCGCCCCGGGCGGCGACCATCAGTCCGCCCATCATCGGCAGCAGGCGCAGCCCGGTGCCGAAGGCGTCGTGGCCGAGGACCGCCTGGAGGTACTGCGGCAGCACGAACAGCAGGCCGGACATGACGAACATCACCAGGGTCGCGGCGAGCGTGTTGAACAGGAAGCCGCGCTGTGCCAGCAGCGACATGTCGAGCATGGGACGCGCCGCGCGCCGCTCGCGCAGCACCAGCGCGGTGAGCAGCACCGCGGCGGCGGCGGACGTCCCCAGCACCAGCGCGTCGTCCCAGCCGCGGTCGGGTGCCTCGATGATCGCGTAGATGAGGGCGCCGAGGCCGGTCGCGGTGAGCGCCGTGGAGAGCGCGTCGACCGTGGGGGAGGCGGGGTCCCTGGTCTCGGGGAGCAGGAAGACGCAGGCCGCGATGCCGATCGCCGCCATCGGGACGTTGACCAGGAAGACCGAGCCCCACCAGCAGTGGTTCAGCAGCCAGCCGCCGATGATCGGGCCGAGCGGCAGGCCGAGCGCGGAGGCGGCCGAGGCGATGCCGACGGCCTTGGCGCGCTCCTCGGGGCCGAACAGCGAGGGCAGCACGGACAGCGCGAGCGGGGTGACCAGCGCGCCGCCGACGCCCATGAACGCCCGGGCCGCGACGACCCAGTTCACGTCGCCGGCCAGGGCGCCCATCAGCGAACCGGCGAGGAAGACGCCGAGTCCGGCGACCAGCATCCGGCGCCGTCCGAACCGGTCGCCGAGGAGTCCGGCGGGGAGCATCAGCGCGGCGAACACGACGATGTACGCGTCCGCCATCCACTGCTGCTGGCCGGTGGTGGCGCCGAGGTCGGCGGCCATGGTCGGCAGCGCCACGTTGAGGATCGTCGTGTCGAAGCCGAGCGTGAGCATGCTCGCGACCAGGGCGCCCAGGGCCCACCAGCGGCGAGGATCAGGAGTGGTAGTAACCATGAAATGAAAGTAACTCTCAAAATGTAGTTCCTGTCAATCGGCATCGGCGTTCGATCGTTTTCGGCATGCAAAAAGGGCCACGGCTGTGCAGCCGTGGCCCTGCGGTGCGGTGCGGTGTTACGCGTGCTGGTACGCCACCAGGGAGATGCCGACGTAGTGGACGACGAACGCGGCCAGCGTGAAGGAGTGGAAGACCTCGTGGAAGCCGAACCAGCGCGGTGACGGGTTGGGTCGCTTGATGCCGTAGATCACGCCGCCCGCGCTGTAGAGGAGGCCGCCGACGATCACCAGGACCAGTACCGCGATGCCGCCGGTGCGCATGAAGTCCGGCAGGAAGAAGACGGCCGCCCAGCCCATCGCGATGTAGCAGGGCGTGTAGAGCCAGCGCGGGGCGCCGACCCAGAAGACGCGGAAGACGATCCCCGCGGCGGCCGCACCCCAGATGCCCCACAGCAGCCACTGGCCCTTCGCGCCGGGCAGCAGCAGCATCGTCAGCGGGGTGTAGGTGCCCGCGATGATCAGGAAGATGTTGGCGTGATCCAGTCGGCGCAGGACGCCGTCCATCCGCGGGCTCCAGCTGCCCCGGTGGTACAGCGCGCTCACGCCGAACAGCAGGCAGGCCGTCAGGGCGTAGATCCCGCAGGCGATGCGGCCGCGGGGGGAGTCGGCGAGGGCGGTGAGCACCAGGCCCGCGATCAGGACGGCCGGAAACATGCCGAGGTGCAGCCAGCCGCGCAGCTTCGGCTTGATGGGTTCGGCGAGCTGCTGGGCGTGGTGCTTGATCTGGTGCGGAATCGAGCTCGCCTCGGGACGGCGGCCGGCGGCCGGCGAGTTCCTGGCGGCGTCGGGGACGGGCGCAGTCATGTCCGGCATCGTACCTACGGAACCGTAAGTTACGGATGAGTGCGGGCTGAGAACTGGCGAAGAGTGGCCATCATCTCACGCCGTCCGGGCGCCCGGGTGTCCGGCAAAAGAAGCTTCAGGTGAACTCAACGTGCACGCAAAATCACGCGCGGAAACACGCTGGGGCGTGACGATCCCCACTCCGCTCACTTGTGAGGCCCTCTGGACATATGGGCACTCGACTCGGATCATCAAATGAGTGCGGTCGGCACCGGATGAGCGCTGAAGATCCAGCCAGTCAGCATCCGGGTCGCAGCCCCCACGGGGCCTCCAAAATCACAAATCCCTCATTTAGGAGCAATCGTGGCGCGCGACATCGCGGCTCCCACCGTGATCCCCACCAACCACCAGGAACTGATCTCGTGGGTCAACGAGATCGCGGAACTGACCCAGCCGGACAACGTGGTCTGGTGTGACGGATCAGAGGCCGAGTACGAGCGCCTGTGCGAGGAGCTCGTCGCGAAGGGCACCTTCAAGAAACTCGACCCGATCAAGCGCCCCAACTCCTACTACGCCGCCTCCGACCCGACCGACGTCGCCCGCGTCGAGGACCGGACGTTCATCTGCTCCGAGAAGGAGGAGGACGCCGGCCCGACCAACCACTGGAAGGCCCCCGCGGAGATGCGGGAGATCTTCTCCGGTGAGAAGGGCATCTTCCGCGGCTCCATGAAGGGCCGGACGATGTACGTCGTCCCGTTCTGCATGGGCCCCCTCGGCTCCGACCTGTCCGCGATCGGCGTCGAGATCACCGACTCCGCCTACGTCGCGGTCTCCATGCGCACGATGACGCGCATGGGCCAGGCGGTCCTCGACGAGCTCGGCTCCGACGGCTTCTTCGTCAAGGCCGTGCACACGCTGGGCGCCCCCCTCGCCGAGGGCGAGGCCGACGTGCCCTGGCCGTGCAACTCCACCAAGTACATCTCGCACTTCCCCGAGACGCGCGAGATCTGGTCCTACGGCTCCGGCTACGGCGGCAACGCCCTGCTCGGCAAGAAGTGCTACGCCCTGCGCATCGCCTCCGTGATGGCCCGCGACGAGGGCTGGCTCGCCGAGCACATGCTGATCCTCAAGCTCACCCCGCCCACCGGTGAGTCCAAGTACGTCGCCGCCGCCTTCCCGAGCGCCTGCGGCAAGACCAACCTCGCCATGCTGGAGCCGACGATCTCCGGCTGGACCGTCGAGACGATCGGCGACGACATCGCCTGGATGCGGTTCGGCGAGGACGGCCGCCTCTACGCCATCAACCCCGAGGCCGGCTTCTTCGGCGTCGCGCCCGGCACCGGCGAGCACACCAACGCCAACGCGATGAAGACCCTGTGGGGCAACTCCGTCTTCACCAACGTCGCCCTCACCGACGACAACGACGTCTGGTGGGAGGGCATGACGGAGGAGACCCCGGCCCACCTCACCGACTGGAAGGGCCGCGACTGGACCCCGGACTCCCCGGAGCCCGCCGCCCACCCCAACGCCCGCTTCACCGTGCCGGCCTCGCAGTGCCCGATCATCGCGCCCGAGTGGGAGGACCCCAAGGGCGTGCCGATCTCCGCGATCCTCTTCGGCGGCCGGCGCGCCTCCGCGGTGCCGCTGGTGACGGAGTCCTTCACCTGGAACCACGGGGTGTTCCTCGGCGCGAACGTCGCCTCCGAGAAGACCGCGGCGGCCGAGGGCAAGGTCGGCGAACTGCGCCGCGACCCGTTCGCCATGCTGCCGTTCTGCGGCTACAACATGGGCGACTACATGGCCCACTGGATCGACGTGGCCAAGGACAAGGACCAGTCCAAGCTGCCGAAGATCTACTACGTCAACTGGTTCCGCAAGAACGACGAGGGCAGGTTCGTCTGGCCCGGCTTCGGCGAGAACTCCCGCGTCCTGAAGTGGATCGTGGAGCGGCTGGAGGGCAGGGCGGAGGGCGTCGAGACGCCGATCGGCGTGCTGCCGACGCCGGCGGCGCTGGACACCAAGGGGCTCGAACTGTCCGAGTCCGACCTGGAGTTCCTGCTCACCGTCGACAAGGACGTGTGGCGTGAGGAGGCCGGGCTCATCCCCGAGCACCTCGACACGTTCGGCGACCACACGCCCAAGGAACTGTGGGACGAGTACCGGGCGCTGGTGGAGCGCCTGGGCTGACGTCCGACGAGGACTCCGCGGCCGGCTGGGATGTGCCCTGACCAGTGATCGTCACGGCCGGCCGCGGGACAGCCGGCGAGGCCGCGTACAACGGCGTGCGTGGCTCGTGGGCCTGCCGTGGCGTCTCCGTCCGCCCCGACGGAAGCACCACGGCGGGCCCTTCGCCGCCGGGGCACACAGCGCCGTCACGGCGACCGTTCCTCCAAGTAGCGGGTGTGGGTCTCCTGCCGGCGGGCCTCGGCCTCCCGCAGTGCGGTCGCCAGGGCTTCCGCCTCCCGCTGGAGCAGGGACAACTGCCGCTCCAGGTGGCGCTCGGGAGGCTCGGAGCCCGGGGTCATCCGGGACCACCACCGCGTGCGCACGTAGCTGTCGACCGCCTCGGGCAGGTCCTGCCGTACGGTCCGGGACAGCGCGTGCACGCCCTCCGGGTCCCGGGCGAGCACCTCCGTCACCCAGCCGGGTTCCAGCAACGCCGTGAGCAGGCCGGTGAGTTCGGTGAGGCGGCCCGCGGCGGCCGGAGGCAGGTCGACCTGGGCCAGATACCCGCCCAGCCGGCCGAAGTCCGCGCGCAGCTCGTCCAGTTGGGCCGTCGGGTCCGGGAAGTCCGGCACCGCCGGCCGCTCCGGCGGGGCGACGAGGGCACCCGCGCCGTACAGACCGGCCACGACCACGGGCCAGTACGGCCCCGCCACCCCGGCGAACGTCAGCACCAGCCCCGCCAGCCCGGCCGCGCCGCCCGCGATGTTCTTGCGGGACTCCAGGTAGCCCAGGACCCTACTGGTAGCCACGGATCTCCTCGAAGGCGCCGTCCAGCGAGCCCTGCCGGGCGTCGAAGAGACGGCCGCCGGTCAGCTCGGCGATGTGCTGCAGTTCGGCGCGGTCGGAGTCGCCGAAGACGATGGGGAAGACCGGGATCTGACGCTGCGGCGCGTCCAGCGAGTGGTAGAAGGCGTCGAAGTCGCCCGCCTTGTCGCCGGTCGTGTTCTCGCCGTCCGTCATCAGCACGATCGACGTGAACGCGTCCCGGGCGGTGCCCAGATGCTCGTACGCCTTCTCCAGGGAGGTGTAGATCGCCGTGTCCCCGTCGGCGGACAGGGCCTCGGTGTCCCGGCGGATGGCGTTCAGGCCCGACTGCGGATCGGCCGGGTCCACGACATGCGTGCGGACGCTCTTCACCTGCGAGCCGAACGGCATCAGCGTGACCTCCTCCCGGTCGCGGAAGTCGCCGGTGAGGGCGGAGAGCGCCTTCTTCAGCCGGCTGAGGCGGTCGCCGCGCATCGAGCCCGAGGTGTCGAGGACGTACACGGTCCGCGAGGGGCGGCGCAGCTTGTTCTCGTACGAGGCGAGCAGGTCGTCGGCGACGGAGAGGCTGCCGGGATACGGCAGTTCGCGGCGCCGGTCGGTGTCGAGGCCGGCCGCGGGGCGGACGGAGGGGACGACCGGGCGGCGGTGCGTGCGGTCGGTGATCAGCCGCTGGATCTCCGGGGTGCGCAGGTCCGCGGTGAGCCGGCGCACCTCCTCGCGGGTGGCGTCGCTCGTGGCGGCGAGGGAGGAGAGCGGGTAGTCGGCCGTCACGACGCCGTCCTTGGGGCGGATGACGGTCAGGCCCGGGATGCCCTTGAGGACGGACTCGTAGTTGAGCAGCGCGTCGACGTTCCCGCGCCTGGTGTACGCCGCCGCCAGCCAGCCGGAGGAGCCGGAGGTCAGCTGCTGCCCGGCGAAGAACTCCTTCAGCCGGGGCGTGGCCTTGCGCACGTCGTCGTCGGTGAGCGCGGACTGCGCGCCGGAGAGGGCGGAGGCGACCGAGATCAGGGAGGAGAAGCCGGAGTTGGAGCGCGCCGGGTCGGTCATGCCGTACGTCAGCCGGCCGCCCCGGACGGCCCGTTCGACGTCGGACCAGGTGACCTCGGCCGGCTTCCAGCCCAGTTGCCGCACGGTGGCCGTCCGCACGCCGATCGCCACCGGGCTGGACATCACCGGCGTCTCGGACACCACCTTCCTCGCCGCGTCGGGACGCAGGCGCAGGTAGTCGTTCGAGGACAGCCACAAGGCGTCGTACCGTCCGTCGGCCTCACCCGTGGCGAGCAGCCTCACCGCGTCGAGCGTGCCCATGTAGGTGGGCCGGACCGTGAGGCCGGTGTCCCGGCGGACCTGCTCCAGCACCGGGGTCATGTCGGCGAGCTCGCTGGAGGCGAGGACGCGCAGGGTGCCGGGCCGGGCCGCGGCCGGGTCGGGTTGCCGCGCCGGGGAGCAGCCGGCCAGGACGACCGCCGCGCAGACGGCGACGGTGACGGCGGAAAGGAGGGCGCGGTGTCTCACGCGAGGCCCCCTTCCAGCGCGCCGCGTGACCGGCTGCGCTCCAAGTAGGCGCTCGCGCTCTGCAGTTCGGCGGTCAGGGACTCGACGGTGGACGCCATCGCCTCGGTCGCCTGCACCTTGTAGGTGTCGATCGCGTCGAGGGTGCGGTAGATCTGCTGGAACGCGGAGCGCAGGGTCTCGGCCCCCACGGCCGGGTCCGCGGCGATCCGCTGGATCTCCCCGCTCTGCGTGGCGAGCATCTCGGCGTTGCCCCGGATCAGGTCCTCCGTGGTGCCGCGCAGGGCGTCGACCTGCTCGACCACCTTCTTCTGGCGGTCGAGCGCGGAGGCCAGCATCACCGAGATGCGCAGGGCCGACACGGTTGTGGTGGCCGCGCGGTCCACGCCCTTGATCAGCTCGTCGTTGTTGCGGCGTACGACGTCCATGGCGAGGTAGCCCTGCGCGCACACCGCGAGCTGGGTGAGCAGGTCCTGGTGCTTCTGCCGGACGGGGAAGAGCACGTCGGCGCGGAGCGAGTCGGCCGCCTCCGGGTCGGCGACGGCGGCGATGTGCTCCTCGACGGCCGTGTCCAGCGCCTCGGTCAGCACGACGTACTCCTGGAGCTTGCCCATCGTCTCCCAGAGGCGGACCCGCTCGGTCTGCAAGGCCGCGTTGTCGCGCCGCAGTTCGTCCTGGCCGCCGCGCAGCGAGCCCACGATCCTGTTCAACGTGCCCTGCGCGGAGGCGTACTTGGCGACGTGGTCGCGCAGTCTGTTGCCGCCGGGCAGCCGGGACAGGAGCTTGCGGCCCTTGCCGGCGGGCAGGTCCCGCGGGTCCAGGTCCTCGACCACGCGCCTGAGCTCGACGAGGGAGCCGGCGACCTTCGACTGCGCGTCCCCGCCCTTGGCCGGCAGACTGCGCACCGTGCGCTCCAGCATCCGGTTGGACTGCGCGGCCGCGGTGCGCATCTCCCCGGCGCCCAGGGCGGTGATCTCGCCCACCTTGCCGGCGAACTCGGGCGAGCGGGCGTCGAGGGCGGCCAGGTCGGCGACGTACGCGGACGCCTTGCGCGCCATGTCGGTGCGCACCCCGTCGTCCACGGGCACCAGCCCGCCGGCCTTCTCCCGCGGCACGGGCGCGACCGCCTCGGGCGGTGTGAGAGTGAACGTCTCTTCGGTCATGTGATCGATCCCCCGTTCATCCCCGGGCCCGGCGGGCCATCTCGCGCAGCACCGCGGAGGTGGGCACGGGCGCCTGCCGGACGCCGGTCAGTTCCTGCTTGAGGTAGGTGGTGTCCGAGGCGAACCCGGTGGCCTCGCCCTGCGGCCGGAAACCGTGCCGGACCGCGAGCCGCCGCAACTCCGCGTCAGTGGAGAGGAGTTGGGCGAGGGCCCGGCCGTCGTCCGTCAGGGGGACGACGGTGTGGTCGCTGTTGACCGTGGTGTCGGGGTAGAGCACGACGAGGTCGCCGGGCTTCTGCCCGTCCACGAGCAGCGAGGCGACCTGGGACTCGTAGACCCACACCAGCGGGTTGCCGGCGCCGCTGACGAAGTCCCGGAAGACCGCGTCCGAGCCGGACTGCTGGGCGCCCTGGACGGTGACCAGCTTCCTCAGCAGCGGCTCGGTCCGGTCGACGTCGGCCTCGCTCGCGACCACCCGGCCGCCGTTGGCCACGTAGGAGGCGGCGGCGAGGTAGAGGGCGCCGGAGTTGGAGGACTCCGGGTCGGTGCTGGAGATGAACAGCGTCCCGCTCAACTCGCCGTACTTCCCGGCCCCCTTGAGCTGCTGCCAGGTACGGTCCCGGCGGGCGGCGTCGAGATACGCGGCCATCTTCAGGGTGCCGCGGTGCGCGGTGTCCAGCGTCGCCAGCCCGTTCGCCGCGAGCACCCGGGCGGCGCTGCGGTGGGCCACCACGACGAGAGGCGAGTAGAAGGGCCGGGGGAGCGTCCCGCGCACCCTGTGGCGGGCGGCCAGCGCGACGGCGGGTGCCTGGCTGGACGGGAACGCGAGGTCGTACCCCTTGAGGCCGAGCCCCTCCATGGCCCAGGACCCGGAGGTCTCGGCCCGCACGGTGTAGCCCTTGGCGGCGAGGGCCTTCACCACGTCCGGATCGGCGAAGTACTCGGCCTTCTCCGACCCGATCACCATCCGCACGGTCTTCGTTGCCGTGCTCTTGTCGTCCGTTTCCCGGCCCGCGACGACGGCGGCCACCACGCCGCCCATCAGCAGAACCGCGAGGACGATCCCTGCGATACGTCTCACGCCGGGGAGCGTGCTCCCGGAACCCGACATTCCCCGGCGTGGCGGGTGAATGGACGGTGTCCAACCGGCCCCGGCCCTGCAACGCGCCCCGAAGAGGCGCGGGGAACCGCGCGATCGACCACGCCGCCGCACCCGCAGGACGACATCAACCCCTGCGGCGAAGGGGCACCGCGGCCGAAGCCGGCGCGGTGTGTGGCGCCCGGTCCGCGCGTCGCTGCGGGTGCACGCGGACCGGGGCCGTCAGGGGGAGCCCCCGGCGGGGCTCAGGTGGACGCCAGCTCCCGCGGCTCCAGGGCCGCGGTGTGGACGTCCATCTGTTCGGCGGCGAGGATCGCCGCCGCCGTGTCGGCACGCGACGCCGCCACGACCAGGGCGCGGCCGGCGAGGGCGTGCGCCCGCCGGTGCAGGGTGCCCGGGTCCTCGCCCGTCGGCGTCACCGCCATCCGGGCCGGCTGCCGTCCGCCGCGCAACCGGGCGACCTGCCCGGCGAGCCGCTCGGCCGCCCGGTCCAGGTCGGCCGACGGGGTCGCCGCCCGCAGCTCGTCCGTCACGGCGAGCAGCGCCGCCAGATGACCCGCGAGCTGGATGTCCAGCTCCTCCTCGCGGGAACGGCCCGGGAAGTCCTCGGTCGTGCCGGCCATCGTGCTGTGGACCGACTTGGTGCGGATCGGTTCGTACATGGATGGCCTCCAGAAGCTGTCAGGAAACCATCCTAGCTTAGATTTCGTCTAAAGTTGAGCGGGCTGAGAAAGATGGGGGAAGGTCTACGGCTGGCTGTATCCGTACAGGAAGTTCCCGATCCGCGTCACCGCGTCCCGCAGATCCCCGACCGTCGGCAGCGTCACCACCCGGAAGTGGTCCGGCTCCGCCCAGTTGAAGCCCGTGCCCTGGACGACCATGATCTTCTCGCGCCGCAGCAGGTCCAGCACCAGCTGCCGGTCGTCCCTGATCTTGAACACCTTGGGGTCCAGGCGCGGGAAGAGGTACAGCGCCCCCTTCGGCCGTACGCAGCTCACCCCCGGAATCTGCGTGAGCAGCTCGTACGCCGTGTCCATCTGCTCCTTCAGCCGCCCGCCCGGCAGGACCAGGTCGTTGATCGTCTGCCGTCCGCTGAGCGCGGCCACGACCCCGTGCTGGCCCGGCATGTTCGCGCACAGGCGCATGTTGGCCAGGATCGTCAGGCCCTCGATGTAGGAGTCGGCGTGCGCGCGCGGCCCGGAGATCGACATCCAGCCGACCCGGTAGCCGGCCACCCGGTAGGCCTTCGACATGCCGTTGAAGGTGAGGGTCAGCAGGTCGGGGGCGACCGCGGCCGTCGGGGTGTGGGTGGCGCCGTCGTAGAGGATCTTGTCGTAGATCTCGTCGGAGCAGACCAGCAGGTTGTGCCGGCGCGCGATGTCGGTGAGCCCCTTGAGCATCGCCTCGTCGTAGACCGCGCCCGTGGGGTTGTTGGGGTTGATGACGACGATCGCCTTGGTGCGGTCGGTGACCTTGCGTTCGACGTCCGCGAGGTCGGGCATCCAGTCGGACTGCTCGTCGCAGCGGTAGTGCACCGCCGTGCCGCCGGAGAGGGAGACCGCGGCCGTCCACAGCGGGTAGTCCGGGGACGGTACGAGCACCTCGTCGCCGTCGTCCAGCAGGCCCTGCATCGCCATCACGATCAGCTCGGAGACGCCGTTGCCGACGAAGACGTGCTCGACGTCCGTTTCGATGCCGAGGGTCTGGTTGTGCATGACGACCGCCCGGCGCGCGGCGAGCAGTCCCTTCGCGTCGCCGTAGCCGTGCGCCGTCGAGACGTTCCGGAGGATGTCCTCCAGGATCTCGGGCGGGCACTCGAAGCCGAAGGCGGCCGGGTTCCCGGTGTTCAGCTTGAGGATGCGGTGCCCGGCCGCCTCCAGCCGCATCGCCTCTTCCAGCACCGGGCCCCGGATCTCGTAACAGACGTTGGCGAGCTTGGTCGACTGGATCACCTGCATGTCTGGGAGCTTACGGCCCGGTAACGCCCTTTGGGCCGTGTTATCCGCCACGTGAGACGAGCGGTTTGGGCTGTTATCGCCGGTAGCTGTCTCAGCGGCCCCACGCGTCCCTACAATGCGCGGCCATGTCCAGGCACCGGAAGCACGAAAGCGGGGCGTACGGCGCGTACTCGGCGACGCGGGAAGCCGAGGATCCGCCGAACGTGTACCACCCGCTGCCCGAGTCGGTCCCCTACGAGGGGTACGCCGACCCGGCCGCCGCGCACGGCTGGCAGAACGCGTACGACGAGACGGCCGAACTGCCGGTGGCGGCCGAGGCGCACCCCGGCCGCGCCGGCCGGCGCCGTCGGCGTGGCCCGCTCGGGCGCCGGGTGGCGATCGCCGTGGGGGCGCTGGGCGTCCTCTCCGTCGGCGTGGTCGTCGCGGGCCCCTTCGACTCGTCGTCCTCCGGCGGCCCGCACTCCGGGGTGCGGGGCCAGCAGGACGGGGCGAGCCGGCAGGACGGCACGTCCGGCGCGTCCACCCCGGCGCCGGGGGACACGACGGCGTCGGGGGCGAGCGCCTCCGGCCCGTCCGACGGCGCCTCGGCGCCCGGCCCGGACACCGCGCGGTCCTCCGCGCCGACGGCCACGAAGAGCGGCGCGGCGGGCGGCGGTGCGACGCCGGCGCCCACCACGGCGCCCGCGACCCCCGCCCCGGCCGACACGGCACCCGGCAACTCCGGCAGCAAGCCGGGCAAGGGCCACGGCTCGGGCGCGACCAAGGGCCCCGGCTGAAACCGCCCGCCCCTCGACTCGCCCTCCCCCTCGATGGGTTGACCCTGCCGAAGGGGGACCGCGCATGGAGTTCTCGCGGACGCGGGGCTCACCGATCCCGCAAGCCGGCGCGGTCTGCGCGGAAATCCGCCAACGCCGGTCCTGAAACACCACCTTGCCGCACCACACCCCTCCCCTCACAATGCACATGACAAAAAAATGGGCGGCCGGAAGATCTCCGGTCGCTCGAGTCGTAAGAGGGGACCCCCACATGAAGAAGCCTCTCGGCGCCGTGCTCACCGCCCTGGTACTCGCCGGGGCCGGCGCGGCGCCCGCGGTCGCGGGGCCGGCGTCCGCCGAGACGTCGGCGTCCGCGAAGACGGCACCCACCCTCCAGGCCGTCACCTTCGCCGGCACCGTCTCGCTCAGCAACTGCTCCGGCTCCGTCATCCGCTTCCCCAGCTCCGCCGACACCGACCCGGCGCTGGTGATGACCAACGGCCACTGCCTGGAGACCGGTTTCCCGGAGCCCGGCGAGGTCATCGTCGACCAGGCCTCCAGCCGCACCTTCGGCCTGCTCAACTCCTCGGCCACCCGGGTCGGCACCCTGCGCGCCGGCAAGGTGGCGTACTCGACGATGACCGACACGGACGTCACGATCTACCAGCTCACCACCACGTACGCCGCGATCAGGAGCACGTACGGGATCAGCCCGCTCACCCTCCAGGACACCCACCCCACCGCCGGCACCGCCATCACCGTCGTCTCCGGCTACTGGAAGCGGACCTACGCCTGCAACGTCGACGGCTTCGTCTACCGCCTGAAGGAGGGCGACTGGACCTGGAAGGACTCGGTCCGCTACACCTCCGCCTGCCAGACCATCGGCGGCACCTCGGGCTCGCCCGTCGTCGACAACGCCACCGGCAAGGTCGTCGCCGTCAACAACACCGGCAACGAGGACGGCGAGCGCTGCACCGAGAACAACCCCTGCGAGGTCGACGAGAACGGCAACGTCACCGTCCGTGAGGGCATCAACTACGCCGAGGAGACCTACCAGATCCCGGCCTGCTTCGGCATCGGCAACAAGCTCGACCTGAGCGCCGCCGGCTGCACCCTGCCCAAGCCGTAGGTCAGCGCCCGCTGCCGGCGTTCCGTCGCACGGGACTGCGACGGACCGCCCGGCCCGCCAGGACGTCCGTGCGCCGCCCGTCCTCGATCACGAACCGGCCGTCGACGAGGACGTGGGGGATGCCCGTCGGCAGGGCGCGCGGGTGGTCGAAGGTCGCCCCCGGCGCGACCGTCTCCGGGTCGAACAGGACCAGGTCGGCCCGGTAGCCCTCGCGGACCAGGCCCCGGTCCGGCAGCCGCAGCCGCGCCGCCGGACGCGAGGTGAGATGGGCGACGCACTCCTCCAGCGACAGCACCCCCAACTCCCGTACGTAGTGGCCGAGATAGCGCGGGAAGGTGCCGTACGCCCGCGGGTGCGGCTTGGCGCCCTGCAGGATGCCGTCCGAGCCGCCGGTGTGCACGCGGTGCCGCATGATCTGCCGCACGTTCTCCTCGTGGCCCACGTGCTGGAGGATCGTCGAGCCCAGCCGGTCGGCGAGCAGCAGGCCCCGCGCGGTGGCCCAGGGGCTCTCGCCGCGCGCGTCCGCCGACTGCCGGACCGTGCGGCCCACGAAGTCCGCCAGCTCCGGGTCCGCCACACCGGAGACCTCGATCGTGTCCCAGTCGACGGGCACCCCGTGACAGCCGTCCGAGCCGGTCACCTCCAGATCGTGGCGGATCCGCTCGGCCGTCTCCTCGTCCCCGAGCCGCTTGAGGACCTCCTCCGGCCCGCCCTCGCTCGCCCAGCTCGGCAGCAGCGCCGCGAGCGTGGTGCTGCCGGGGGTGTAGGGATACGTGTCGAGGCTGATGTCCGCCCCGGCCGCCAGCGCCTCGTCCAGCAGGGCCAGCAGCTGCGGCGCCCGGCCCTCGTTCACGCCGAAGTTCATGGTGGCGTGGGCCAGATGCAGGGCGCAGCCCGCCTCCCGGGCCAGGGCCACCATCTCCTCGTACGCCTCCAGGGCGCCGGCGCCGTAGGAGCGGTGGTGCGGGCAGTAGTAGCCGCCGTAGCGGGCCACCACCCGGCACAGTTCGGCCAGTTCGGCGTCCTTGGCGTACATGCCGGGCGTGTACGTCAGGCCCGACGACATGCCGACCGCGCCCTGCTCCATGCCCTCCGCGACCAACTGCCGCATCCGGTCGAGCTCCCGCGGCGTCGCCTCGCGGTCCTCCCAGCCGACGGCGAGCATCCGCACCGTGCCCTGCGGGATCAGATAGGCCGCGTTCACCGCGATCCCGCGGTCCAGCCGGTCCAGGTACTCGCCGACCGTGCGCCAGTCGAAGTCGATGTCGTCCCCGGCGCCGTTCCAGCCGGTGATCGCCCGGCGGACCTCGGCGAGGGTGCGGTCGTCGACGGGGGCGTACGACAGCCCGTCCTGGCCCAGGACTTCGAGGGTGACCCCCTGCGCGGCCTTCGCGCTGTGGTCGGGGTCGCGCAGCAGCGCCAGGTCGCTGTGGGCGTGCATGTCGATGAAGCCGGGGGAGAGGACCAGCCCCTCCGCGTCCAGCTCCCGCATGGCCTTCGGCCGTTGGCAGCCCGCGGCCGCGGCCTCCTTGACGATCGACACGATCCGGCCGTCGTCGACCACCACGTCGGCCCGGTACGACGGCTCCCCGCTGCCGTCCACCACGTCGGCGTCCCGGATGACGAGCTGCTCCATGGCTCCTCCTAGAAGAACGTGCGGATGTACTCGACGACCGTCCCGTCCGCCTCGGCCACCGGGATCAGCTGCCACTTGTCGAAGGACGTGCACGGGTGCGACAGGCCCAGGCCGAGCCAGTCCCCGACCTCCAGGTCCGCCTCCGGCGTGGTGCGCAGCCAGGCGTGCTGGTCGGACAGGGAGGTCACCGAGACGCCGGTGGCCGGGCGTTCCACGCCGTCCCGGCGGACCACCTGGGCGAAGGGGAGGTCGAGGTCGTACGCGGCGTCGCGCTTGCCCGCGTTCACGAACGCCTGCCCGGCGCTCGGGCGGGAGACGACCTGCGTCCACAGCCGGAAGGCGGGCTCCAGCGCGCCCTCCTCGGGGACCCGGTTGAAGGGGGTGACCTTCCGGTAGTGGCCGTCGTCGTGCGAGACGTAGGCCCCGGAGCGCAGCAACTTCAGGACCGGCGCGGACAGTTCGGGGATTCCGGCGAACACCTCGGCCACCGCGTCGAACCAGGCGCTGCCGCCCGCGCTCACGACGATCTCGTCGAGCCCCGCGAACCGGCCCGCCTGGTCGAAGTCGGCGGCCAGCGCGACCAGCCGGCCGAGCCAGGCCCGCACCCGTTCCGGGTCGGACCGCGGCACCTCGCCCTCGTAACCGGCGACACCGACCAGCCGCAGCGCCGGTGCCGCCGCCACCGCGTCGGCCACGGCCGCGCACTCCGCCTCCGTCCGGACGCCGGTGCGGGCCCCCTCGCCGGCGCCGAGCTCGACCACGACGTCCAGAGGACGGGCCGACCCCCGCAGGGCCGCGTCCATCAGCTCCACGCCGCGCACGGAGTCGACGTAGCAGACGAGACGGAAGCCGGGGTCGGCGGCGAGCTCGGAGGCGATCCAGCGCAGCGCGGCCGGGTCGACGAGTTCGTTGGCGAGGAAGACCCGCTGGACGCCGAACTCCCGTGCCACGCGCACCTGGTGGGGGACGGCGAGGGTGATGCCCCAGGCGCCGCGGTCGATCTGCCGCCGGAAGAGCTGGGGCGCCATGGAGGTCTTGCCGTGCGGGGCGAAGGCCAGGCCGTGGCGGGTCGCGTACGTCTCCATGAGCGCGAGGTTGTGCTCCAGGCGCTCGGCGGACAGGGCCAGTACGGGGGTGGTGAAGCCGCCGGTGAAGAGGTTGCGGCGCTGCGCGGTGAGCTCGGCGACGGTCAGGCCGGCGGCGTCCGGGGGGAGGCCCTTGAAGCGGTGGTCGACGCGGTCCTCTGCGAGGCGGGCGAGGGCTTCGGAGCCGGTGCCGCGGTCCATGCAGCCTCCCTGATCAGGTGCGTTGCAGTGCATGCAACGTCCATTGCGTATGTCGCTCACTGCTGTCTAACATCTCGGCCAACGCGGGGTCAACGGAGCCGCCACCCCCGAGCGACCTGGGAGCTACGACCATCGTGACCGCCACCGGAGCCCGCAGCGCCTTCGACGTCGTGGACGTCGTCGCGCTCGGCGAGTCCATGGTCACCTTCCTGCCCACCCGGCCCGGACGCCTCGCCGACGTGCCGTCCTTCGAGCGGGGGATCGGCGGGGCCGAGTCCAACGTGGCGTGCGCGCTGGCCGCCGCCGGGCACGCCGTGCGCTGGGTCAGCCGGGTCGGCGCGGACGGGTTCGGCGACCATCTGGTGGAGACGATCGGCGGGTACGGCGTCGACGTCTCGGCGGTGCGGCGGGATCCGGCCCGCCCGACCGGCGTCTACTTCCGCACGGCGGGGGAGCGCGGGACGGACGCGCACGAGGTGGCGTACTACCGGGCCGGGTCCGCGGCGTCCGCGATGTCCGCGCAGAACGTGGACGTGGCGGCGGTGCGGGCGGGGCGGGTGCTGCATCTGTCGGGGATCACGGCGGCGCTGTCCGAGGAGTGCCGGGGGCTGCTGCGCGCGCTCACCGCTCCCCGGCCCGGCGGCCGCCCGCTCGTCTCCTTCGACGTCAACCACCGGCCCGGGCTGTGGCGGGGTGCCGCCGATCCCGGGGTGCTGCTGGACCTGGCACGGGGAGCCGACATCGTGTTCGTGGGGGAGGACGAGGCGGAGGAGGCGTGGGGGGTGTCGGGCGGCCCGGAGGCGGTGCGCGCGGCGCTGCCCGAGCCGGGGGTGCTGGTGGTGAAGCAGGGGGCGAGGGGAGCGACGGCATTCGTATCGGCCGACGCCCTCGGGAACCCGGCCGCACGGTTCCCCACACCGCTTGACCCGCCCGCCAGCCGCCGGCCCCAGTCGGCCGGGGGTTCACCCGTCGAAGCCGCGGGCAGCCCGTCGACCGCCGCGCCCACGACCGGCAGCCGTCAGCCCCAGGCGGCTGGCCGTCCGTCCGCCGAAGCGGCGGGCAGCCCGTCGACCGCCGCGCCCACGACCGGCAGCCGTCAGCCCCAAGCGGCCGACGGTCCGTCCGCCGAAGCCGTGGGCAGCCCGTCGAGCCGAGCCGCGGGCAACCCGCCGGCTCCCGCGTCGACGGCCGGTAGCGGTCAGTCCCAGGCGGCCGGGGGTTCGCCCGTCGAAACCTTTGGCTATCCGTCGGCCCCTGCGTCGGCGACCGGTGGCCGTCAGTCCCAGGCGGCTGGTCGTCCGTCCGCCGAAGCGGCGGGCAGTCCGTTGAGTCGAGCCGCGGGTGATCCGCCGGCTCCCGCGCTGACGGCCGGTAGTGGTCAGTCCCAGGCGGCCGGGGGTTCGCCCGCCGAAGCCGCCGGCTATCCGCCGGGCCCTGCGTCGGCGACCGGTGGCCGTCAGTCCCAGGCGGCTGGTCGTCCGTCCGCCGAAGCGGCGGGCCGTCCGTCGAGTCGAGCCGCGGGTGATCCGCCGGCTCCCGCGCTGACGGCCGGTAGCGGTCAGTCCCAGGCGGCCGGGGGTTCGCCCGCCGAAGCCGCTGGCTATCCGTCGGCCCCTGCGTCGGCGACCGGTGGCCGTCAGCCCCAGTCGGCTGGTCGTCCGTCCGCCGTAGCCGCGGGCCGTCCGTCGAGTCGAGTCGCCGGCAATCCGTCGGCCCCCGCGCCCACGACCGGCAGCCGTCAGTCCCAAGCGGCCGGTCGTCCGTTCGTCGAAGCCGTGGGCAGTCCGTCGAGCCGAGTCGCCGGCCGCGTGCCGGCCCCCGTGGCGAGTGTTTTCGTTCGTGCGCTTGTCGTTGACGTTGTTGCGACCACCGGGGCAGGTGACGCCTTTGCCGCCGGGTTTCTCTCCGCCACCCTGCGTGGGCTGTCCGTCGAGGACCGGCTGCGTCATGCGCACCTCTGGGCCGCCGCCGCCCTCACCGTCCCCGGCGACCTCGCCCCGCCCCCCGCCCGCGCACACGCCGACCGGCTCGCCGCCCTCGACGACCGGGCGTGGGAGACACTTCGACTCGGCCCCGGCTGGACGCAGGCCGGCACGGCCCCGGAGGAGGTACGCACCCCATGAGCCAGACCGTCGACCGCGCGCTGAGCATCCTGCCGCTGCTCGCGGAGGGCCCCGCCGACCTCGGCCAGGTCGCCGACCGCCTCGGCGTGCACAAGTCCACGGCCCTGCGCCTGCTGCGCACGCTCCACGAACACGGCATGGTCTACCGCCAGTCCGACCAGCGCTACCGCCTCGGCGCCCGCCTCATCGCCCTCGCCCAGGAGGCCATGGAGAACCTCGACATCCGCGAGATCGCCCACCCCCACCTCGTACGCCTCAACGAACAGTGCGGCCACACCGTGCACCTCGCCGTCCACGAGGAGGACGAGGTGCTCTACATCGACAAGGTGGACAGCCGCTACCCGGTGCGGATGTACTCCCGGATCGGCAAGCCCGTCGCCATCACCGTCGCCGCCGTCGCCAAACTCCTCCTCGCCGACCTCCCCGACCCCGAGCGCCGCGCCCTCGCCGACAAGCTCGACTACCCCCTGTACACGCCCCGTTCGACCCCCAACGCCCCCGCCTTCCTCAAGGAGCTGGAGCGCGTGCGCGAACAGGGCTGGGCCACCGACCTCGGCGGCCACGAGGAGTCCATCAACTGCGTCGCCGCCCCCATCCGCGGCGCCGACGGCCGGGTCGTCGCCGCGATGTCGGTCTCCGCGCCCAACGTCGTCGTCACCGCCGACGAACTCCTCACCCTGCTCCCGCTGGTGCGCCGCACGGCCGACGCGATCAGCGGCGAGTACTCCGGCAGAACCCCAGCGAAAGACCCCAAGGACCCCAAGGACCCCGTATGACCGAGAAGATCGCGCTCACCCCCTCGACCCACACCACCCCGCCCGCGAAGTTCTCGCACGGCGTCCGGAAGGGGAACATCCTCCAAGTCGCCGGCCAGGTCGGCTTCCTCCCGGCCGAGGAGGGCAAGCCGCCGACGCCGGCCGGCCCCACCCTGCGCGAGCAGACCCTCCAGACCCTCGCCAACGTCAAGGCCGTCCTGGATGAGGGCGGCGCGAGCTGGGACGACGTGATGATGATCCGCGTCTATCTGACGGACGTGGACCACTTCGCCGAGATGAACGACCTGTACAACGCCTACTTCGAGGAGCAGGGCCTCACCCAGCCCCCCGCGGCCCGCACGACCGTCTACGTCGGCCTGCCCGCCGGACTCCTCATCGAGATCGACGCGCTCGCCGTCCTCGGCTGACGCCCCCTCAACTCCCGCACGCCGTACGACGGCACGGCACGCCCCACCGGCTGCCGTGCCGCGATCCCCCCTGCCCGAAAGCTGTATGCACCCACCCAGAGGACCCCCTCATGTCCCATCCGCTCGCCGCGGCCGCCCCCGAGACCCCACCCCACACCGGCGGTCTGCTCCTCCTCGTCGACGGCACGGCCGGTCTCCTCACGGTCGCCGCCCTCGGCATCGCCCTGCTGCTCTTCCTGATCATCAAGGTCAGACTCCAGCCCTTCGTGGCGCTGCTGGCCGTCTCCATAGCCGTCGGCCTGCTGGCCGGCCTGTCCGTCACCGAACTCTTCGGCACGGTCCAGCGTTCGGACGCCGTCTCCACCATCGAGTCCGGCATGGGCGGCATCCTGGGCCATGTCGCGATCATCATCGGCCTCGGCACCATGCTCGGCGCCATCCTCGAAGTCAGCGGCGGCGCCGAGGTGCTGGCCTCGCGGCTGCTGGCCCTCTTCGGCGAGCAGCGCGCGCCCCTGGCCATGGGCGTGACCGGCCTGATCTTCGGCATCCCGGTCTTCTTCGACGTCGGCATCTTCGTCCTCGCGCCGATCGTGTACGCCGCCGCGAAGCTCCCCCAAGACTCCGACGAGCTCCGTCCCGGGGGGACCCCCACCGGCAAGTCGATCCTGCTCTACTGCCTGCCGCTGCTGGCCGGCCTGTCGATGACCCACGCCTTCCTGCCGCCGCACCCCGGCCCGGTGGCCGCGGCCGGACTCCTCCACGTCGACCTCGGCTGGGTCATCCTGATGGGCGTCGTCTGCGGTGTCCCCGCGGTGCTCGCGGCGTGGGCGTTCTCCGCGTGGATCGGCCGGCGCGTCTTCGTGCCCGTGCCGCAGGACATGGTGGAGGCGGCGGCGGAGGCCCGGCTGGCCGTCGTCGACGAGCAGCGCGCACAGGGCGTCGAGCTGCGCGAGGACCCCGTCCCGCTGGCCACCGTCCTCGGCGTCATCGGCACCCCGCTGATCCTGATCCTCGCCGCGACCTTCTCCTCCATCGCCCTGGACCCCTCCACCGGCCGCTCCGTCGTCGAGTTCTTCGGCCACCCCTTCGTCGCCCTGACGATCGCCCTGCTCCTGGCCTACTACCTCCTCGGCATCCGCCGCGGCTGGTCGCGCAGGTCCCTGGAGACGGTCTCGACGGCCTCCCTCAAGCCCGTCGGCAACATCCTCCTGGTCGTCGGCGCGGGCGGGGTCTTCGGCGCGGTCCTGAAGGCCAGCGGGGTCGCCCAGGCCCTCTCCGACACCTTCCACGACGTCGGCCTGCCCGTGATCGTCCTCGCCTACCTGATCTCGCTGGTCCTGCGCGTGGCCCAGGGCTCGGCCACGGTCGCCATCGTCACCACGGCCGGCATCGTGGCCCCCCTCCTCGCCGAGGGCCATGACTCACAGGCCTTCGTCGCCCTCGTCATCATGGCCATCTCGGCCGGCTCCATCTTCGCCTCGCACGTCAACGACGGCGGCTTCTGGATGGTGGCCAAGTACTTCGGCGTCAGCGAGCGGGACACCCTCAGGACCTGGACCGTGCTGGAGTCGGTGCTGTCGGTGGTGGGATTCGTGGTGGCCGGCGCGGTCAGTGTGGTCGTGTAGGAGTCTGATAACGAAGTTGGGGCTGGCTGTGTCCGACACAGGATCGTCGACCATACTGCCCGCTGTGGAGCAGCGCATAGGTTCGAGCAGCCAGCCCCTGAAGGGCGAGCCCGTGACGGGCGCCGGGTTCGACCCGGCCTTCATCCCCGGCCTCACCACGCCCGGAGCCGGGGAGCCGGAGGACGCCGCGCCCGAAGCGACCGAGGAGTCCGGACAGTCCGCGGAGTCCGGGGAGCCGGAGGACGCGGCCGGGACGGCCGTCGTGGCGGAGGCCGAGGAGGCCGCCGGCGAGGAGACGGAGGGCGAGCCCGCCGACGGGCCCGTCTTCGAGGCCGCCGACCGCCGCGCGAGGATCGTCGCCGACCGCAGGGGCGTACGCCTCTCCCTCGACGACCAGCAGTGCGAGTTCCGCTGGGACGAGATCGGCGCGGTGGAGACCGAGATCCCCCGCTTCGGCAAGCGGATCACCATCACCGTCCACACCCCCGAACGCCGCTGGTATCCCATCGAGATCGAAGCGGCGTCCCGCTCCCGCTTCAAGGAGTGGGACGAGCAACTGGACGCGGTCCTGGACGCCTACTTCGAGGACGACGCGGAGGCGGCCGGGGACGGCGCGGCGGACACCGGGGACGAGGCCCTCGACAAGGAGTAGCGGCGCAGTCTACGCCTGCCGGCCACCCCCGGTAGGCCCGCGGCCGAACCTCACCCACGGGTGTGATCGGAACGTGCATATATGCCGTTCCGCAGAGGACAGTGCTGATCATGGGCGGATCAGCGCCACGACGGGACCGTCGTCATCTCCCGGTCGAGACCACGAGCTTCGTCGACCGGCGCGGCGAGCAGGACGAAGGACGTGCACTGCTCGCCCGGGCACGCCTGGTCACCCTCACCGGCCCGGGCGGCGTCGGCAAGACCCGCCTCGCCGGACGCATCGCCGCCCGCGTCGAGCGTGCCTTCCCCGACGGCGTACGCCTGGTCCCCCTCGCCGGCCTCGACGACCCGGCCCTGGTCCCGGTCGCCGTCGCCGACGCGCTCGGCCTGCACGACCACTCCGCCGGCCCGCCGCTGGACGTCCTGGCCGACCATCTGCGCGACCGGCGCCTGCTCCTCGTCCTGGACAACTGCGAACACCTCCTGCCGCCCTGCGCCGACCTCGCCGCCGCCCTGCTGCGCGGCACCGCCGGCGTCCGCATCCTCGCCACCAGCCGCCACCGCCTGGGCCTGACCGAGGAGCACCTCATGGAGGTGCGCCCGCTGCCCGTCCCCGACCCGGACGGCGACCTCGACGCGGCCGACGGCTACCCCGCGCTCGCGCTGTTCGCCGACCGGGCCGCCGCCGTCCTGCCCGGCTTCCGGCTCACCTCCGCCAACCGCGCCGCCGTGGCCCGCCTGTGCCACCGCCTCGACGGCCTGCCGCTGGCCATCGAACTGGCCGCCGTGCGGATGCGCGTCCTCGGCCTCGACCAGCTCCTGGAACGCCTCGACGACCGCTACCGCCTGCTGACCGCCGGCTCCAGATCCGTCCTGCCGCGCCACCAGACGCTGCGCGCCGCCGTCGACTGGAGCCACGAACTGTGCAGCGGGCAGGAGCAGTTGGTGTGGGCGCGGGCCTCCGTGCTGGCCGGCGGCTTCGACCTGCCGACGGCGGAGGCGGTGTGCGCGGACGGCGAACGGGTGCGCCCGCACGAGGTGCTGGACGCCGTCGCCGGGCTCGTCGACAAGTCCGTACTGAGCCGGGAGACCGGCCCGGACGGCGTGCGCTTCCGGCTCCTGGACACCCTGCGCCAGTACGGTCTCGACCGGCTGCGGCTCGTGGCGGGCGAGGAGGCGGCGGTCCGAAGACGGCAGCGGGACTGGATGCAGGAGCGGGCCGCCGCCTGCGAACGCGCCTGGTTCGGGCCCGGCCAGCGGCAGATCGTCGCCCGCCTCCACGCCGACCGGGACAACCTGCGCGCCGCCTTCGACTTCAGCCTCACCGCGCCCGGCGAACGCCCCGCCGCGCTGCGGCTCGCGGGCACCCTGTGGTTCTACTGGCACGCCTGCGGGGCGCCCCGCGAGGGCCGGTACTGGATCGACCGCGCCCTCGACGTCAACCCCGAGCCCACCCGCGAGCGGGCCCGCGGCCTGTGGGTGGCCGGCCTGCTCGCCGCCGTCTGCCAGGACTTCCCCGGCGGGCTGCGCCTGGCCGAGCGCGCCCGCGCCCTCGCCCGCCGCCTCGGGGACGCGGCCGAGGCGGCCCACGCCGAGTACGTCGTCGGCGTCATCCGGCTGTTCGGCGACGACCTGTCGTACGCGCTCGCCCACTTCGAGGCCGCCGTCGCCCGCGGTCCCGTGCCCGGCCAGCACCTGAGCCTGTACGGCCTCGACCAGGTCGAACTCGCCTGCGCCCTGGGCTTTTTGGGCGAGGCGGAGCGGGCCGTCGAGGTGTGCGAGCGGGCCCGCAGGCTGTGCGAGGAGCACGGTGACGAATGGGTGCGCAGTTACGTCCTGCGGATGCTCGCCCTGGCCCGCACCGTGCAGAAGGACTGGCCGCGTGCCGACCGGCACGCCCGTGAGGCGCTCGGCCTCAAGCTCGCCGTCAACGACGTCACCGGCATGGCCCTCACCCTCGACCTGCTGGGCCAGATCGCCGCCGAGCAGGGCGCCCACGAACGCGCCGCCGTGCTGCACGGCGGCGCCGACCGGGTCTGGGCCGACATCGACCAGGACCGCTGGGGCTCGGACACGCTGAGCGCCGCCCGCCGCACCGGCGAGGCACAGGCCAGGGCGGCCCTCGGCCCGGACGCCTACGAGCGGGCGTACGCGCGCGGCGGCTGCCTCGGCCTGGCCCGGATCGCCGCCTACGCGCTCGGCGACGGCGTCCCCGAGACCGAGGGAGCCGCCGCGCCGCCCGGCTCCCCGTCCGCACAGGGCGTCCGGCTCACCCGCCGGGAGACGGAGGTCGCCGGACTCGTCGCCCAGGGGCTCGCCAACCAGCAGATCGCCGACCACCTGGTGATCGCCCGACGCACCGCGGAAGGCCATGTGGAACGCATCCTCAGCAAGCTCGGCTTCAGCAACCGCAGCCAGATCGCCGCCTGGGTGGCCGCGCAGCGCTGACACCACCCGGACCGCACATCCCGACCCGGAGGAGAAGCATGACCCCTTCCGATCACCGCACGACCGCTTTCGATCACCGGATGGCCGTCTTCGGCGCGGACGACGCGTTCGTCGCCGCCGCCCTCCCCTTCCTCGCCGAGGGCCTCGGCGCCCCGGACGAACCGCCGCCCGTCGCCATCGCCGCCCCCGGCAAACTGGACGCCCTGCGCGACTCCCTGGGCGCCGACGCCAAGCGGGTGGAGTTCCTCGACCACACCGACTGGTACACCGGCTCGGCCGCCAACGCCGTGGCCCAGGCCGCCGGTTACCTCGCCGCGCACGCCGGCCCCGGCGGCCGCGTCCACCTGCTCATGGAACCCGTCTGGAACGGCCGCGCCGGACGCTCCCCGCGCGAGGCCGCCGAGTGGATCCGCTACGAGGCCCTCGCCAACCTCCTCTTCGCCGCGCAGGCCACCACCGTCCTGTGCGCCTACGACACCCGCCTCGCCGGCACCGCCGTCGTCGAGGCCGCCCGCCGCGCCCACCCCGGCACCGGGACCTACGAGGAACCCCACCGCGTCGCCGCGGAACTCGACGCCGGCCCGCTGCCGGAGCCCCCGCCGGACGCGCAGCCGCTCGACGGGCCGTACGCCGACGCCGTCCGCGCCGCTGCCGCCGCCCGCGGACTCGGCCCGGCGGACGCCGAGTTGTTCACCGAGGCCGTCACCGCGGCCGCCGCCTCCCTCGGACCCGTCACCGGCACCCTGCTGTGGGGCCGCGCGCCGGCCTGCGTGTGCGAACTGCGCCTCGCGCGCCGCGTCGACGACCCGCTCGCCGGCTTCGTACCGCCGCCGACCGGCGAACTGGAGCCGGAACAGGGGCTGTGGTTCACCCGGCAGGTGTGCGCGTACGTCGACGTCCGCGACGAACGGGACGGGGCGGCCGTACGGCTGCAGTACGGGTAGCCGGGAGGCGGTGCAGGTATGGATTCGGGTAGTCCTCCCCGTGCGTCCCGGCCCCGGAGGGGCGATCCTCGATGCATGCTGCACGCCTCCGTTCCGTACCCCCAGCCGCCCATGGGGGCGGGGCATCTGAGCGTCGCGTACGACCCCCGCCCCTCCGCGGTCGGCGAGGCCCGCGCGGAGGTCCGCCGACAGCTGGAGGGATGGGGGCTCGCGGACCGCGAGGACGTGGCGGACGTCGCCGAACTCCTCGTCAGCGAGCTGGCCACCAACGCGCTGGTACACGCGGCCACCCCCTTCCGCCTCACCCTGTCCGCCGCGCACGGCGTCCTGCGCTGCGAGGTCCACGACACCGGCCGGCGCGTACCGCGGCTGCTCGACGCGGGCACGGCCGAGAGCGGACGGGGGCTGTTCCTGGTGGACGCGCTGGCGCTGCGCTGGGGCTGCCACCGGGAGGGGGACGGCAAGACGGTCTGGTTCGAGCTGGGCACCTGCGGGGGCGGCGACTGCTACCGCCCCTCCTGACACCCGGGGCTCAGCCCCACTTGGGGCTCAGGGCGATCGCCCGCAGCTCCTTCATGGTCAGCGCCGGCGTCGCGCGGGTCGCCGGGGTGTCCTGCGCACCGGAGTTGAAGGCGCTGATCACCACCCGCCGGCCGTCGGTGCGGAGGGTGTCGACGGTCCACATCACCACCCCCGAGCCGCCCTTCTCGCCGGGCCCCTGGTGGGTGGCGACCTTCGTGCCGTCCGCCAGCACCTCGGCGTCGGCGCCGAAGAGCTGGTCCTCGACGTCCGACATGTCGCTCTGCACGTTGACCTGCACCAGGCTCCTGCCCTTGCCGTCGTCGAGGACGAGATAGCCGAAGCCGCTGTCGTCGCCGCTGTCCTCCGACACCGTGAACGTCCGCCCGGGCAGCAGGCTCCTGAGCACCGGCGCGATCGGCACCTCGGCGGCCGTGGCGGTCGCGCCGGGCTCGGCGGCGGGCTTCGCCGGGTCCGGCGGGATCGCGTCGACGGCGGCACGCCAGGCGGGATCGGCGGCGAGCGTGCGCAACCGGCTCGCGGACAGCGGCGGTTGCGGCCGGGTGACCGGCGCGTCCTTCTCGGCGGCGGCGTTCCACTCGCTGACGCTGACGTGCTGCCCCTCGGGGGTGACGAGTTCGGCCGTCCACCACTTGGTGTCGACCCGCCGGTCCGGATACTCGTACCCCTGGAGGACCATGACGACCGAGCTGTCCGCCAGCCGGGTCGTCGTGCAGGCGTCGTAGTGGGCGAACGCCTTCCCCGGGCACTCGGTGGCCTGCCGCGCCTCGTCGCTGCCCGGCTCGACCCGCCCCAGGCTCACCCCGATCGCCGCCGCGCCCCGGCCGTCGTCGTACACGAGACGCACGTACGGCCCCGGCTTCTCGTCCGTGCCGCGCGCCGCGGCCTGGCTGAACTGGCCGTCCGGCAGCAGCTTTTCGAGCGTGCGCACCAGCTGCGCGCCGGAGACGTGCGTGGGCGCCGGGGTGGCGGAGCGGCCGCTGGTGCCGACGGAGGACTCGGCCCGGCGCGGGGAGGTGCCGCCGCCCGGCAGGAGCAGCGCCCCGCCCACGCCGGCGAGCGCGAGCGAGGCCGCCCCGCCCACGACGGCCGCCCGCCGCCTGAGCAGCCGCCGCCGCCCGCGCAGCGCGCCGGCGGTGACGAGCGCGGCCCGGTCGGTCTCGAAGACGGCGCCGGTCTCCCGCAGGCCGGCGGCGAGCCGTTGCTCGAAGGGATCGCTGTGCTGTGCGACGTCGGGCATGACGAACCACCGTTTCGCGAAGTGAGGGTGAGGGGTCAGCAACGGTTCAGGGACGCGCGTACTCGCCGAGGTCCTCGCCCAGCAGCTGCCGCAGCCGCCCCAGCGCCCGCACGCAGCGGGTCCGCACGGCGGCCGAGCTGACGTGCAGGACGTCCGCGGTCTCCTCGATCGAGCGGTCCTCCCAGTAGCGCAGGACGACCACCGCCCGGTCCTTCGCGGGCAGCCGGGAGAGCGCCTCCAGCAGCGTCAGCCGCAGCGGGGTGTCGCCGGAGCCGTCCTGGGCCAGGTCCGGCAGCACGTCGGTGGCGCGCTCGGTGCTGCTGCGCCGGCGCTGATGGGCGAGGAACGTACGCGCGAGAACGGTCTGCGCGTACCCCGCGGGGTTGCCGACCCGCGCCACGCGTCCCCACCGGACGTACAGCCGGCCGAGGGTCTCCTGCACGAGATCCTCGGCCAGATGGGTGTCACCGGCGGTCAGCAGACAGGCGGAACGGTAGAGATGGCCCGCGCGCGCCGAGGCGAACTCCGCGTACTCGTCCGCGCGTGCCTGTCTCATCGTCCGTTCCCCCTGTCCGCCGGTACCGTTCTCACTTCATTGATGCGGTGAGCCCGGGGAAATGTTTCACGTCCTCCCGGCTACGGCAGCCCGTGCACGTGCGGTCCCACCGCGCTGGACCAGGCGTTGCCCGCCGCCGCGTCCCAGTTCGTCGACCAGGTCATGGCGCCGCGCAGACCGGGATACGTCTTCGACGGCTTGAAGGAACCGCAGTTGGTGCCCAGGGCCAGGCAGTCGAGGGCGTTGTTCACGACCGTCGGCGAGACGTACCCGCTGCCGGCGGCGCTGGTCGAGGCGGGCACGCCCAGACCGACCTGGGACGGCGACAGCCCGCCCTCCAGCTGGATGCAGGCGAGGGCCGTGAGGAAGTCGACCGAGCCCTGGCTGTAGACCTTGCCGTCGCAGCCCAGCATGGAACCGCTGTTGTAGTACTGGGTGTTGACGACCGTGAGGATGTCCTTGATGTTCAGCGCGGTCTGGAAGTAGCCGTTGGACGTCGACTGCATGTCGATCGTCTGCGGGGCCATGGTGATGACCAGCGAGGAGCCGGCCTTCGCGGACAGGGCGCGCAGGGCCTGGGTCATGTAGGTGGCGTTGATGCCGTTCTCCAGGTCGATGTCGACGCCGTCGAAGCCGTACGTCTGCATCAGGGAGTAGACGGAGTCGGCGAAGTTCGTCGCCGACGCCGAGTCGGTCACCGAGACGGTGCCGTTCTGCCCGCCGACGGAGACGATCACCTTCTTGCCGGCCGCCTGCTTGGCCTTGATGTCGGCCTTGAACTGGTCGACGGTGTAACCGCCCAGCCCCGCCGAGTCCAGCGTGAAGGTCACCGCGCCCGGCGTCGTGGTGGCGTCGGCGAAGGCGACCGCGATGATGTCGTACTGCGAGGGCACGTCGGAGATCTTCTGGACCGTCGCCCCGTTGTTGAAGTTCTGCCAGTAGCCGGTGACCGCGTGCTTGGGCAGCGCGCTGCCGCCGCCGGAGCCGCCGGAGGCCGTCGTCCCGGTCACCGCCGCGGACTTGGCCGACTCGCCGGCCGAGTTCGTCGCCGTGACCTGGAAGGAGTACGAGGTGGCGGCGGCGAGGCCGGTGACGGTCGCCGACGTGCCGGTCACCGCGCTCACCTTGGTGCCGTCCCGGTAGACGTTGTAACCGGTCGCGCCCGACACGGTGTTCCAGGACAGGGAGACGGACGAGGACGTCGTACCGGAGACGGCGAGGCCGCCCGGCGCGGCCGGGACGGTGGGGGCGGGGTCGCCTCCGCCGCCGTCGGGGCCGTACACGGACACGTCGTCGGCGTAGTACGCCGCCTGCCCGTACCAGCCGTGCGTGTACACGGTGACCGAGGTCGTGGCGGCGCCGGTGGTGAAGCTCGTCGACAGCTGCTTCCAGCCCGAGGAGTCCGGGGTCCAGGTCGACACGTCGGTGGTGCCGGTGCCGGTCACGCCCAGGAAGGCGTATCCGCCCTGCACCCAGGAGCTCAGCGTGTACGCCGAGTTCGGCTTGACCGCCACCGTCTGGGTGCACTGGGCGTTGTCCTGCCCGGCCGGGGTGGCCTTCAGGGCGGCCGATCCGGTGTGCACGGGCGAGGAGACGGTGGTGCCGCTGCCCGCCGAACAGGTCCAGTTGCTCAGGCCGGACTCGAAGCCGGCGTTCTTGACGTTGTTGACGTCCGCGGCGGACGCCTGGCCGGTGCCCGCGAAGGAGAGGGCGAGAGCGGCGAGGGCGGCCGAGGACCACAGCCGCAGGGATCGTGTGTGAGGGGACATGACAATAAGCTGGTCCAGACCAATGTGTCTGTCAATAGGTCCAGACCAAACCGAACCGGGGGGCGACGTCGAACCGAGACCGACGAAAAGCTCGAACCTGCCCCGTTTTGACGCCTCTTGTGAAATGACAGTTCCTCGCCAGCTACACAAACGCTGTTCTCCGGTCACAGAGGCGTGGATACAGTGCTGAGGTAGTCACGCAGTGAAGTCATCTCGGTGCACCGGAGTAACACCGGCAATCCGACAGGCGTAACACGGGGAGCCGCGCGTGCCCACTGCCATCGCCGTGACGAGTGCCGACATGGCGCTGCCGCCGCTGGACGACCGGACCCTGCCCGCCGTCGTCCTGCCGGACCTGGACCGACAGCCCCTCGACCGGGCGCTCGGCGTGATGCAGGGGCTGATCGAGAGCTACGGCCATGTGGTCGTCGTCTGCTCCCGGGCGGTCGCCCCGGAGGTGGAGCGGCGCCTGCACACCATCCGCTCGCTGCTGGAAAGCGACCGTATCGCCCTCTTCCGCCCCGATCTGCCCCCGCTCGGACTCGCCGTCCTGGTGCGCCAGTTGCGGCAACTGGCGTCCTGCGACCTCGGCCCCGGCGTGCTCGCCTCGGCCGGCCGGCTGCTCACCCACTACATCCACGCCGGGGCCCTGCTGGGCTCCGTGGCCCGGCTCGACCGCGTCCCCGTCAACCTGAAGTCGCACGCCAAGTCCTGGGTCCCCGGCAGCCAGTTCGCCGTCCTCGCCCATCCCGAGCCGCACCTGGTCAAGGTCGCCCCGGGCGCCGCCCTCGCCGGACCGGAGTTCGGCACCTGGATGCTGGTCGCCAAGGGCCAGCTCCAGTCCGACTGGGTCGGCGCGGACCTGGCCAAGCAGTGGAGCGTCCAGGGACTGCGGGAGGCCGCCCTGCCGGCGGAGTCCGTCCAGTGGTGGGGGACCGGCCGGCTCGTCGAGTTCGCCGCCTTCCTCCCCGATCTCTCCGTCCTCTACCAGCTCGTCACGTCGGTACGGCAGAGCCCCTGCCACTGGTGCGGGCTCGACGTCATCGGCGACCGCTGCGTCTTCTGCTCCGCCACACCGCCCTTCCTGGAGAACCAGCTCCCCGCCGGGTGAGCCCACGGCACGTCCCCGCTCGATTCCGCTCGACCGATATCCCCCAATGAGGTTGTACGGTTCATGAACTCCCGTCAGCGCCGCGGCGTGCTACTCCTGATTCTGTCGGTCGTCTGCGCCCTCGGCGCCTTCGCCGGCGTGCTGTCCGTCATCAGTGACGTGAAGTCCAAGGTCGGGCCCGAGGTCACGGCGTACGAGGTCAAGGACGACATCAAGCCGTACACCAGCCTGAACGCCGCCCAGTTCGAGAAGACGACGATGCCCAAGCGGTGGCTGTCGGCGAACGCGGTCACCGATCTCGACGCCGTCCGCGGCAAGATCGCGGTGACCACCCTGAAGAAGGGCTCCCTGCTGCAGAGCGACATGATCGTCGATCAGCCCGCCCTGCAGCCCGGGCAGCAGGAGGTCGCCATCATGATCGATGCGGCGACCGGCGTCGCCGGCAAGATAACGCCGGATTCCAAGGTCAACGTCTACGCCACCTTCGAGGGACAGCGGGAGGGTGATCCCGACCAGTCCAAGATCATCGTAACGAACGCGGAAGTCCTCGACGTCGGCGACCTCAAGTCCCTCCAGCCCGACTCCGCCGACCGCACCAACCAGGCCACCGAGGTCGTCCCCATCACCTTCGCGCTCTCCGCACTGGACGCCCAGCGCCTCACCTACGCCGAGTCCTTCGCCAAGCGGGTCCGCCTCGCCCTGGTGGCGCCGGGGGAGACCGGCAGCATCCCCGAGCAGGACCGCACCTACGAACTCGCCAAGGACAAGTGAGAGGCCGCCATGCCCACGAGGATCCTCCCGGCAGTCGGCGACGTGGACGCGGTCCGCTCCCTCACCACACTGCTCAGCCAGCTCCCCGACGCCGAGCCGGTCACCCCGGTCACCGACTCCACCCAGCTCGTCGACACCCTCGCCCGGCTGGCCGCCGAGTCCATCGACGAACTGCCCGAGGTCGTCGTCGTCCACGAACGCATCGGCCCCGTCCCGGCCCTGGAGTTGATCCGCGAAGTCGCCCTGCGCTTCCCGGCCGTCGGCGTCATCCTCATCACCTCCGACGCGAGCCCCGGCCTCTTCCAGGCGGCCATGGACTACGGCGCCCGCGGCCTGGTCGCCCTGCCCCTGAGCTACGAGGAACTCGCCAGCCGCGTCCAGGCGGTGGCCCAGTGGTCGGTCGGCGTACGCCGCCATCTCGGCGCCGGCGGCGACGTGTTCACCGGTGTCGGCGGCACGGTCGTGACCGTCAGCGGCGCCAAGGGCGGCGTCGGCGCGACCCTGGTGGCCATCCAGCTCGCCCTCGCCGCCCAGGCGTCGGGCCGCGCCACGGCCCTGGTCGACATGGACCTGCAGACCGGCGACGTGGCCTCCTACCTGGACGTGCAGTTCCGCCGCTCGGTCGTGGACCTGGCCGCCATCACCGACATCTCGCCCCGGGTGCTGGCCGACGCCGTCTTCCGGCACGACACCGGCCTCGCGCTGCTGCTCGCACCGGGCGAGGGCGAACGCGGCGAGGAGGTCACCGACCGGGCCGCCCGGCAGATCGTCAGCGCCCTGCGCACCCGCTACGAGGTCGTGGTCATCGACTGCGGGGCGCAGCTCGGCGGGGCGGGCGCGGCGGCGGTGGAGATGGCCGACACCGCCCTGCTGGTCACCACCCCGGACGTGGTCGCGGTCCGCGGCGCCAAACGGACCGTGCGGATGTGGGACCGCCTCCAGATCCGCAAGGCGGAGGAGACCACGGTGGTCGTCAACCGGCACTCGCGCGGCACGGAGATCCAGCCCTCGCTGATCCGGAAGATCACCGGCACCGCCCTCGCGGGGACCGCGATCCCCGCCAACTTCAAGGAACTCCAGGGCGCGGTCGACGCCGGCCGCATACACGAACTCGACCACAAGGGCACGGTCAAGCAGGCCCTGTGGACCCTCGCAGGGGAGCTGGGGCTGGTGAAGGCCGTCGAAGGGGCGCAGCGCGGCGGACGGGCCCGGGGGGACCGCGGGTCGGTGAGCTTCCGGCGGCGCAGGGAGCTGGGGCCATGAGCGGGCGGCGCGACGACCGCGGCCAGGTCACCGTCGAGTTCCTCGGCATGGCGCCGACGATCATCGTCACGCTGGTGGTGCTGTGGCAGCTCGTGCTCGTGGGGTACGCGTTCTCGCTCGCGGGGAATGCTGCCGACGAGGCGGTACGGGCGGGCACGGCGGCCGAGGGCGACCGGGACGGCAAGTGCCGGGAGGCGGGGCTGTCGAAGCTGTCCGGCGCGTGGCGGGAGGGGGCGGACGCGGGATGCACGACCGGTGGCGGCTACGTCCGGGCGGACGTCGGCATCAAGGTGCCCGTCCTGTTCCCGGGGGCGATCAGCCTGCCGTTCACGGTGCACGGCCACGCGGGCGCGGTGGAGGAGGCGAAGCCCTGAGATGTCGTACGACCGTGACGGGCGCGACCGCGGTCAGGTCGCCATCGAGTACCTCGGGTTCCTGCCCGTCCTGCTGTTCGTCGCCCTGGCCGTCGTCCAGCTTGGCCTGATCGCCTACACCGTCCAGCAGGCCGGCACCGCCGCCCGGGCCGGCGCGCGCAGCGCCTCCCTCGGCAACAGCGCGCAGGACGGCTGCCGGCAGGCGGTCAGCGACTGGCTGGCGGACCAGACCAGTTGCCCCGCCTCGGGCGGCGGCGACGAGGTCACGGTCACCGCCACGATCCACATCCCCTCGATCATCCCCGGCTACGACGGCTTCGGGGACGCCAGGAAGACCGCCACCATGCCGCTCGACCACTGAACCGCCCGGCACGACAGGAGCACCGACCATGAGCCTGCGGGCACGCATCAACTCCCCCGAGGAGAACGGCCACCGGAGCGAGGACGGCCACCTCGTCGCCTCCTACCGCGCCAAGCTCCTGGAGGAGATCGACCTCGCGGAGATGAGCTCGCTGGCGGCGGCCGAGCGCCGGGCGCGCCTGGAGCGGGTGCTCGGGCACATCATCAGCCGCGAGGGCCCGGTGCTGTCGACCGTCGAACGCTCGCAGCTGATCCGGCGGGTCGTCGACGAGGCGCTCGGCCTCGGCATCCTCGAACCCCTGCTGGAGGACGCCTCGATCACCGAGATCATGGTGAACGGCCCTGACGCCATCTTCGTCGAACGGGGCGGCCGCGTCGAGCAGTTGCCCCTGCGCTTCGCCTCCCACGACCAGCTGATGCAGACCATCGAGCGGATCGTGTCCACGGTCAACCGCCGCGTGGACGAGTCGAACCCGATGGTCGACGCCCGCCTGCCGTCCGGCGAGCGCGTCAACGTCATCATCCCGCCGCTGTCCCTGACCGGCGCCACACTCACCATCCGCCGCTTCCCGCGCTCCTTCACCCTGCACGAGCTGATCGGCTTCGGCTCGCTCGACGAGCACATCCTGTTCCTGCTCGCGGGCCTGGTGCAGGCGAAGTTCAACATCATTGTCTCGGGCGCCACCGGCACCGGCAAGACGACCCTCCTCAACGCCCTGTCCGGCCTCATCCCCGAGGGCGAGCGCATCATCACCATCGAGGACTCCGCCGAACTCCAGCTCCAGCAGTCCCACGTCATCCGCCTGGAGTCGCGCCCGCCGAACGTCGAGGGCAACGGCCAGATCACCATCCGCGACCTGGTCCGCAACTCCCTGCGCATGCGGCCCGACCGCATCGTCGTCGGCGAGGTCCGCGGCGGCGAGTCCCTCGACATGCTCCAGGCCATGTCCACCGGCCACGACGGCTCGCTCGCCACCGTGCACGCCAACAGCGCCGAGGACGCCCTGATGAGGCTCCAGACCCTGGCCTCGATGTCCGACGTCGAGGTCCCCTTCGTCGCCCTGCACGACCAGATCAACAGCGCCGTCGACGTCATCATCCAACTCACCCGCTTCGCCGACGGCGTCCGCCGCGTCACCGAGGTCGCCCTGCTCGACAGCCACGGCGGAGAGCCGTACCGCCTGGCCACCGTGGCCCGCTTCAACGCCCGGCCGATGACCCCCGACGGCCGCATCCACGGCGCCTTCCAGCACTTCCCGCTCACCCGCCGCACCGCCGACCGCCTCTACATGGCCAACCAGCCCATCCCGCAGGCCTTCGGCGTCGCCCAGTCCGCAGACCAGCTCGCCACCCGAGAAGCCAGGTAGGTGCCGTCCCCCATGGAACTGCAGAAACTCGTCACCCTCACCACCGGCGTCACCCTGCTGGCCTGCCTCCTGGCCGTCGCCGGCCTGCACAGCTACGCCGCCGGAAAGGCCGACCGCGCCGCCCTCGTCGAACGCCTCTCGCACACCGGTCAGATACCGGCCGCAGGCCGCACCCGCCGCTTCCGCCGCCTCGACCGCCGCCTGCGCCGCACCAGGCTCGGCAAGAAACTCGAACTGCGGCTGGCCGCCACCGGCCTCGACGTCACCCCCGGCGAGTTCTTCGCCTACATGCTCGCCACGGTCGCCGCCCTCTGGCTCGTCGGCCAGGCCTCCCTCGCCCCCTTCTTCGGCCCCCTCGCCGGACTGCTCGGCATCGGCGTGGCGGTGCAGTTCCTCAACTGGCAGCGGCAGAAACGCATCGAGAAGTTCATCAACCAACTCCCCGAACTCGCCCGCATCCTGGCCAACGCCACCCAGGCCGGACTCGCCCTGCGCACCGCGATCGGCATGGCCGCGGAGGAACTGGAGGCGCCCGCGGGCGAGGAGTTGGAGAAGGTCGCCAACCAACTCGCCATCGGCCAGTCCCTCGACGAGGCGCTCGGCGACCTCGCCGACCGGCTGCCCTCGCGCGAACTGGTCGTCCTCGTCACCACACTCGTCCTCTCCAACCGGGCCGGCGGCCAGGTCGTCGGCGCCCTGCGCAACCTCACCGAGACCCTGGAGGAACGCAAGGAGACCCGGCGCGAGATCCGCACCCAGCTCTCCCAGGTGACCATGACCTCGTACGCCGTCCCCGTCATGGGCATCGGCGCGCTGTTCCTCATGAACGGCGTCAAGGACGGCGCCCTGGAGCGCATGACCGGATCCCCGATCGGACAGGCCTGCGTCCTCATCGCCTTCGCGCTCTACGCCGTCGGCTTCGTCCTCATCCGCCGCATGTCCCGCATCGACGTCTGAGGAGGGCGACACCGATGGCTCTCCTGCTCGCCCTCGCCATGGGCCTCAGCGTCTGGGGCGTCTTCGCCGGCATCCGCATGTACCGCGCGGAGACCAAACTCCCCGGCGACCTGGTGCTCGCCCTGGAGGTCGGCGCCACCCGCACCGGCGCGGTCGACTCCCTCATCGACCGCCTCGGCATGCGCTACGCACCCGCGGTGCTGCGCCTGATGGGCCCCACGCTGGTCGCCAGGTACCGGCGCAAGATCGACCTCGCGGGCAACCCCGGCGGCCTGACCATCGACCGCTACGCGGCCCGCCGGGCGGTCTACGGCTTCCTCGGCGCGGTCGGCTTCCTGGTCTTCCTCATGCGCGGCCAGTACTTCGTCGCCCTGCTCCTGCTGGCCTTCGGCGCCCTGTGGACGGAGGTCGGCATCTGGGCGGCGATCCGCATCCGCAAGGACGTCATCGAGCGCACCCTCCCGGACTTCCTCGACGTCCTGGCCGTCGTGGTCAGCGCGGGCCTCGGCTTCCGCCAGGCCCTGGACCGGGTCGCCACCCGTTACGAGGGCCCCTGGGCCGACGAACTGCGCATCACCCTGCGCCAGATGGACCTCGGCATGAGCCGCCGCGAGGCCTTCGCGGAACTGCGCCGGCGCAACGACTCCGAGCAGGTCGCCATGTTCGTCACGGCGTTGCAGCAGGGCGAGGAACTCGGCGCGCCGATCGTCGACACGCTGGTATCCCTGGCCAAGGACATGCGCCGCACGGACGCGCAGAACGCCCGCCGCAAGGCGGCGCGCGCCGTGCCCCGGGCCACGCTGATGATCACCACGTTCATGGTGCCGGCCACGCTGCTCCTGCTCGGCGCGGGCCTGCTACTGGGCTCGGGCACCGACTTCGGCACCATCACGGGCCCGTGAACGGGGGCGACGACGGATGGCGATGACGAGGGGCACGAGGGATACACAGGGCGCAAGGGGTACGAAGGACATACAGGGCACAAGGGGCACAGGGGGCACACGGGATACGAGGGCCACGAGGGACGACACGAGGGAAGCGACGGGACTGCTGTGGCGACGGCGGCCTGTGACGCCGGAGATCACTGCGTCGGGGGTGGCGGCGGAGACGGCGGTGCCGGTGGCGGCGGAGGAGGCTGTGGACCGGGGGGCGGCGGCCGGAGTGCGGTTGGCGGGGGTGCCGCGGCAGCCGCAGGGGCCGGGGAGGCCGGGGTCGGGTACGGAAGGGCCGGAGGAGTCGACGGGGAGACCGGAAGGGCTGGTGGTCCGGGAGGAGTCGGCGGGGGAACCGGCAGGGCTGGAGGTGTCGGCGGGGGCACTCGCGGGTCCGGAGGAGTCGGCGGGGGGAGTGGCAGGTCCGGAGGAGTCGGTGGTGGCACTGGCAGGTGCGGGGCAGTCGGTGGCGGCACTGGCAGGGCTGGAGGAGTCGGCGGGGGGACTGGCAGGGCTGGAGGTGTCGGCGGGGGCACTCGCGGGTGCGGAGGAGTCGGCGGCGGGACTGGCAGGTCCGGGGCAGTCGGCGGGGGCACTCGCGGGTCCGGAGGAGTCGGCGGGGGCACTCGCAGGTGCGGAGCAGTCGGTGGCGGAAGCGGCGGGGCCGGAGGCGTCGGGTGGGGTGGACGTCCCGCAACGGCGGCCGCGGTGGCGTCCGGGGCGGCGTCGTAGGGCCGCATCCGGCAGCCGTACGCACGCCGCCCCCACCATCCCCCTCCAGATCAACGCCCTGCAGGCCATGTGCCGCCAGGTCTTCGCGTTCCGCCTGGCCATGATCGCCCTCGCCGCCCCCGCAGCCCTCCTCAACGCCGCCCCCGGCGTGCCCACCCGCCTGGTCGGCGCCGCCGTCGTGGTCACCTTCATGGGCTCGTACGTCCTCTACCGCGACTGGGAACGCTTCGGCCCCCTCCTCCTGCGCCACCCCACCCTCCTCGCGGTGGACACCCTCTTCGGCTCCCTCCTCCTGGTCTCGGCGGGCCCGGACACGACCCTCGCCTACGTCAGCGTCTGCACCCCGCTGCTCGCCGGCATCGTCTACAGCTGGCGCGGAGCGGCCTGCTTCGCCTCGCTCCAGTCGCTGATCCTGCTCCTGGTCTACGCGACGACGAGAGACCTGCACGCGAACCTGGCGGAGTCCCTCCTCCTCCCCGGCCTGTGCGTGATAGCGGGCGCCGTGGGTTCGTCGCTGCGCGGCCTGATGCTCCGCTTCGGCACCGCCACCCAGGCGCTGACGCAGGTCCAGGCACGGCTGGCGGTCACGGAGGCGGTCAGCGCGGAACGGGCCCGTCTGGCACGGGAGATGCACGACTCGGTGGCCAAGACCCTGCACGGAGTCGCCCTCGCGGCCGACGGCCTGGCGCACTCGGCGGCCACGGACACCATGGACCCGGCCCTGATCAGACGGCAGGCGGACCTGGTGGCCCGCTCGGCCCGCCGCGCCGCCACGGAGGCCCGCGAACTCCTCACGGACCTGCGCCGCGAGCACGACCCCGACCACGGCACGGACGTCCTGAGCGAACTGACGGACCGCACAGGCGACTTCAGCGCACGCACGGGCGTACCGGCGACGTGTTCCCCGACCGGAGACCGCCTGACGACCCCCATCCCGCCCGCCGTGGGCCGCCAACTCCTCTCCATCGCCGCCGAGGCGATGGAGAATGCCCACCGGCACGCGTCCGCAACCCGGGTGGAGGTGACCGCGGGCGTGCACGAGGGCCTGCTCCGCATCAGCGTCTACGACGACGGCCGCGGCCTCCCGCCGGACACCACCCTCGAACAGCTCCGCAAGGAGGGCCACTTCGGCCTGCTGGGCATGGTCGAACGGGCCGCCTCGGTGGGCGCCCGCATCCGCATCGGGCGCGGTGCCCATCCGAGGGGCACGGAGGTGCGGCTGGAGCTGCCGCTGGCGGCCGTGAGAAGGGAGGGACCGGGGGATGACCAGCCCGTTCGCAACTGAGGCGACCCCAGCACCGGCATCGCTCACGGTGGTGGTGGCCGACGACAACCCGGTGGTCCGCGCGGGCCTGACGGCCCTCCTCTCCGGCCGCGAGGACATCAGCGTGGTGGCGGAGGCCGCGGATGGCCGCGAGGCGTACGAGGCGGTACGGCGCCACCGCCCCGACGTGGTCCTCCTCGACGTCAGAATGCCCGGGGTGGACGGCATCGCGGCCCTCCCACACCTGGTGCGGATCGCCCCGGTCCTGATGCTCACGTACAGCAGGGAGTCGGAGATCGTCCAGGAGGCGCTGCGCCGGGGGGCGGGAGGCTACCTGGTGCACGGCGAGTTCACGGCGGACCAACTGGTGACGGCGGTACGGGACGTGAAGGAGGGCAGGGCGTACCTCACGCACACGGCGGCGGGTGCGCTGCTGGCGCAGCTGCGGCGGACCGCGCCACCGAGCGATGCGATCGCACACGAATTCACCCCTCAACATCCTCTGCATACAAGTATTTTTGAGAAACCCCCTTCGCAAACGCAACCACCTGTGGCACTCTCTGAAGAGTCCAAGTCGCGGTTCCGACTGAGCGCGAGGGAGGCGGAGATCATGGACCTCATCGCATCCGGCATGAACAACCAGCAGATCGCCGCCAGTTGCTTCATCAGCGAGAAGACGGTCAAGAACCACATCAACCGCATCTTCGCCAAGCTCCACAGCACCAGCCGCGCGGAGGCCACGGCCAAGTGGCTGGGAACGGCACCGCGATGACGGCCCGGGGAAGAGTCCAGCGTGGTGTTTGGGCCCGCAATTGGGCCCTGGGACCCTCTGCCGCCCGGGGTGCGTCACCGTACGGTTCCGGCGTCGGAAACGAACCCCGAGGGGAGCACCATGAGCGACCTGATGCTGAAGAAGGCCGTGGCGGCGAAGGTGCGCGTGAACGGCTGGCGAAACACGACGACGCAGGCCCTTCGGCGACGCACGGGGGACGCGGGGCAGACGGCGGTCGAGTACCTGGGCATCATCGCGGTGGTGGTGGCGATCGTGCTGGCGGTGACGGGCACGAACATCGGGCAGACGATCCTGCAGAAAATCCTCGCGAAGATCAACGAGATCACTTGACGGTTTCGCGCAGGTACAGCGACGCAGGGCAGGCTTTCCCCATCTACATCACGGTGGTGGCGGGCCTGCTCTTTCTCGCGTTCGCCTACTTCGCGGTCGGCCAGGCCGCGGCGAACCGGAACGGATCGCAGACGGCGGCTGACGCCGCCGCGCTGGCGGCGGCTCAGGAGACACGGGACCAACTGGCGGGCGACTGGCTGGACGCCGTACTCGACCCGACCAAGTGGCAGGACATCTTCGACGGTGTCGGGGCGGGCAACACCTGCTGGCGCGCCTACGAGCTCGCCGCGGCGAACGATGCCCGTGTGACCGGCTGCAACGGCCCCGTGGACATGCGCTACACGGTCGACGTCCAGACCAACAAGTCCGTCGGCGAGTCCACCGTGCCCGGCACGGAGAACATCAGGTCGGACGCCCACGCCGTCGCCGTGATCGAGCCGCTGTGCACGTTCCAGCTCCCCGGTGAGGACGCCGGGCACGACACGCTGCCGCAGCTCACCTGCAAGGACCGGAACTGGGACCTGGACCCGAACGACCTCACCGACCTCCCGGAACCGAAGGACCTCTTCGACGTCCACCTGGCCGACTGACAAGCGAACGACGAGTTGAAGAAGGAAGCGGAGCGATGAGCATTCGGTTCACGGCGCAGGCCCGCAGGGGGATGGTCGCGTTGACCGTTGCGGCCGGGCTGGCCCTCGGGGTGGCCGGTTGCGGAGGCGGGGGCGGCGACGACGGCAAGAAGCCGGACTCGTCGGCGTCCGCCTCGAAGAGCGGTGGATCGCAGCCGAGTGCTCAGGAAGGCCAGTCGGACGCGCCGATGCTCGAACTCAAGGGCACGGACGGTCTGCTGCTCCAAATCACCTCCGCCGAGAGGGACTCCGGTGGCTTCGTCACCGTGAGCGGCAATCTGAAGAACGACGGCGCGAAGTCTCTCGTCATTCCGCCCCAGGTGAGCGGCGACGAGACGGAGATCGTCAAGCACGGCATTTCTCTCGGTGGTGCCACGCTCGTGGACTCCCAGGGCAAGAAGCGCTACTACATCCTCCGCGACACCGAGGGCCGACCGCTGACGACAACCGGCCTCGGAACACTCCAAGCCGGCCAGACCGTCCCGGTCTTCATGCAGTTCCCCTCCCCGCCGGCATCCACCACCGAGGTGACCTTCCAACTACCCACCTTCTCCAGCGGCACGATCAAGATCTCAGGATGAGGCGCCCCATGATCGTGACTGCGACCATGACCACCCCACCACGCCTCCCCCTCCTCATCACGGCGGCCACCCTCATGGTCGCGACGAACATCGTCGGAGCCGTGACCGCCCACGCGGACGAAACCCCGGGCGCGAGCGCCCCGCCGGGCACCGAACCGTCGGCGTCGGCCCCCGTCCAGGTCGACCCGAACGACCCCGACCTGAAGCTGCCGGAGGGCGCCACGCTCGCCGAGCCCAAGGTGCTGGACATCAAGTCGGTCGTGGAGGACCAGGGCGGCGAGGAACGCCGTGAGGACACCAACACGTCGGTGACGTTCGCGCTGCAGGCGGAGGTCCTGTTCAGCAAGGACAGCGCGAAGCTGAGCGAGGAGGCGAAGGCCCGTATCGCCGCGATAGCGGACGAGATCAAGAAACAGAACGCGACCCAGGTCCGGGTCTTCGGCTTCACGGACAACCTGGGCTCGTCGGCCCACGGCGACGTCCTGTCCAAGCAGCGCGCGGACGCCGTACAGGGAGTGCTGGACCAGGACCTGAACGATCCGAACATCACGTTCGAGGTACGCGGTTACGGCGAGCAGTACCCCATCGCCGACAACTCGACAGAAGCAGGCCGCAAGAAGAACCGCCGAGTGGAGGTGACGTTCCCCCGCTCGGGCACGTCGTGAGAGGTGTCCGGATCAGGTGCCGTCGGCCGCCACGGTCTCCACGGCCACCCGCACCCCGGCCCTGATCCCCCACCCCGCCATCGCACCGGCCTCGGCCTCCAGCACATGCCGGGAACGAAGCCGGGGCAGCCCCAGTCGCCCCGGCTTCATGGTGCGCACGGCGATGACGTCGAGCCGGCGGTCGAGGTAGGCGACGTCGATGGGCATGCGCATACGAAAGGTGTGCACACCGCTGGCCGGCGACAGCAGCATGACCCCCTCGACCGAATCCCGCCCCAACAGCCCTCTCGTACGGGCCCGATACGACGTGGCAATCTCCAACGGGACGGAAACCGCACCGGGTCCACTCTCCCCGCCCACGACCAACGTCCCCCGCCCGTCCCGCCAACGCCGCCCCATACCCGGGCCACCTCCCTTTGCTGGTTCAAGAGTGGAATAACTCCCTCGGCGTGACCCGGAACGGACTGGTCCGTGTGTTACGCAACCGTGACGCCCCAAGCAGCGCTGTCGGCACCCGATTTGGCCTCATACGTTCCTTCGGTGAAGGGTTCCGCTCTGGTGCCACCCCATGCTCACGGATAGCTTTGGTTCGCTCAAGAGAAGCCTCGCCCCACCGGGAGTCGACCGTGAACCGCCGCCCCACCTTGCTAGCAGCGATCGCGCTGACCGCCGCTGCGGCCCTGTCGCTGTCCGCATGCGGAAGCGACGACAGCCCGAAGAGCAAGGACAACGACAAGATCGCGGGAGCCGACACGGCAGAGACGGCGTCTGCTTCTCCGAGTTCCTCGGCCTCGACCAGCGCCGACCGACCGGTGCTCCACATGCCGTCGGACCTCTCCTACACGTTCGACTGGCCCAAGACGGGCGACTCCGCCAAGGATGCGGTCCTGGCGGACGGCGAGCAGTCCATCAAGGCCGTCGACTTGGCGATCGTTCATCAGAACGCGCTGGACAAGGCATACCTCTACTATTACGAGGGCGAAGCCGCCGCCGGCACACAGAAGTTCATCCAGAACTATGTGGACCACAAGGCCAGCATCACCGGCGCTTATCGATTTTATGACCCCCAAGTTGCCGTGAACAAAGACGGTACGGCTTCACTCAGCTACTGTGAGGACCAGGGTAAGGCATATGTGAAGTACCTTCCCGACAAGATCAAGAAGACCGAGGTCACGGCGCAGAGTTACGTCATTTACCACACGTCGCTCAAAAAGAACAGCAAGGGCGTCTGGGTCATCGAGAAGATGGTTTCGCAGAGTGGGAGTGCCGAGTGCCAGCCCTGAGTCACAACTCGAAGATGCTTGCAGCAGCTGTCGTCACAGGGCTGTGCCTTTCCCTTTTCGTTCTCCCCAGCGTGGCGCACGCTGACGACAAGTTGGACGGCAAGACTCAGAATCCATCGAGTACGGAAGAGGCCAACACCGACGGCAATGGCAAGGTGTCCGTGACTGTCGGTGGTGTGGTCTTCGACCGTTCGAAAAACGGCAGCGGTGGTTCCACTGGCGCGCTGACGTCGACCACGTCCTGGACGCCGCCGGCTTGCTGGTATGCCCCGATGTACACGCCGGAGGAGCTGCAGAAGTATCTGGAGCCGATCTGGGAGGCCGACTCGACGGGTTACGAGTGGGATGCCCAGCAGCGCGCGAAGTACAACGCGAACGACCCCGACAAGGCCTTCAACAAGGACAAGTCAGGCAAGGGCTACTGGTGGGGCTCGTACGTCAACGAGAGCTTCCCCCCGGGCTGGGACTCGTGCACGAAGGACTACTTCTGGGTGGACAAGGGCGACGCCCCTCCCGCCGACGTCAAGAACGCCGTCACCCCGGAGATCCTCGCCGAACTCGCCTACAACGAGATACGCGTGCCCGGCACGAAGGTGACCCTGGCCCCGGCGAACACGACCAAGGTCAACCTCCCGACCTGGGCGTGGCTGGACAGCGCCCAGTTCAAGCCGGTCTCCGTCACCGCCTCCGTACCCGTCCTGGGCATTGAGGCCACCGCGACCGCGACACCGCAGTCCCTCAAGATCGACCCGGGCACTGCGGACGCCGTCACCTACCCGGCCTCCGGAGTCTGCCAGTTCGACAACGGCCGCATCGGCGAGCCGTACAAGAAGGGCAAGGCCAACGAAACCCCGCCCTGCGGCGTGAAATACCTCCGCTCCTCCGGCGACGGCACCTATCCCCTCAAGGCCACCCTCACCTGGAAGATCCACTGGACCGGCACCGGCGGAGCGGGCGGCGACCTCCCCGACGGCACCTTCGGCGCCACCCAGAACGTCGTCGTCCAGGAAATCCAAGCCGTCAACCGCTAAGAGACCTGCGTGCGTCTCCGACGCAGCTCCCAGAGGTACGGGGGCGGCGTGCATACCGGATCTAAGCGGAATCACGAGCACGGACTGCGCGTCGAGTTCTTCCGCGTCAGTCACTTCTCAATCGACCGCGACCAATCCATCGACTGGATGGAAGCCGCTACTGTGGTCGTCCTCGACGAGATCATCCCCGCCGCGGATGACCACTCCCGCGAGATCAAGTTGCGGGACTCGTCGATCCGGAGCGGTTGCTGATTTGAGGGCGACGGGCGACCTGGGGCTCGTGAGAGCGGAAGGCTCCGGGAACGACGCAGGCGGTGTTTTCCCCGGACACGTCGAGCACAGCGTGCTCCCGTACGTCGAGGGGCCAAGCCACGTCGGCCGGAAAGGGGCCTTGCCAAGAACGAGTCCCCAGACCTCTCCCAGTCACTGGAACAACTGGAAGGCGGTCGTTGGCCGGACCCGCCCGAGGATTCGACCTCTCTGGTGAAATCCACATCCATGAACTGCGACGGCGTCCAATCGGCACCCTTGACTCCTATGAACTGGCCAGACTGATTGCCCAGAGAGAAGAAGTACCGCTACACCCGGAGTGAGCTGTGCAGAAAGGCTGACGGAGCAGGACGGATGTAGCACAACACCGAGGATCTCGAACAGGAGAAGCGTTGGCTGTCACATCGGGCGTCGCCGCAAGATGCCCCCTTTTCACCCCGAACCACGTGGGAAGGCCCGGAAGCCAGCGGAATGGCTGCACCAATTCGACCCCGACTCCGACCCCGATTCCCGGGGCTTGGCTTGGCGGGATCCACCACAGACAGGCGAACGCGAGGCCCGCACCTGGGGCAACTCATGGGGTGAGTCCTTCTTCGCCTGCGCCGAACTCCGATGGCCCGTCTACACATCCGACGCCGAGCACCTGACCGGCCCGGTCCTGGCGCGGATTGCTGACTGGCTCGCGGCCCTGGGGCCTTGAGTGACTGTGAAGACATGAGGGCTGCCCGGGGCGCCGGCGGGATCGTCCCATCGACGCAGCTGCAACTCAACAGCTCACGTACCGCCGGACGTTCTGCTTTGCTTCTTCATGAGTGGAACGGCGGATTCAGTACAGCGCCGCATGAGTCAGTCATCGTGTTACGCAACTGTGACGCCTCAAAAGGGCGCCTGCGAGGCGGATTTGGCCGCATACGCTCCATAGGTTGACAGGCCTCGCGCTGGTTTCACCGGATGCCCCCGGATAGCTTTGGTTCGCTCAAGAGAAGCCTCGTCTCACCGGGAGTCGACCGTGAACCGCCGCCCCACCTTGCTCGCAGCGATCGCGCTGACCGCCGCTGCGGCCCTGTCGCTGTCCGCGTGCGGAAGCGACGACAGCCCCAAGAGCAAAGACAACGACAAGATCGCGGGAGCCGACACGGGCAGCAAGACGCCCGCTTCCCCCACACCCAGCGCGTCGGACTCCGCCGGCCGCCCGGAGATCACGTTCCCCTCCTATGCCAAGAATGTCTTCGAGGACGAGAAGACAGGTAACGCGACGAAGGATGCAGTCCTGGCGGACAGCGCCATGAGCGTCAACTCGATGGACGACGCGATCTTCCAGGGCAGCACGGGGACGAAGCCCCTCGGCTTCTACAACACGGGTAAGGCCCTCAACGCGGCGATCACGTTCGTGCAGGGATACATCGACAAAAACGACACCTGGATCGGTGAGACCCGGTACTTCGATCGCGAGGTGACCCTGTCCGGAGACAGCAAGGCGTACGTCACCTACTGCTCCGACGAAAGCAAGTCGTTCCTCAAGAACAAGAAGACCGGCAAGGTCGACAAGACGCCGACCACAGCCGACAGCTATGTGCTCTACCACACCGCCCTCGCGAAGAACGCTCAGGGCGTCTGGCAGACGACGGACATCGCGTCGAACCGGGGGGACAAGGCGTGCCAGCCGTAAACAAGTACGTCAGAACAGCGATCGTGGCCTCGCTGGTGTGCATGCCCGTGCTGGCCTCTCAGGCCGCCTACGCCGGCGGTCGCGGTGACGCCGGCACCGCCGGCCAGCCTGAACAGCAGGGCAGCTCCGACGGACAGGGGAACATCTCCGCCAGCGTCATCGTCTTCGACCGCTCGAACAACGGCTCTGGCAGCACCGCCGGCCCTGTCACATCCACCACATCCTGGGCTCCGCCTCCCTGTTGGTACGCGCCGATGTACACCCCGGAGGGGTTGCAGGCGTATCTGGAGCCGATCTGGGGGGCGGACTCGACGGGTTACGAGTGGGACGCCCAGCAGCGCGCGAAGTACAACGCGAACGACCCCGACAAGGCCTTCAACAAGGACAAGAGCGGCAAGGGGTATTGGTGGGGGTCGTACGTCAACAAGACCTATCCCCCCGGCTGGGATTCGTGCACGAAGGATTACTTCTGGGTGGACAAGGGAGATCCGCCCCCCGCTGACGTTCCGAACGCCGTCACTCCCGAGATCCTCGCCGAACTCGCCTACAACGAGATCCGCGTCCCGGGGACGAAGGTGACCATGGCTCCCGCGAACACGACCAAGGTCAACCTTCCGACCTGGGCGTGGCTGGACAGTGCCGCCTTCAAGCCGGTCTCCGTCACGGCCTCCGTGCCGGTGCTCGGCATCTACGCGACGACGACGGCCGAGCCGGTGTCGCTGAAGATAGACCCGGGCACCTCGGACGCAGTCACCTACCCGGCTTCCGGCGTCTGCCGGTTCGACAACGGCCGCATCGGCGAGCCGTACGCGAAGGGCCAGGCCGACGAGACCCCGCCCTGCGGCGTGAAATACCTCCGCTCCTCGGACGGCGACTCGTACCCGCTCAAGGCCACCCTCACCTGGAAGATCCACTGGACCGGCTCCGGCGGAGCGGGCGGCGATCTTCCCGACGGCACTTTCGGCGCCACCCAGAACGTCGTCGTCCAGGAAATCCAGGCCGTCAACCGGTGATGTTCGGCGCGAACAGAAGCAAGACTGAAACAGGTACAAGGCGTATGACGAGTTCCAGAAAGACTGGCGTTACGGAGCCAAGGAGATCGCCGAACGGATGCAGGAATTCGCGGTTCGGAGCGCCCGCAAGGTTTGAAATCCCTGCGTCGACAACCCGTACACGCATATCGGGTTCAACCCGGCGCCGGGCAGCACGCACTTGCTACGTGACATCCATCGTCAGCTGACCACCTGCGTGAAGCAGATGGAGAAGACACACTCAAGGTCACGAAGCTGATGGACGGCAGCTAG